>CAZHPW010000017.1:0-30265 GCA_964534515.1 uncultured Christensenella sp.
GAGGTGCCGCGGGCAACCACTTCAAGCAGCCTGTCATTGGGGATGACGACCAGGGTGTCCACGTATTGCTTTAACTCATTGATGCCGGACTCGGCGTTGCGCATGCGCTGTTTGCCTTCAAACTGGAAGGGCTTGGTAACAACGGCGATGGTCAGGCAGTTCATGTCCCGGGCGATGTCCGCGACCACGGGGGCAGCACCCGTGCCGGTGCCGCCGCCCATACCGGCGGTGACAAAGACCAGGTCAGCACCCTTTAAGTGGGAGGCGATTTCCTCGCGGCTTTCTTCCGCCGCGCGCTTGCCGATTTCAGGCACGGCGCCGGCGCCAAGGCCCTTGGTCAGCTTCTCGCCGATTTGGATTTTTTTGTCCGCGCGGGACGCGGTCAGCGCCTGCTTGTCGGTGTTGACAGCGATGAACTCAACACCTTTTAAGCCGGCTTCCACCATTCGGTTGACCGCGTTGGCGCCGCCGCCGCCGCAGCCGACGACTTTGATTGACGCAAAACTGGAAGTGATTTCAGGCTCCACTTGCTTAACCTGCATGGATGGCCCTCCTTAAAGTTGGTTTTGTTTAGCCATTGAGCAGGCCGCGGAAGAAGCCGCGAATGCCTGACTGGTTGGCGTTGGCAGTATTCTTGGTATCAATAATCAAATCCAAAAGCCCCAGGGAGCTGGAATAAATGGCGCTGGACAGCTTGACGGCCTTGCGCGGCAACTCGCGCACGGGGCGGTCCATCTTTTCGGACAGGTATTCGCGCCCGCCCTTGTTGATGGCCAGGCCGCCGCCGGTTAAGTACACCGGGGACCAGTTGCCCAGGCGCACGCCCGAGTCCTTGACCGCGTTCACAATGGCGTCGCAGATTTCCTCGGCACGGGGCTCCAAAATCTCAGCCACCTTGTCACGGGTGAAGGTTTCAGTAGCGCCGTTTGAGAGCACCACGTCAAAACTGTTCTTGGTGCTGCCGGCGCCAAACTCAAAGGCGCGCTTGATTTGCTCGGCGGATTCCAGCGGCACTTCCAGACCGTAGGCCAAATCGGCCGCGATGTGGCCGCCGCCCAAGGGCAGGGTTTTATGGAAAATAATGGCGTCGCCCTCAACGGCGATGATGTCGGTGTTGAGGTAGCCAATGTCAATTAAGAGCGCGGTGCGGTCGCGGTCGGTCTCGGAGATGAAGAGCATGCCCTCGCCAATGAGGGTGGAGAAGAAACCGGCGGCCGACTTGCCGATGGCCAGCAGGCGCTGGGTGATGTCCTCAATGAAGAAGCGGTCAGCCACAACGTAAGAAATCAGCGCGCGCAGTTCATTGCCGTGCTGATTGAGGGGCTCCAGCGTCTTTTTGCCGTCATCCACCACAAACCAGGCCGGGCTGCGGTGAATGGGGGTGCCGGGAATGCCCTGCACCTGCTCATCCGCGATGGCGAAGAGGGCGGCAATATCCCGCGCGGTGACGTGCGGGGCAGCGCCCTGCAAATCCACCTTGACCTCAAAGGAATAAACCTTGGAGAACTGTCCGGGCACGCCGCAATAAACCGACTTGACGGAGGAACGGGCCTGATCCTCGGCCGTGGCGATGGCGGTGCTGATTGCCTCATTGACCATGGCGCCGTTGTTCCACCTGGCGTTGGCATATCCGTCATACGGCGTCGTGCCCGCCCCGATGATATCACAACGTTGCCTGGCGCTGACCTCCGCAATCAGTGCAACGATTTTGCTGGTACCAAAATCAATGACGCTGATGGTGCTCCTCATCGCATTTCACTCCATTTCTTGGGGGTTTTCCGCATTTTGTAGGACAGATTGTATCTGCGCGCAGAAAAACAGTTCCCACTGTCGGTTTATTGTAACCTTTTTGTGATAAGTATGCAAGCCTTTACAAGCAAATCCACTTCAAAGGCGGTAAAGGACCCAGATTGTATTTTAAACAGAATTTGGTCTGTTATTGTTCAGCCCTGTAAGTCGCTTCCCCGGGGCGGGTGGCCTCGATGATACCGCCGGTCATTCCCCTGCGGCGCAGCTCGTTGACAACGGAAGCCACCGTGCCGATTTTGGCGTGCAAATTCTCGCTGCTGCCCAGGTTGATGGTGTAGCCGTCAATGGTTTGCAGGGTCAAATTGAGGCTCTCCGCAATATCCAGGGTATACACCTGCCCGTCAAAGCCCCAGGTGGACAACTCCTCAAAGACCTCAAGCAGGGTCTCTGACTGGGCGGGGTCGGTGGACGCGGGGAGGGAGCCCGGGCTTTGCTGCCCCCAGACGGCCAGGCCGATGACCTGCATCAGGTTTTGGCCGTCCTTGAGTTCGCGGGTCTGCTCCAAAATCATCCCGTCTTTGGCCAGCACATAGCCCACGCCCAGGTGGGTGAAAAAGGCGAAGGGCCTGCGCTGGATGACCTTGAGGTTCACCGTACCCGGGATGATTTTCTCCATGGAATCAAAGATTAAGTAGCGGTTGGACTCCACGCCCTCGCGCACGCGGTCCTCATTGACCGAGAAGTAGAACATACCATGGTCTAATCCGGTTTCGCGGGCCACGCTCTGCCAGAGTTCCGCGGAGGTTCCGGAGATGTTGACCTTTCTGACCACAAAGACCTGAAAGCGCAAGAGGAGCAGCACCAGGATGACGACAGCGGCTGTTATCAAAAGGCTCAGCGAACGCCTTCCCCTGTCAGGCTCCGGCTCCTCCTGCGCGGGATAAAGCCCATCCCCGGGCAAAAAGCCATCGCCCCTGCCTTGATCCATCCCCCGGGCGGGCTGAGCCTGCCCGCCTTGCCCCTCATCCAAGAGGAATTGGCCCGGCGGCGTCTGGTAAGCGTTTTGCGGCGGTGCCTCATCCTCATATAACTCCTGCCCTGTCATGGGCGGCAGATCAAACATGGGAGGCGGAGATGAGGCCTGCCCCCCAAAATCAGGATGTTGATTGGGATGCTGATTAGGATATTGGTTTGGCGGCATTGGGCTGCCCATATTGTTCTCTTTTTTGCGCAGGAAAGCCAAATCAGCCCTCCTCTTTGAGTTGATGGACCAGCGCCTTGAACACCCTGCCGCGCTCCTCATAGTCATGGAACATGTCAAAGGAGGCGCAAGCCGGGGAAAAGAGCACGTGCCAGCCGGGCTTGGCCAGGCGGGCGGCCTGTTTAACCGCGTCCTCCAAGCCGTCTGCCAGGGTGATGTCTAAAAACCCGGCCGCTTCAAGCGCTAAGGCTATCTTATCCCTGGTTTGGCCCAGGAGCACCGCGTGGCGGATGGCGCCCTGGTTTTTGATGGTGTTGGCCAGGGCGTCAAAGGGCACCTGCTTGTCATAGCCCCCGGCGATGAGGATTGTATCCCCTGTCATGGATTCCACCGCTTTGACCGTGGAATCGGGGTTGGTGCCTTTGGAGTCATTGAGGTAGCGCACGCCATTCACTTCAGCCGTGAACTCAATCCTGTGCTCAACGCCCATAAAGGACTTAAGCGCGTAGGCAATCACGGGAAGCGGAACGCCCATCTTATACGCGACAGCGGAGGCGGCCAGGGCGTTTTCCACGTTGTGTGCGCCCGGAATCTTGAGCTCATTGACCGCGCAGATGTCCAGGTATTGCCCATTTTCAAGGATGGCAAGCCGGCCCTCATGGACGACGGCGCCGGAATCAACCTTCTCACTGCGGGAGAACCAGGCGACGGGCGATGACAATTGCCCTGCCATCTTTTTCAGCGTTTCGTCCTCAGCGTTCAGGACGGCGACGTCCTCTTCCCCCATGTTTTGAAACAATTTTTGTTTGAGCCCCACATACACATCCATGCTCTTATGCCGGTCCAGGTGGTCTGGCGTGATGTTTAAAAGCGCCGCGGCCTTGGGATGAAAGCCCTCCGCCGTTTCAAGCTGGAAGCTGGACACCTCCACCACAATCACGTCATCCGCCTTGGCACGGAGCACCGCCGCGGACAAGGGGTAACCGATGTTGCCCGCGACATGGGCGACCCGGCCGGCCTGGCTGAAGATTTCACCCAGGAGGGAAACCGTGGTGGTCTTGCCGTTGGTGCCGGAGACCGCGACCAACTCCTGCGTGGCGCAGGAGGCGGCAAAGCCCAGTTCGCCAATGACAGAAAAGCCCGCTTCCCGGGCCTTTTGCACCAGGGGGGCGTCAATGGCGATACCAGGGCTGATTAATAAAAAATCACAGCCGGGGAACAAGGGTTCCGCAGGCTGCCCAAAATATAAAAGACAGTTAGGATGGTACAGGGCGTCGGGCAGGACCGGGATGTCCTCAGCCTGCTTGCTGTCATTGAGAATGACGCGCGCGCCGATGTTCAATAGCAGCTCGGCGGCCGCGATGCCGCTGCGCGCGGCCCCCACCACCAGCACGGTCTTGCCATGATAGAGCGAAACAGTACCCTGATTTAGAGCAGATGTATCCATGAATATCACCCTTTAAGGCGCGATGGGGATGGCCGCCAAGGCAGCCAGGACGGACAGGGCCAGGACCACGATGGTATAGCGGCGGGCCACGGTGTTCTCACTCCAGCCGGACATCTCAAAATGATGGTGGATGGGTGACATTTTAATCAGCCGCTTGCCGCCGGTTAATTTGAAATACACGCGCTGGGCGATGACGGAGAGGGAGGACACAATCATGGTAAAGCACAGGGGCAAGAGCCACAATTGCAGCCGCAGCAGCATGGCGGCGCCGGTCAAAAGGCCGCCGATGAACATGGAGCCGGTATCCCCCATGTAAATCTTCGCCGGGTGGCGGTTGTACACCAAAAAGCCCAGGCAGGCGCCGGTTAAGGCAAAGCAGGCGTAGGCAATGCCGGGATCGTTGATGCTGCCGCCGTGAATCATGACGGCAATGGCGCCCAGCCCGGCGCTGCCGGCCAGGGTGACCGAGCTCATCAAGCCGTCCACCCCGTCTTGCAGGTTGGCGGAATTGGTCATAAAGACAAAGAGCACCGTCATGAGCGGCACATAGAAATAGGACAAATCCCAGGTGGTTTTGGTGAAGGGCAGGTGGATGGCCGTGCCCAGCATGCTGGCCGTGATGATGGAAAAGATGAGGCCGACCGCGGTCTGGCCGATGAGCTTGTAGCGCGGCTTTAAGCCATCATGATGGCGCTGAACATCCTTGATGTAGTCATCGGCAAAACCGATGGCCAGACCGCCAAAGGCGGCCAGCATCAAGAGCAGCACATGGTTAACAGCGCCTGAGAGCTGGCTGATGATGAGGGAAGCCAAGAGGACGCCCAAAGCGATGACCAGGCCGCCCATGTTCGGAGGTTTCACTTTTTTCTTTTTAAAGGAGTCCGGGCCCAGGTCATACCCGGGTTGGACCATGCCCCGCTCCTTCATGAAGCGGATGAAGCCGGGCATCAAAAGGAAGACCACAACCAGCGCAATCGCAGCGCTTAACAGCTCAAGCACCTGTTTTGCCCTCTTCTCTGATTTCGTTCAGCAATTCGGCGACAATCACCTTTTCATTAAATGGCCGCTTGATGCCGGCTATCTCCTGATAGGTTTCATGGCCCTTGCCGGCCAAGAGGATGACGTCCCCGCTCTTTGCGCTCTTGAGCGCGTACTTGATGGCCTCACGGCGGTTTTCAATGACGGTGTAGTTGCCCCCGGTGGGCTTGATGCCCTGCTCAATCGCGTCCAGGATGTCGTTGGGGTCCTCCTGGCGGGGGTTGTCGCTGGTCAGGATGGAGAAATCAGCCAACCTGCCCGCAATCGCGCCCATGACGGGGCGCTTGCCCTGGTCGCGGTCGCCGCCGCAGCCAAAGACCACAATCAGCTTGCCGCGGATGAACTCACGGATGGCGCTTAAGATGTTGTCCAAAGCGTCCGGCGAATGTGAGTAGTCTAAAACCACCTTGTATTCGGTGTTGGTGTCCAGCACCTCAGCGCGCCCGGGCACGCTGGAGACGCTTTCAAGCGCGCGGCAGATGACCTCCGGGTCCGCGCCCAAAATCAAGCCGATGCCGGCCGCCGCGATGGCGTTGTAGATGTTGAACATGCCCATCAACTGCAGGTGCACGGGGTAATATTTCTCATTCCACAGGCTTAATTGGAAGGACACGCCGTCCTCCTGAATCTGGATGTCACGGGCGAACAAATCAGCGTTGGTGCAGATGGCGTAGCTGATTTTGGGCATGGTCAATTCCTGGCTCATGCGGGAGGCCCAGGGGTCATCCAGGGAGATGACGGCATTTTTGACAGCGCCGGACATAAAGAAGCTGCGCTTGGCCTCAAAATATTTTTCCATGGTGCCAAAGAAATCCAGGTGGTCCTGGGAGAGGTTGGTAAAGCAGCCGGCTTCAAAGACCATGCCCTCCAGGCGGTGCATCCAAATGGCGTGGGCGGAGACCTCCATCACCGCGTAATCACAGCCCGCGTCCACCATCTTGCGCAGGGTTCTGTGCAGGTCAATGGGGTCGGGCGTGGTTAGGTTGCTGTTGAGCCACTGCTCGCCAATCATGTTGCCGGTGGTGCCGATGAGGCCGACCTTGTGGCCGCTGGCTTCCAGAATGGCCTTGACCAGGTAGCTGGTGGTGGTCTTGCCCTTGGTACCGGTGATGCCAATCATCTTCATTTTCGTATCGGCAAAGCCATAAAACGCGCGCGCGATTAAAGCCATCGCGGCGCGGTCATCGGATACCTTTAACTGGGGCACCTTCAAGTGCTCCTGGATTTCGGTCACAACAAGCGCGACAGCGCCGTTGTCAATGGCCTGCTGCATGAAACGGTGGGCGTCAAAATGTGCCCCCTTGATGCAAAAGAACAGTCCTTTGTCTGACTGCTCTCTGCTGTCGGCGCTGAGGCTTAAGATTTCGCAATCCCCTGTCAGCTCCAGGGAATAACCCAAGGCTTCATTTGCAAGCTTTGAAAGCTTCATACATACCTCACATAAATGGAATCATTGGCCGTTTGACGCGCTTCCCCTGAAGGTGGCGGGAAGCCTGTCATAGGGCAGGCCGGCTGCCTGGACATTGATGGTTTCCTCATAGCCCGCCAAACGCATGCCCAGGTTCTTCACGGCATAGTAGCAGACGTCGGAAGCATCGCTTTTCGCGTCAAATTCGTTCATGAGGCGGTTCTTCTCGGTGAGGGCCGCCTGGTAACGAACTCCCAATTGAGCATACTCTGCCTTGAGGGTTTCAGTCAAGGCAATCTTGCTCCCAATCAGGCCAAGGCCGATCATAAAGCAGATGAAGAAAGCGACAAAAGCCCATTTCAAAGGAATGGTCACACCGGTTTTCTGAACCTCGCCGGCATGGAATAAATCACGGCTGTCATTCTCTCCCCTGTTATCTACATTTACATGGGAGGACACGGCGATGCGCTCATGCTGGACAAACTTGTTGCCGGCCATGACATACTGCTTAAACGTAGGCTGCTTGATTTTCTGCATCTGCATCTGGTCTTCCTCTCCGGGCCAGTTAACTACTGCCCTTCTCTTGATCTATTTTTGGCACGGGCCTGGATTTCACTGATGGCCGCCAAGGGGTTGGGGTATTCCTTGTTGAAGCGCTCCCGCTCCTTGCGAGCCTGCTCATCGGACTTGATGAGCACATACTCGGTGGTGCCGGATACCTGGACGGCCTGGGCGTCTGTCAAGAACAGGTCACGAAGCGCCGAGGGAATGAGCACGCGGCCCTGGGAGTCAAAGCCCAGACCGTCAAAGGAGTACATGGCAAAGCGGGAAAGAAAGAACTCCGCGGCCACGTCCTCATGGCTTAGGCGGGTGAGCATGTCCACCTTGTCTTCCCAGACTTCATAGGGGTAGATGGCGATGGAATCCTGGGCCATGTTGACGCCGACGATGATGCGCTCCCCCAGGAGGTTGCGGAAGGTCTGCGGGACGATGACGCGGCCCTTGCCGTCGATGGAGTGGTTGTATACGCCGATGAAGCCCAGGCGCCTGGAAGACAGCCTGTCCTTGACATCCTCTTTTTCGCTACCCAGCTTTTGGGACAGCTTTCCATCTTCCGGCAAGTTTTTCACCACCAATCACCACTTATCACCCTTTTCGTACACAAATTACCACACTCCTCCCGCGCGCGTAAACAAAACCCAGGCCCACTTGCGGGGCTTTGGGCAAAACACCTGGAATATTCAGTAAAATCAAACAAAAACAGCGAATGTCTGTTCTTATACATCGCTGCTTGAAGGGGAACTTTTGTTTCTATTTAGTGTTCGGGTTTGTGCATTTTGTAGATGTGATTCGACGATTATTGTCCCGTTTGACGAAATTGGGGTTATAAAATCTTTTGGCTAAGTTTTGGGCGGCGAACAGACAGTCATTTAGCCTGTGAAAGCCCGGATACTTATGGTTCCCACCACAGAAAGCGCGAAAACCGATGTTTTGGGGCACCGCCACCCAGAAGCAGGAGGCTCACTCCCAGTTTTCCGAGGATTTTCTTTGGCGACGCCGGACATCCGAAGGGTTTAGCCCAGGGAAGTGTCAGAAAGTGGCGGGCAGGCGTGGTTGCGAACACAGACAGATGGATTTGGATAACTTGTATAGGGTAGTCCGGGGTTTAGCCGGGTTGGGTCTCTCCGGGCATCGTCGCTTGATATGAGATAAGGACACGGCGGCATGGCCCCATCGCTCCCGCCTTCTTCCTGATTAGTCCGGCAGGGCGACCAGTTTAAAGTCCACGCAATCGCAGGAAGCGAACCAATAGCGCGTGCCGTTCTTTTGACCGGTGAAGCCTGCCGGGCAGGACGCGCCGTGCAGGTGGCCGTAGACCACGTCATTGACCTCATACCGGTCCATGAGCGCCGTGACCGCACTGTCCTCCCCCTTGCCAGACAGCGGCGGGAAATGGCACAGGGCGACCAAGCGGCGGCCTTCCCGCAATTTTGAAGCCGCGGCCAAGGACAACTCCAGGCGAATCAATTCGCGCTGGTAAATCTTCTCGGCCTCCTGGTTAAACTCCGCGCTGCCGGGCGCCGTCCAGCCCCTTGTGCCGCAAAACACGATGTCATTGATGACCACGGCATCGTTTTGAAGCGCGTAGAACTGTTCGGCCAGCAAGGCGCGCACCCGGCTTAATGAGCTCCACCAGAAATCGTGGTTGCCCTTGATGATGATTTTGCTGCCGGGCAAGTCGGCTATCATGCGCAGGTCATCTTCCGCGTCCTTTAAATGCATTGCCCAGGAGATGTCCCCGGGAATTAAGACAATGTCATTGGAAGTTACCCGGGACAGCCAATCCTCCCGTATCTTTAAAAAATGCCCCTGCCAGTGCGGGCCGAACAAGTCCATGGACTTATCCTCGCCGCCCGGCAGGTGCAAATCACTGATGGCAAATATTTTTGATGACTCAGTCATCATTCTCCTCATCATCCGTGTCTTCTTTTTCGCTCATTTCCTCAAGCGACATCGCGTCGCCCAGGGCATGGAACTCTTCATCGTCCTCCGCGGGAACTTCCGGGATGATTTCCTCCATGCCGCTCACGGGGTTTAAGCCGATTTCAACCGGCTCATCCAGCTCGTCCTTCTCGCCCTTTTGCTTGTTCATTTCCCTTAAGCAATACAGGCAGACATCCTTGCCGGGCAGCGCGGGAGACTCGTTGCAGGTTGTGCACATCTCCACCTCTTCCTTGTTGGACCTGCCATGCAGCTCACGATAACAGACTTTGCACATGGTGTCCGTCGCGTTCATGTAGTTCAACTCACAACGCGGACATTTTACCAAGGTCATGGCGAACCTCCCTAATCAATAATTCGTGGGCATTATATCCATGCACGCCAGTCTTGGCAAGGGCTTTTCAAGTAAATTTGATATTTTGTCAAGAATACCAAAGTCAGCTTTCACTTTTGCGGCGGCGCCTGGTCGGCCTGAGCCCCAGGGCGGGCTTGTCCTGAGAGGTGTTGACATAAATGGGCGAGGTGTGCTTCCGGCGGCGTCTAAGCGCATTGCCGGCCGGCACATTGTAAGCCGGCATGGCCGCGGTGCGGTTCTTGGTGACGTTGAGCACCAAGGAGACGCCGATGACGTTGGTTAGGAGGTTGGAGCCGCCGTAGCTTAAGAAGGGCAGCGGGATGCCGGTAATGGGCATGAGGCCGATGGTCATCGCGATATTCTGGAAGACGTGGATGAGCATCATCGCCATGACGCCGATGATAAGCAGGCGGCCAAACTTGTCATAGGTAAAGCGCGCCAGGTAGAGCATGCGCAGGATGATAAACAGGAAGGTCAGCACGATGGCCGCGGTGCCGGCAAAGCCGACCGCCTCGCCGATGGTGGCAAAGACAAAGTCCGTCCAGTCCTCCGGGACGAAGTCCAACTGGCTCATGGAGCCCGGGATAAAAAGGCCGCGCCCGGTCAGCCCGCCGGCGCCGATGGCCTGCTGGGAGCGCAAAAGCTGCAGGCCTTCATCCAGGTTGTAGGCCTGGGGGTCCAAGAAGGCCAGGATGCGGGCAAAACGGTAGTCGCTGCTGCCGCCGATGATGCCATAGGCGAAAATGGCGGCGACGCCCAAAATGACCACAGACCCGATGAGCAAAATCCACTTCCAGTCTACACCGCCGAAAATGAGCATGATAAAGGCGATCCCCAGCATGACCAGAACACTGCCCGTTTCACCGGACAGGAAGGTGACGATGGCGGGCGCCAAGGTAAAGGTGCCGATGCGGAGCACGGAGCGCAGGTTGCTCATGGGCTTGTCGCTTAGGGACAATTCCTTGCCCAGCATTAGCATGATGGTAATTTTGGCAAACTCACTGGGCTGGAGCATGCGGCCCAAGCTCAATTGGAACCAGGCCCTGACCTCGCGGATGGCGGAGGAGGTGACCATAACGACAAACAGGAAGATGATGATGGCAAAATAGTAAAGCGGCGCGAAGGTTTTAAAATGCTCATAGGGCACGGACACGATGAACCAGACCATCGCGGGCGAGGCCACCACAAAGATGGCCTGCCAGGAGCCGGTGTTGGAGGCCAGGATACGGTTTAACAGCGGCAGGTCCTGGGACACCGCGGGGTCAAAGGTGGCGACGGAGATGGCCAGCACGCCAAAAATCATCAGCGCGTAGGTGGCAATCAGCAGCCAGAAATCAAAGTGCGGCCGGGACCGCTTGTCTTCATATAAACTCATCTTAGTCCTTCAGCCAATTCACGAAACGCTGAAAGAGGGTGTACTCAGGTTTCACAAAATCGGGAATGGTCTCTACCACGCCGTTCATGGCGCGCAGGATGGCTTCAAAGCCCTGGTCAATGGTAATTTCCCCCGTTTGCGCGGCGGTCTTGCCGGCAAGCAGCGCCTGGTAAATGAGGGGGGATTCCTCCACAACGCCAAGGAGCGGCACATCAAGGAGCTGGGCGATGGCATTGGGCTGGGGCACAGCCTCACTTAAGACCAGGTCCTTGCTGACGCGGTTGAGGACGATGCCGGGGCGCAGCGCGCGGGTGTAGAGCTGGGAGAGCAGCTTCTCACCGGTTCTGACGCTGACCGGGTCCGGGGTCAGGACGACCACCACCTGGTCGACGATGTCGGTGAAGTTGTTGATGCCCCGGCCAAGGCCGGCAGGGCCGTCCACCAGCACCAGGTCAAAACGGCGGGTCAAGGTGCCCAGCACCTTTTGCAAATCCTTTTTCTGGAAGTCCTTGGGCTTGGCCTGCTGGCCGCCCACCAAGAGGCAGAGGTTCTTGTACTCCTCATGCCAGATGAGGGTCTGATCCAGGGTGCAGCGCCGCTCCACCAGGTCCTTTAAGTCATAGAGCACTTTGTTTTGCAGGCCCAGCAGCAAATCCAGGCTGCGCAAGCCGATGTCGCCGTCCACCAGCGCCACGCGCAGGCCCTGTTTGGCCGCGGTGACAGCGATGGCGCTTGCCAGGGTGGACTTGCCCACCCCGCCCTTGCCGGAGATAAAAAGATGTGATTTACCCATATTCCCCTCTCCCATCAAGGCATCAGCGAGTTGCCGGGAACCACCGGCACTTCACCGGTGAACTTATTCTTGTCGTCAAACCACCAGCCGATGAAGTCACGTGCGGCACGGGTAGCTTCAGAGCCGGCCTTGCCGTTTGGTATCAGCACAACCACCGCGATTTCAGCGTCGGTCGTAAATGGCGTGAGCGCGACAAACCAGCCGTTGTTCTCAAGGTCCAGTTTGATGCCGCCGATGGTGACCTGGGAGGTGCCGGTTTTCGCCCATAATTCATCCGTGTAGGCAAAGCCGTCAAAATAGCGCTTGGCCGTACCGGCCTCGTCAACCACGCCCTTCATTCCTTCTTTGATGTAGGGCAGGTAGGGCTCAGAGCCCTCCAGGTAGCCAAAGACGCTGGGCTGGTACTGGTTTAAAATCTCGCCTTCCGGGGAGATGATGGAATCCACAATGGACAGGTTGTACACCGTGCCGCCATTGCCAATCGCCGCGACATAGCGGGAGACCGCCGCCGGGGTCAACAGCGTAATGGACTGGCCGATGGACAGCTGCACTTCCAGGCTGCCGCCCCATTTGATGTTGTTGAGCGAGTACCAGATTTCACCGATGACGGCCTGCAGCCAGACCATGTCACGGGTCATGTTGAGTTCAGCCATGAGGATGGGGCGCATGGTGTCCGCCCAGTCGTCCTGATGGGTGACCAGGGCCATGTCCATCAGCTGCTTGATGCAGGCGTCCAGCCTCACATCGTCATAGCTGATGCCATAGCTGGCGCCGACGTTCTGAAGATGCTGCTTGATTTTGGCCGCGGTCAGAATCGGGCGGCTGGTTTCCTGGGCGTCAACAGGGCTGGTCGGGTCATACAGCGAGGTCTGGTTACCAACCACGCTTCGCGCCTCACCGGGCAGCTGGATGCCGGTTCTGGTCGTCAAGCCCAGTTTGGCCGAGTATTGGTACAAGAGGTTGCTGCCCGTGTCGCCATAAAGCTTCCAGGCCAAGGTATAGAAGAAATAGTTACAGGACTTGGACAGGCCTTCAACGATGTTCAAATTGGCGTGCTGAGAGCGGTAGCCCTTGGCAATCCAGCAAAGCGGGGCGTCCTCCTCCTTATTGGTGTACTTCATGAAGGGGCCTTCGTCTGAAATCTCCTCATCCACCGTCAAGCGGCCGTTGGTCAGCGCGGCTAAGCCCGTGACCATCTTGAAGATGGAGCCCGGCTCAGCGCGGGACTGGATGGAGAAGTTCCAAAGCGGGCGGCGTTCATCCATCAGGATTTCGGCGACTTCCTTGCCGCCGGCCACCATGGCGTTGAGGTCATAGGTGGGATGCTGAGCCATGGCCAGCACCTTGCCGGTCTGCACCTCAATCACCATCATGGTGCCGGTGTCTGCCAGCTGCAGGGGATATTCAATGAAGTCGCGCTGCTCTAGTTTGGCCTTGTTGGTTTCGCGCCAGCGGTCGCGGAACATTTCCTTTTCCTGGACGCCGCGGGTGTAATCCACGTTGGCCGCGATGGCGCGCTCGGCCTCGCGCTGGTAGGACTCGATGATGGTCAATTTAACGTTGTTGCCGTCAATGGGCTGGGTGTAGCTCAACTGGCGGGTCTGGCGGCCCTGGTTGTCCTTTTCCATCACGCGGCTGCCGGTGCGGCTGGAGATGTTGGGGGTGAGCCAATTCTCCATGGACTTCTCAATGCCGTCCTTGCCGATGATGTCGTTTAAGGCGTAGCCCATGGGTTTTAGCTCAGTCTGATAGTTGTCCGATTCGGAGATGGGGCCCACATAGCCAATGACCTGGGAGGCCACGGTGCTCCTGGGGTAGACGCGCTTCTCTCCCACCTCAATGCCCATGCCGGGCAGGCTCATGGAGAGGCCGGAAATCTCCTGGACAGCCTCAAAGGGGATGTTGTTGGCGATGACAACGGGCTGGGAGTTGAAGATGTTCATGCGCATCTCGGAATACACCGCCATGATTTGGCGGATGGTATCCTCATCCAGCTCCGGGTCAATCAGATAGAGTTTAAGAAGATGGTTGTAGCAGTCCTCCGCCGTGGGGAAGCGGTTGGCGGACAGGTAATGGTTGGCGCGCCACTGGCTCTCGCGGATGGCGAGCGCCTTTTCAGACACGCCGGAACCGAAGTTGAACTCCCACAGCGTGGTCTCGGGATTCCTCTGAATCACAAACTCGTTTTTGAACTTGCTTCCGTAGGACTCAACGATTTGCTTGGCTTTGATAATGGAAGGCGTGAACTGCTTGTAATAGGACTCCCGCAACTGGGTGTTGGAGAGGAGGAAGGTCAGGTTATAGATGTCCTCGCTCATCGCCAGGACCACGCTCTCAGCGTCCGTAATCATGCCGCGCTTGCCGGTTAAGCGGATGGTCTTAAAGCTGCCGGTCTCAGCGGACTGCTGATACTGGTCGGCGTTGACCACCTGCAAATCATATAGCTTAAACAGCAAGGACGAAAACAGCAGGACAACAATCACGCCAAAGACGATGAACCGTCTGATGGTGGATTTTTCAACTTTCATTCTTCGGGCACCTCCCCTGCGGGGTCACTTGACTCAGCCACTGGCTGAACCGGGGTAGCGGAAACGTCAGGCGTTTCCTTCTGTTTTTTTCGGATGAATTGGAAGGGGGTCTTTTTGGGCGCGGGCGCCTCATCCGGCACAATGGCCAACTGGCGCAAAAGCTCCCGGTCTGTCGCCACTTCCTGGTGCATGGGGCTCTGGGCGGTCTTCTTGCGGCGCTTGTACAGGCCCAGGAAGGAGCGCACCGGGAACATCAGGATGCAGCAGGCCGCCGTATACAAAAGGGCGTAAAAGATGCGGGCGAAATGGAGAAACTCAATGCTGATGCCCGACAACGCGATATAAATGAGCATCACGCCTTCATACAGGGCAACCAGCATGAGGGCGTTTAATAAAATGCGCAGATGGGCGTTGAGGTCGTAGGGAGAATCGCGTCGGATGCGGATGCGCAGCTTTTTCTTCATGAAGGGGGCCTTGATTTCGGCCGCGGCCTCGCTTTGGCGCTGCGCTTCGCGGATGCGGCGCATTTCGCGCTTGATGTCGGACATGTCGGCAAAAATCTGCGCGCACAGCAGCGCCAGCACCGGATAAATAATCAGGTAGAACAGCGGGATGGAGTAGCTCATCGCCTCCAGGATGACGCCGACCGTGGCGCCTGAAATAAAGGCATAGAGCTTGCCGTAGCTGACCGTCATGATGGCGATGATGACCATCAGGAGGTTGGGCATGATGCCGTTGATTTTCAGGTGCGGCATCACCGCGGTCTGCAAAAGGAAGAACAGCAAAATCAGCAGCATGACCTTGATAAATTTGATGGCTGCCCTGGTGATGTGCCCGCCTTTTGTCAAGATGCCCTGCATCGTCAATCTTCCTCGACCGTCAGCGCGTCAGGGCCCATGGTCGGCGAGGGGCTGGGCGTGATAGGGACGGCGGACGGCTCAATGGTGGGCGTGGTGTCAATGATGATGGGCGCGTTGTATACGCCGCCTTCTTCCTCAAGCGGGACTTCCGTTTCAAGTTCATCAGGAGGCGGGGTCATGCTGGGCGGCGGGGTCAGGGTCAATTCTGGCGTCATGGACACCTCGGGCGAGGGGCTGGCGTCCGGGTCGGGCTCAGGCTGCGCCTGGCCGATGAGGGTGGGCACGGGACGGATGGATGACAGGGGCACAAAGGTGGGCTGCACGGGAATGGCCTTCTCGGCATTGCTCATGAGCCTGGTGTAGCGGTAGACGATAACGTACTCAATGTGGTCAAAATCGGTAATGGGCTCAAGCACGATGTACTGCTTGGAGTCCTCCATCCCGCGGGTGGACTCGCGTACGCGGCCAATCGGGATGCCCTTGGGCAGGCCCGTGTTCATGCCGGAGGTGACCACCATGTCACCGGGGCGGGGCAGGGTTGTGTAGGTCAAGTAATACATGCGGCAGAAGGGCTCCCCGTCAATGGCCAGGGTGCCCGATACCGTGCCGGGGTCGCGGTTGGACTCAATGAGCGCTTCCACATAGCAGTCCGAGTCAATGATGCCGCGGACCTTGGTGGAATTGGGCAGGGTGTCAAAGGTGATGCCGACCAAAGAACCAGGCACGACAACCGCCATGTTGTCCGTGACCCCATGGTTGCTGCCCACGTCCAAAGTAATCACATAGGAATAATTGCTGGTGTCACGGCCGATGATGTTGGCCTTGATGCCATTTAAGCTGGGGTTGCGCAGCACCTCGTCATTGAGGTCGGCGTAGGCCTGCAGCTGCTGCTGCAAGGCGTTGGCCAGCATGGCCTGGTCGGTCAATTCATCCACCTGGTCGCGCAGGAGGTTGTACTCGTGCTCCCAGTTGCTGCGCAGTTTCAGTGTGCGCAGGTATTCCACCACAAAATCGGTGCCGCCGGCGAAAGCGCGCTGCACCGGGGTGATGATGCGCGCCACCATCTGGCGGGGCGCCTGCAAAATGGGTGTGTCAAACAATTGGGATAGCACCATGACGCCGATGATAATCAAGAGCAACACGGCAACCACCAAGCCCAGCAGGCGGCTTAAACCGCGCTGGCGCTCCTGGGTGGACTGCTGAGCCTGCTTTGGCTGCGGCGTCTTTTGGGGCGCCGGCTGCTTGGCGTCCTGTTTTTCTTTTTTAAACTTCAAAAACTTAGGCATTGTCATCCCGCAAGAAGTTGGATCGGGTCAGTTTGTGCAAGATTTCGGTGTGCTCGGCCATGGTGCCAACGCCGGTGACGGCAGTCAGCATCGGGTCACGAGCCAGGGTCACGGGAAGGCCCAGTTCGCTCGCCAAAAAGCGGTCAAGGCCATAAAGCTGGGAGCCGCCGCCCACCAGGTGGATGCCCTTGCGCAGAATATCGCTGCACAATTCCGGCGGCGTCTTGTCCAGAATCTCCCTTATGGTATCCAGAATCTTCAGGCAGGGGCCATGGAGCGCCTGATAGAAACGGCTGGAAGCGATTTCGGCGGTCTGCGGCAGCCCGGTAATCAGGTCGCGGCCGCGGACCACCACCTTGCGCTCATCAGACGAGGGCAGGGCGGAGCCCCAGTCAATTTTGATGTCCTCGGCCATCCTGTCGCCAATGAGCATGTTGTGCTCATGCTTGATGAATTCCACAATCACGTTGTCCATCTTGATGCCGCCCTGGGGAATGGAGCGGGAGAGCACGATGCCGCCCAGCGCGATGACCGCGACCTCGGTCGTTCCCCCGCCGATGTCGACCACCATGCTGCCCTCCGGCGCGAAGACCGGGAGGCCTGAGCCAAAGGCGGAGGCAAAGGGCTTGTCAATTAAGTGAATGGCGTTTTTACGGGCGCCGGCGCTGGCCGCCGCCTCGCGGATGACGCGCTTTTCTACAGGCGAAATGCGGCTGGGCACGGTAATGTACACCCGGGGTTTGACCAGGTGGGACACGCCGATGGCCTTTCTGATAAAGTAACGCAAAACAATCTCGGTCAGGTCAAAATCCTTGACCGTACCGTCCTGAAGCGGACGCACGGCGACATCCCCCGCCGAGGTCCTGCCCACCAGCGCCAGGGCGTCCTGCCCGATGGCCTTGATGGTCTTTTTTTCACTGCCCGTAACAACCAGCAAAGTGGGTTCGTTAATCTGAATGCCCCGTTTGCGGACATGTACCAATGTGTTTGATGTCCCTAAATCTATGCCAATATCGGGCGCGATGATTGCCATGTTCTGCGTTCCGTCCCTTACAGTAAATCAATTTGTTTGAGTAGTTCACGTACCTTGGAGGTGGGCAGGCCGACCACGTTGGTGTAGCTGCCGGCAATCTCCTCAATATACATGGAGGCCAGGCCCTGAATGGCGTAGGCACCTGCCTTGCCCATGGGCTCGCCGGAGGCGACATAGGCCTGTATCTCCCTGTCTTCCAGCTTGGAAAAAAGCACCTGGGTCACAGCCTGAGCGGGATAAACCTGCCCATTCGCGATTAGGCACACACCGGTGTGCACCTGGTGCCAGACCCCGCTGAGCAGACGCAGCATCCTCGCGGCGTCCTTCTCGTCTTCGGGCTTGCCCAGGGTTTGACCGTTGACGCTGACCAGGGTATCGGCGGCCAGCACCACATCATCCGGAAACAGTTCCGCGGCGGCCCTGGCCTTGCGCAGCGCCAGCGCCGCGACCACGCTCTCGGGGCTACCGATCAGGTTCTCATCCACATCCGGGCTGAAAACCGTGAATACAAGCCCCATTTGGCTCAGCAGTTCCTGCCGTCTGGGTGAAGAGGAGGCCAAAATCAGTCGTCGCGTCACAAAAGCCAACCTTTCCCGGATGGTTCAAACAGTATACCATAAATTGAAGCATCTTGTTCTTTAAGTTTTAACAAAATTAACACGAATGACACATTTATAGATTGGGAAACAAAGCGCTAAATCGCGCAAACAGGATTGAGCTTGAACAAACGACAGGCGTTTTCGCAGGTCAGTTTCGCGGTGTCCTCAAAGGATAAGCCGCGGAGCTCAGCCAACAGCCCGCAGACCTCACTAACCAAGGAGGGGTCATTGCGCTTGCCGCGGAAGGGCACGGGCGCCAGGTAGGGGCTGTCTGTCTCAATGAGCAGGCGTTCCGCGCTGACAGCCTGGGCAGCCTCCCTTAAGTTGTGGGCGTTTTTAAACGTCAGGGAGCCGGCAAAGGAGATGTAAAAGCCCAGTCGCTCATACTCCCTGGCGCTCTCAGCGCTGCCGGAAAAGCAGTGCAGCACCCCGCCTGGCAAATGGTCCCGACGGGCCTTCATGATGTCCAGCATCCTGCCGTGGGCTTCCCGCACATGCAAAACAACCGGCATGCCCAATTCATAGGCCAGGTCCAGCTGCCTATTGAGCCAGTCCTCCTGAACATCCTTGGGCGAGAAATCATAATAGAAATCAAGCCCGATTTCGCCCAGGGCGACCACCTTGTCATGCTTGAGCAACTGCCTTATATCCTCCAGGTCGCCGGACTGTGCCTGCGCCGCCTGGTGGGGGTGCACCCCGGCGGCCGCGTAAACAAAGGGGTATTCTTCCGCCAGCGCGATGCCGGCGCGGGAAGAAGCCAGGTCACTGCTGCAGGTTAAGCAGGCGACGATACCCTTGCCCGGCAGGGACGAGATGAGATTGTCCCGGTCCAAATCAAACTTGTCATCGTCCAAATGGCAATGGGAATCAAACAAGAGCGCTTTTTGCATCAGGAGATGTCCATGCCGTCCTGGATGCCCTCATCCACGGTGAGCAGCTTTAAGACGCTATCATCCTCCGTGGACGCGCAAAGCAGCATGCCCTGGGACTCCACGCCGCGGATTTTGCGCGGGGGGAGGTTGGACAAAAGGACCAGCGTTCTGCCGATGAGGTCATCCGGCTTGTAGTGCAGGGCGATGCCGGACAACACGGTGCGCTCCTCATCCCCCACCTTTAAGCGGAATTTCAACAGCTTGTCGCTCTTCTCCAACTTCTCACAGGACAGCACCTTGGCGGTCTTCAATTTAATCTTGGTAAAATCGGCAAACTCAATGTTGGGCTCGGGCTGTTTCTCAACCTTGGGCTCCGCGTCCTTCTTGCCCAGGCCCAGCTCCAGATCATTTTCGGCCTCCAGCAAGGGCAGCTCCGCCTTGATATCAATGCGCGGGAACACCGCCTCACCCTTTTTGACCATTTGGCCTTCCGGCGTCTTGCCAAAGGCGGACAGGGAATCCCAGGTCTTGAGCGCCTCATCGGTGACGCCCAGCTGCGCGAAGATTTTTTCCGGCGTTTTGGGCATGACGGGGTAGATGAGGACGGAGACAAAGCGCAGGCTTTCCGCCAGCACATACAAAACGGTCTTCAGCCGCTCACGGCCGGATTCGTCCCGGCCCAGCACCCAGGGCTGGGTGGCGTCGATGTAGCGGTTGCAGGCGGAGATGACCTTCCAGATTTCGGCCAGGGCCTGCGGGAACTGGAGGGCGTCCATCTCATCCTCAACGCGATTGGGCAGCAATTCCACCTGCTCAATGAGGGCTTTGTCCACCTCTTCATATTTGGAGGGGGCCTGCACCTTGCCGTCAAAATATTTTTCAATCATGGCGACCGTACGGCTGAGCAGATTGCCCAGGTCATTGGCCAAGTCGGAGTTGACCCTGGTCATCATGGCCTCATTGGTGTAGTTGCCGTCAGAGCCAAAGGGCATTTCGCGCATCAGGTAGTAGCGCAGCGCGTCCGCGCCAAAGCGCTTGACCACCGGGCGGGGGTAAACCACATTGCCCTTGGATTTTGACATCTTGTCGTTGTTAAAGAGTAGCCAGCCATGGCCAAAGACCTGCTTGGGCAGGGGCAGCCCCAGGGCGTGGAGCATGATGGGCCAGTAGATGGTGTGGAAGCGGACGATTTCCTTGCCGACCAACTGCACATTGGCAGGCCAGTAGGTCTTCATGAGGCTGTCGTCCTCTGACATATAGCCAAGCGCCGTGATGTAGTTGCTCAGCGCGTCAATCCAGACATAGATAACGTGCTCCGGGTCAAAATCAACCGGGACACCCCATTTGAAGGTGGTGCGGCTCACAGACAGGTCTTGCAACCCGGGCAGGAGGAAGTTTTGCAGCATTTCATTGGCGCGGGAAGGCGGCTGGATGAAATCCGGGTTTTCCTTGATGTAGTTGATAAGCCAATCCTGGTATTTGCTCATGCGGAAGAAATAGCTTTCCTCGCGCACCAGTTCGGTCTCCCTGCCGCAATCCGGACAGAGCTTGCCCTCCTTAAGCTGGGTGGCCGTCCAGAAGGCTTCACACGGCGTGCAATACTGGCCCTCGTAGGCGGACTTGTAGATGTCCCCCTGGTCATAGAGCTTGCGGAAAATCTTCTGCACCGCTTTCATGTGGCGCTCATCGGTGGTGCGGATGAAGTCATCGTACTCGATGTTCATCAGCTCCCAGAGCTTTTTGGTATCCGCCACAATGTCATCCACAAACTTTTGCGGCGTCACGCCCGCTTCCTGCGCGCTGCGCTCAATCTTTTGGCCGTGCTCATCCGTTCCGGTGAGGAAGTAGGACTTCTGCCCGGTCAAGCGCTTAAAACGGGTCATGGTGTCAGCGGCAACGGTTGTGTAGGTGTGGCCGATGTGCATGTGCCCGCTGGGATAATAAATGGGCGTTGTGATGTAAAAAGTCTGTTGATTCTGCATAAGATTTCCTCCCGCGTACTTCTGCGCCATTATAGTTTGTTTGTATAGTCTGGTCAAGGAAAACACAGGCTCCCAAAGAAAAAAGCGCCGGGTGAGCGGCGCTTTTTGTTAAGGTCCTTTTTTATTGGGTGACGGGGTTTAAGAGGGCCTCATCAAGGGGTTTGCTCCCGGCTTTTTCAACCGTGAAGTCCAGTTTGTCCCCGCTGGCGAACATGGTGACCTTGTCGCCTTCCTGAAGCTCGCCTGAAACCACCTGGCTGCTCAGTGCGTCCTCCACCATCCTTTGGATAGCGCGGCGCAGGGGCCTGGCGCCATACTGCGGGTCAAAGCCCGCCTTGGCCAAAAGGGCGACGGCGTCATCCCGGAAGCTTAGCTCAATGCCGCGCTCCTTCAGCCGCTTGATGATGACATCCAGCATCAGGCCCGCGATTTGGGCAATCTGCGCGTCGGAGAGGGAATGGAACACGATGACCTCATCCAGACGGTTGAGGAACTCCGGACGGAAGACGCGCTTGATTTCGTCCATGACACGGGTTTTCATTTCTTCGTGGTTCATGGAGCTGTGGGCATCCGTGCCGCCAAAGCCCAGGGAGCGCCCGGTGGCCAGCTGGGTGGCGCCGGCGTTTGAGGTCATGACGATAATGGTGTTCTTAAAGCTGGTGACCCGGCCGGTGTTGTCGGTGAGCCGGCCGTCTTCCAGAATCTGCAACAGCATATTGAAGACATCGGGGTGCGCTTTTTCAATCTCATCAAACAGCACCACGGAGTAGGGCTTGCGCCGGACGGCTTCAGTCAACTGGCCGCCTTCCTCATAGCCTACGTAGCCCGGAGGCGAACCCACCATGCGGGAGACGGTGTGCTTCTCCATGTATTCGCTCATGTCCAGGCGAATCAGGGCGTCCTCATCGCCAAACATGGCCTCGCCCAGTGCGCGGCACAGCTCGGTCTTGCCAACGCCGGTGGGCCCCAAGAAAATGAAGGAGCCGATGGGGCGCTTGGGATCCTGAAGGCCAGCGCGCGCGCGGCGGATGGCCTTGCTGACAGCGCTGACAGCCTCATCCTGGCCGATGACCCGTTTATGCAGGGTCTCTTCCAGCTGCATGAGCCGGGCGGATTCCACCATGTTCATGCGCTGAACGGGAATGCCGGTCCAGTTGGCGACAACGGCGGAAATGTCATCCTCTGTCACCTCGGGCTTGAGGTTGTCCTTCCTGGTGACCCAGGCGTTGCGCTCTTCCTCTATCTTATCGCGCATCATGCGCTCACTGTCGCGCAGGTCAGCGGCCTTTTCATAGTCCTGGCCGGTGATGGCGGAACGCTTTTCAATGATGATTTGCTCCAGCCTGCGCTCCAACTCCTTGATAGTGGCAGGCGGCGCGAAAGCCTTCAAGCGCACGCGGGAAGCGGCCTCGTCCATCACATCCACCGCCTTGTCCGGCAGGAAACGGTCCGCGATATAGCGGGAGGACAGCTCCACCGCGGCTTCAAGTGCCGCATCGGTAATCTGCACTTTGTGGTGGGATTCGTAGTAGGGGCGCAAGCCTTTTAGGATTTCCAGGGACTTGTCGCTGTCCGGCTCATCCACCGTGACCGGCTGAAAGCGCCTGGACAGGGCGGCGTCCTTTTCAATGTGCTTGCGGTAGTCATCCAAGGTGGTCGCGCCGATGACCTGGAGCTCTCCCCTGGCCAGGGCGGGTTTTAAGATACCCGCCGCGTCAATGGAGCCCTCCGCCTTGCCGGCGCCCATGATGTTTTGGAGCTCGTCAATGAAGAGGATGATGCGGGGGTCTTCCTTGAGTTCATTGACCACGTCCTTCATGCGCTCCTCAAACTCGCCCCGGTACTTGGTGCCGGCAATCAGGCTGCCGATGTCCAGAGACAAGAGGCGCTTGCCCAAAAGGGTGTCAGGTACATCTTCATCGATGATGCGCTGGGCTAAGCCCTCAGCCACGGCGCTTTTGCCAACGCCGGGCGCGCCGATGAGAACGGGGTTGTTCTTGGTACGGCGGGAAAGAATCTGCGCCATGCGCTCAATTTCTTTCTCGCGGCCGATGACCGGGTCCAGCTTTTTCTGGCGGGCCAGTTCGGTCAAATCCCGGCTGTTCTTTTCAAGGGTGGACTTGCCCGCGTCCTGCTGGTCCTCCGGCATCGCGCGCAGGGTATCGGAAGCCTCGTTTTTTAAGGCCTCAATGTCGCAGCCAAAGACGCTTAAAATGCGCACGCCAACGGCATCCTGCTCACTTAGCAGGCAGTACCACAGCATGGCCGCCGTGACCAGGGGCAATTGCTGCTTCTGGGTGCGGCTAAGCGCGGTGTCCAGGATGTTTTTCATGCGCGGGGTCAATTCCAGCACCTTGGGCGGGAGCTGGCTGGCTGAGGACAACTGCCTCACGGCATCCTCCACCGCTTGCAGGGTTAAGTGGTCGGGCAGGCTGGGCAATACATCCCTGGCCTTGCTCATTAAACCAATCAACAGGTGCTCGGTTCCCCAGAAACGATGGCGCAGGGAAATGGCCGCCTGTTGGGAAGTTTCTAATATTGCTCTTGCTTTGGGGTCAAATTTTCCAAAAATGGGCATCTTATCCTCCTGATAAAGTGTGGCGCACGGCGTCCGCGCGCCGGAAAACGAAGGTGGTGAGCAAAGCGCCTTCCTCCTGGAAGACCTGGTCATTGCCATAGACCAGAAGGCTGTCAACCGTCTTAACGTCAAGCGGCAGGATACCGCTTGAAGCGCCCAGGCGAAGCCCGCTCCAATGGGTCAAAAAATCGCTGATGTTGAGCCTGCGTGCGTAGCGCAGGATGCCGTAGGAGCGCCAGACCTGGTCTAAGACCGTGGAATGCCCGGAGCTGTTGAGCGCGCGTTCCTGCAGCGCTTTTTCCTTGGAAACCAAAAGCTCAATGCCCTTTTGTACCAGCGCGTTTGTCTCCTCATCCGTCTTGTCCAGGCTGGACAGGTTGGACAGGACAAAGAGCCTGGCAGGGTTTCGGGTGTCCAGTTTGCCAATGGGCTTGAGCATAAGGCCCATGTCCTTGAGCGTCTGGCTCAGCGGGCGGATCTGCTTTAAGTAGTGCAGTAAGGGCAGGTGCAGCAAGACATTGAGGTAATAACCGCTGCCCGCCAGTAAGGGGCGATAGGACAGGTAGCCGTACTGGGCGTCCCAGGCAAAGGGAAGGGCCTCGTCCCGCGCCTTGTCTTCCAGAGCGCGAACCTGACGGGACAGGTCTTGCATATCCCCCGCCTTGCCCCGGGCTTTGAGCACCAGGTGCTCATCCAGGTTGATGGTGGCGGAGGCACCCGAAACTGTATCCGCAGCCAAAAACGCGTCTTCCAGCTTGCTGAGCTCATAGGGCAGCATCAACTGCTCAAGGTAGGGCAGGTTCTGATTGGCCAGGTTGCGCATGGGCATGAGCTTGAAGCCGGTAAAGGCATCCTTGAGTTTGCCGATGCTGTGAGCGGCGCTCTTGCCCAAATCCTCTCTGTTGTTCTGGGGACAAAATTGCAAATCCCGGTAGTTGCGGCGCAGGGTGCCCTCCGCAAATAAAACGCTTTGGTTCATGCTTTAGGCCTGTTCCCGCTCATACTGCGCGATTTGGTCGCGCAGTCTCGCGGCGTCCTCAAAACGCTCAGACACGATGGCTTCCAGCAAGTGATAGCGCAGCTCCTTAACCGGGTCCTGATTGACAGGCTGCTCGGTCTCAAGCTCCGCGTTCTCCTGCGCTGTGTCCTCAGCTTGCTCATTTTGGGCGGCGCGGGCCTGCAAGTCCTCACGCATCGCGTCATAGCAGGAAGCGCAGCCGGCCATGGTGGTCTCGTCCAGTTTTTCATAGGGCCTGCCGCAGCCCGTGCAGATGTAGCGGGGCATGACGGCTTTGGCCTCAGGCGCGGGCTGGCTTTCTTCCACCTGCTCGCGCTTAAAGCCCAGGGCCATGAACATCTTAATCATATCCTGCTGCATGTTGTGCGCGCAGGACATACACATGGCCTTGGTGGCAACCTGGTTGCCGGTAACGGTCTTGAATATAATGTCCGCGTTGTTCTGGCGGCAAACTTCACAAATCATCTTGTCCTCCTTACTCAGCCTGGCGGGCCAGCTGCAAGAGCATATTCCGCAAGGTCTTGGCTCGAATCATGTCCTTGAGGGATTCGGGGATGGGCACACAAAGCGCCTGGGGACTGACAGCGGCGTACATCACTTCCGCCATGTCTTTTGGTATCCTACCCTGAGAAGCCAACTGCAAACACAGAAGCCGGGCCTCCTGGGCGCTGATGGACTCCCCCACCCGCTCATTGACCAGGTAGTTTAAGTGGGTGCTGTCCTCCTCCTTTAAGCGGATGATGCGGATAAACCCGCCGCCGCCGCGGAAGCTTTCAACGGCATAGCCGTGGTCGGGGGAAAAACGGGTGGACAGGACGTAGTTGATTTGGCTGGGCGCACACTGGAAGTACTCGGCCAGTTCGTTGCGTTTCAACTCAACCTGGGTGTCCTCACTCCCCCAGAGTTCTTTGATAAATTCTTCTATCATATCGCTTAAGCGCATGTTTACCTCCCGTCAAAGATTCTGACCTTCTTTGACTATTAGAGTATAGCACAGGATAAAAACCATGGCAAGTGGCGAACAAGCGTAAAACATTCACCACACCTTCCCTCATTCCCCGCGCACAGATCCAGACCTTGCGCTTTACAATCACGGACATAATCGGTATCATTTGGTGGTAGAATAAGCATGGGACAATTGAGACCTGAGGCCTTTTCCCGGAAAGGATGTGACAAGGTGAGCAACCTGACCTACAAGTGCCCTTCCTGCGCGGCGCCGCTTGAGTTTGATGGCCGCGCTGAAATGATGACCTGCGGCAACTGCGGCAATTCCTTTGAGCCGGAAACGGTGGCCGCGGTTAACCAGATAGAAAGAGAAACCAGCCGTCCCAATGAAATGAATTGGGAGATGCATGACCAACCGGTCACCCAGGAGGACAGGAGCCAGACGCAGAGCTACCAGTGCTCTTCCTGCGGCGCGGAACTCTACATGGAGGAAACCACGGTGGCGACCGCCTGCGCCTTTTGCGGCAGCCCTTCCGTCATCCCCACCCAATTTACCGAGGACACCAGGCCCAGCCGCATCATCCCCTTCAAGATAGAAAAAGACCAGGCTGAAGCCATGTTCCGGGATTATTTCAAGGGCAGGAAACTGCTGCCCAACCTCTTCCTCAAATCCACCAACCGGATTGAGGAAATCAGAAAGCTGTATGTGCCCTACTGGGTGTTTTCCGGCAAGGCGGACGCCAGGATGAGCTACAAGGCCACCACGGTCAGCACCCACCGCTCCGGCAACTACCGGGTTACAACCACCAGGCATTTCCTGGTGCACAGGGCGGGCACGCTGGACTTTGACAATTTACCGGTGGACGCGTCCAGCAAGCTGGACAACAAAATCACCGAGTCCCTGGAGCCCTTTAAGCCCAACCAGGCCATCACCTTTGAGCCGCACACCCTCTCCGGCGCCCAAGCCAACCGAGCGGACGTGGACAAGAACGAAAGCCAGACCAGGGCCAATGAGCGCGTCAGCGTCAGCACGGACGCGGCCTTCAGAAGCACGGTTCGGGGCTATGCCAGCGTCATCCCCCAGGACAGGAACATCCGCATCAAGGACGGCATGAGCGATTCCGTCCTCTACCCCATCTGGATTATTACCACCGTGAAAAACGGCACCACCTACACCTTTGCCATCAACGGGCAGACCGGCGACATCACCAGCGACATCCCCTGGTCCAAGGCCAAGTTTTTGGGACGGATGTTCGGCCTGGGACTGGGGCTGGCCGCCCTGGGCATCGCGGCGGTCTACATCCTCACGTCCATGGGGGTGCTCAAATGAAAAAATTGCTGCTGCTTGTAACGCTGCTGACCTTATTGACCGTGAACGCCCTGGCGTCCGGCTTAAACCATGTGACAGATGAAGCCAATGTCTTGACGGCCGGCCAGGAAGCCAGCCTGCAGGAGATGGCGGAGGAGCTCTACCAAAAAACCGGGTTTGACGTTATCCTGCACACCACCAACAACTCCCAGGGCAAGACGCCCTTTGACTACTCCATGGATTACTACCACGCTTACCGCAGCGCCCAAAGGTATCCCAACGGCGCGATGTTCTCCATCCTGTTTGACACGAGGGATTATTATGAAGCCGCGCGCGGCACGGGCATTGACCTGTTATCAAGACAAGGCACCGACCAATTGGCCGGCGTGGTGCAAAGCAGGCTGAGCAATGCTGATTACTATGGCGCGATGGCCAACTATATCCGCTACGTCTCACGCTCGGTCATCCCCCCCACGCCCGCGATGCCGATGGAAAAGGTGACGGAGTACGCGCCCTTTATCCTGGGCGGCGGCATGGTCATCGGCCTCATCTATGCCCTGATTTTAAAGAGCAAAATCGCGGTGCCCAAGTTCCGCTATGACGCGCAGCGCTACATCATCCCCAATTCTCTCAACCTGACCGACACCCGGGACATCTACCTCTACCAGACCACGACCCGCACCCGCATTGAAAGCAACTCCGGCGGCAGCGGCCGCTCCGGCGGCGGGTTCTCCTCCGGCAGCCGCGGCGGCACCTCCTATGGCGGCCGGGGCGGGAAGTTCTAATCAGAAGTAAGCATGCTGCCAGAGTTAATTTAATGAAATCACTTTAACATTTATCTTATAATTGTAGATAAATGTAGGGTTGTTATACGCAAATTATGGAGCTCATGGAGGTTGTAGAATGAATAACTTATTCGATTTTGCTACAAAAGAGTTAACTCAAGATGCTATGATATGCTGGCTGATTAACTGGGTGAACTATAAAGATTCTTCACTATATGAACTTGGAATAAAGACGCTTGATTTATTCCTTGGTAAAAGAAGACTTGATAGATATTATAATGTGAAAGTGATTAGGCAATATCTCAAAATTGATGTGCTTGTCCTTTTTAATAACAATTATGCATTGATTATTGAAGATAAAACTAATTCTTTTGAGCAAGACGATCAAATCGCACGATATGTGAGTGACTTAAGTAATTCTTCAGAAATGTATGGTAAAGAAGTTCTAACAACCTATGTAAAAACCGGAATCATATATGATAAGGATTTTAGATCAATAAAGAAAACTCATCATTCAGTGACGTTGGAAGATATACATAACCTAATTATGCCATTTGCATTAAACAGCCAATCAGACATTGTTAATAGTTATTTTAAATTTTTAGCCAATACAGTAAAAGTCCGTGAAAATATAACTAAAATGATTATCGAAGCAAGTTTTGCGAAAGCTTTTGACACCGCCTATGGTCAGTTTACATTTATGGATCTAGTATTTTGTAATAGAACTAAAAACACTGATATTGTAGTAAGGCCAGATAGTGACATATCAAACAAGAATATTGCATTAGACAATGAATACACTATAAAAACTGGCAACAATGCAAATATCGAAGAGATTGAACCAAACAGAAGACAGTCAGAGTTTATTGACGAAATCTATTCTGGAAGTAACAAAGGTCGAAATATATGGACACAATATTGTTTTTGGGGAGAGGAATACAAACAACAATTCTCAAACATCCCAGATTATCATTTTCTGTTTTGGAGGATTGATACATTTTCTCGAAGCAAAAAGGTAGAATACTATATCAATCTGAGACATTATGACAAGTGCAAACTTGTATCTGATAAATCAAATGAAAGAAAGATAAACTTCTATAATAAATTGATAGACTATTGCGATACAAAGTATAGTAACAGAGAAATCTTTTCACAGTTCAGTGATAAATCTAGATATATGGAAAGCGATGTGCTATTTATCCCCGTAAGAAACCTATCAAAAATTGGCGGATTTGAGAAAGTTAAATGCTTTTTTAGAGATATTACTGATGACATAACTAAATACGCAAATCATATTAGCAAAGAAATGTAATTTTGTTACGATAATTAGTTCCAGGTTCAGTTTTTCAACAAATTAATGTCCAATACTATCAATGAAATTCTTGAAAGAAAGTACTTAGAAAAGTATAGGTTTCTAGAAGTCCTCATAGTTCTATTATGAGCTGAACAATCAATATCCAGCCCTCTTTCAGCTATGAAAGCACATGTTTTCATAAGATGGATGAGCAAGGGAGCATAATGAAAACCCGGAGATTCCTGAAAGGGTCCTCCGGGTTTGAATACAGCGGACTTTGTTTTTCTCGTCCTCCATCCACCTCGAAAAAGCCGAAGGCTTTTGAGGCAAGGAGGAGCGACGGAACGCTGTGAGAGGGGATTTCTAAAAGAAATCGCCGCGAACTAAGTGAAGTCCGCGACGACATGGTCTGGGTGAGAAGATTTGAACTTCCGGCCTCTTGAACCCCATTCAAGCACGCTACCAAGCTGCGCTACACCCAGTCATAAGGCACAAGCGGCATAATAGCAAAAGGCGTAGTCGCTGTCAAGCGTTTTTTCTCACTTTTCGCCTTTTCTATAAAAATTTTGAGAGTAAATTTACTGGAATTCAAAGTTCAGGAATTCAAATGAATGCAAGTGATACAATAGTTAGAAGACGATAAGCAGAAATAATTCAATTTCTCACTTGATGCAATTCGTTATCACACTGATCATGGTTTCTTTTTCCTCAGGCCTGGATTCTGCAACCATAATGGTTAACGCCACCAAGGTGTGGTCATCCAGCAGTTTCTCACCGTTTGTTCCGTATAGGATATGATTGCGATCTAAAAAGTAGAGAAACATTGTAGCGGCAATCCGCTTGTTACCGTCCACGAAACTGTGGTTCTTGGTGATCAGATAAAGCAAATTGGCTGCTTTTTCTAGTAAAGTTGGATAAATATCCTGACCGGCAAACGACTGGTAGATATTGCCAATACTGCCCCTAAATGAATCATCTTTCTCCCTGCCAAAAAGCTCTGATTCATTATCAAGCCGCATGCTGTCAATAATCGCTCTGCACTCCTCGTAACTTAGCTCATAAGCACTGCCAGTGCCCTGCGGACGTGTCAATCTCTGATGATCATAATCATCCAAAAGAGAGAGAGCTAAACTATAACGCTGAATAACTGTTAGAACCTGGGCTGCATCCAAACTATCCCGAACGCGTTGCATCAAGCTGAGGGTCATCCCTAATTGTTTAAGGCGCGTTTCATTCACTGAATAGCCTTGCAGTATATAGGGCCTGCTGAATAACCCTCAACACGTTGAAAACACTGGATAAATCGCG
>CAZHPW010000018.1:0-24912 GCA_964534515.1 uncultured Christensenella sp.
GTCCTGGAACATCACCCGAAGCTTTGGCTGGCTCTTTTTCAGGATTTTCACATATGCGGTTGCCCATCTGCTTAACCGTCCTGAGTTCGCCACCACTTTTACCGGCGGCTTCGGCGGCCTGGTCCACGGCCCCTACGGCTTGGCCATGTGGATGTACAAAGAGTCCGAAGAAGAGTTAATTGAAAAGCTCAATACCTACCCCTACGGCCTGGAGACCGCCACCAACCTGCTGGTTGAAGCCGGCTTCACCCTGGACGCCGAAGGCAATGCCTGGACCAGCGGCCTGCGCTACAAGGAAGTCACCCCTGAAGAAGCGGGCACCTATGAGCACAATGTTACCCTGGCTGATGGCCGAGTGTTGATGCCCGCCATCATCGAATGGTCTTCCACCACCGACAACGCTGTTTCAGAACTTCTGGTCACCATACCCAAAATCCGGAAAGTAAAAAGCCCGCGCATGTTCACGCGGGCAAATGATATGAAGAATTGTTTAGCGTTTCTCGGGCACGATTTCAATCCAGTAGCCATCCGGGTCGGCGATGAAGTAGAGGCCCATCTTGGTGTTGTCATAGACGATGACGCCCATTTCCTTGTGCTTTTGGTAGGCCTTCTCATAGTCGTTGACCTTGAAGCACAGGTGGAACTCGTTGTCGCCCAGGTTGTAATTGGGCTTGTCCCAGTCCTTAAGCCAGGTCAATTCCAATTGGTGGTTGGTCTGGTTGTCGCCCAGGAAAACCAGGGTAAATGATTCCGCTTCCTTGCGGCGCAGCTCAGTCAGGCCCAGCGCTTCCTTGTAGAAGGCCAAGGACTTTTCCAGGTTTACGACATTGAAGTTGTTGTGCGCGAAGGTAAACTGCAATTCCTGTGACATGGTGTGATCCTCCTAAATGTCCATATTTTCGTATTTTTCAAGGGTGTCATCCAGCAATTTGGGGGTGGGTTCGTTGTCCAGGGATTCCACCGCGCCCAGGCGCCTGGTGATGGAGCGGGTGCGGCGGTTGGCCAGGTCGATGGACTCGCTTGCCTGGCGCAGGCGGTTCTGGGTTTTCTCCAGGATGTCGCCAAAGGCCAGGAAATCGCTCTTGACCTGGCTTAACAGCCGCCAAACCTCAGCGCTGCGCTGCTGAATGGCAAGCGTCCTAAATCCCATCTGCAGGCTGTTGAGCAGGGCCAAGAGGGTGGTGGGGCCGGCCAAGGAGACCCGGTGCTGGCGCTGCAATTTTTCAGCCAGGCCGGGCAAGCGCAGGGCCTCGGCATACAGGCCTTCAACCGGCAGGTACAAAATGGCAAAATCGGTCGTGTAGGGCGGCTTGATGTATTTGCCGGCGATGCGCTCGCCTTCCCTGAGGATGGCGCGCTCCAGAGAGGAGAGCGCCAAATCCAGCTGCACCTTGTCCGCCAGCTCCTGGGCGGACTGCAAGCGCTCATAATCCTCCAGAGGGAACTTGGCGTCAATGGGCAAATAAACCGGTCGGCCATCCTCCTGCCCGGGCAGGCGCACCGCGAACTCCACGCGCTCAGCGCTGCCGGGCACCACGGCGCAGTTGGTGTCATACTGGGCGGGGGATAAGACTTCGGACAGCAGCATGGCCAATTGGGTCTCCCCCCAGGTGCCGCGGGTTTTGATGTTGGTCAATACCTTTTTTAAGTCCCCCACGCCGCCGGCCAGCGTCTTCATCTCGCCCAGGCCTTTGTAAACGGCCTCCAGGCGCTCATTGACCAGGGAGAAACTCTCGCCCAGGCGCTTGTTGAGGGTCTGGTGGAGGTGCTCATCCACGGTCTTACGCATGTCCTCCAACTTTTGGGCGTTGTCCTGGCGCATCTGGTTGAGCGACTGGAAGAGGGTCTCCCGCATCTCGCCCACCTTCTGGTCATTCTGCCCCAGGCGGGTGTTTAGCACCTCATCCAGATGCTTGAGCCTGCTGTCCTGGTTGGTTAGGGAGGCCTCCAAACGCTGGTCCACCCGCTCATTCCAGGCGTTGACCATGTTTTGCTGAAGCTGCAATTGGGAATACAGGGCGGATTGCTGCGCGTCGTACTGCCCCTGCAGGCGCAACTCGCTGTCCCGCACCAGGCGGCCCATGTAATCCGCCAGCGCCTCCTCGCCTTTGATGCTGCGCGCGTCAGAGCGCTTTTGCAGGGTGAAAAGGCGCCAGAAGAGGATAATAACCAGTACCAATAAAAGAACGGACAGCGATAGCAAAACGATGTCCGTAGGTGTCAAATTCATCAAGAAGTCAGCCATGGCTGAGCCCCAGCCGCCAATGCCGGTAACACAGGCCGATGTAGCGGATTTGCTGGTGGTTGTCTATCAGCACCTGCTCACCCGTCTTGATGACCCGGCCGGTCTGGTCAATGCGGGTGTTCATGGTGGCCTTGGCGCCGCACCAGCAAAGCCCGCCGGGCACCTCATGGATTTCCTCAGCCAGGCGCAGAAGCGCCGCGGAGCCGGGAAAGAAATTGCCCTGGAAGTCGGTCTTTAAGCCATAGCAAAAGATGTCCAACTCATCAGACATGTCCGCCAGCTCCTGAACCTGGTCGGGGGTTAAAAACTGCGCCTCATCAATGAAGACGTATTCAAAACCGCTGCAGGCGTTGCGCGCGGCCAGCCACAAGAGCTGCTCCCGCGCAGAATGGCCGTTTTCCAGCACCAATTCAGCCTCGGCCTGAAGGCCGACGCGGGAATAAACCACCTGCTCCCCCGCCCTGGTGTCCACCGCCGGCTTCACCAGCGCGACACGCAGGCCCAGTTGCTGGTAGTTGTAGCGCTGCATGAGCAATTGCGCTGTTTTGCTGGAACCCATGACCCCGTAAAAGAAGTGCAGCATTTACAGTTCGCGCCTGCCTTCCATGGCCTTGGACAAGGTGACCTCGTCCGTGTACTCCAAATCGCTGCCCACCGGCACGCCATGGGCGATGCGGGAGACCTTGATGCCCAAGGGCTTGACCAGGCGCGCGATGTAGGCGGCGGTGGCCTCGCCCTCAATGTCGGGGTTGGTGGCCAAAATGAGCTCCTTGACCTCGCCTGACTGCAGGCGCTCCATCAGCTCCCTGATACGGATGTCATTGGGGCCAACCCCGTCCATGGGGGACAAAATGCCGTGCAGGACATGGTAGAGGCCGTGGTAGTCGTTCATGCGCTCCATGGCCGCGACATCGCGCGGGTCACGGACCACGCACAGCAAATCCTCCCGGCGCTTGACATCCTTGCAGATGTTGCACAGGTCCTCATTGGTATAATTAAAACAGCGCTCGCATAATTTGATTTGCTCACGGCCTTCTGAGAGCGCGCGGGCCAAGGCGCGAACGGATTCCAGGGGCTGGGCGGCCAAATGATAAGCCAGGCGCTGGGCTGATTTGCGCCCAATGCCCGGCAGTTTGCCCAGCTCATCCGCCATGCGCTGGATGGGTTCAACCTGCAGGTTCATTTACAACAAGCCACCCATGCCGCCGGTGACGGAAGCCATCGCCTTTTCGCGGGTTTCCTCGCCCAGGCGCAGCGCCTCGTTGATGGCGGCGGTGACCAGGTCTTCCAGCATCTCCACATCATCCGGGTCCACCGCCTCGGGCTTGATGGTGAGTTTGACCAGTTCGCGCTTGCCGTTAACCGTGCAGGACACCATGCCGCCGCCGGACTGGGCCTCATAGACCTTCTCGTCCAGCTCTTCCTGGGTCTTGGCCAGCTGTTCCTGCATCTTCTGCGCCTGGCGCATCAACTGCTGCATGTTGCCGCCGGGCATACCGCCCATGCCGCCGAATTTACCTTTTGCCATGTTTCCTCCTGTGGGACGCTTGAAGCGTTAAATGAAGTCAAATTTTTGAAGCCGCCAAAGCGGCTCATATTGAAGGTATTCTACCACGGATGGTAGATGATAGCAAACAAATCAACTATTCCTTGGGTTTTTTGGGCGCTGTCTTTCGGGCTGCCGGTTTCTTAGCGGGAGCCGCTTTTTCCGCCTTCTGGTAGGCGATGGGCACGCTCAAAGAGGGAGCCACTGCTTCCTTAGGCGTGAAAGCCATCTTGCCGTCCTTTAAGGTGATGGTGCCGCTGGTGCCCCGGGCTTCGCCCGTAGTCAACAGCAAACGGAGAATGGCCTCGTTTAAAAAAGGACCCTTGATGCGGTAAAAGGCGTTCTTCCAGAGGGTGAAGGGGCAGCCGTTGCGCCAGTCAGAGCAGCCAAAGGCCTTGTCCGTCTCCTGAATCGCTTTACCACACAGCGGGCAGGACAGCCCTTCCACCGCCTTGGCAGTGGACACCGCGCGCACTTTGCCGGATTTGCCGCGCATCTCGCGGGGAAAATCGACGTCCTTCTTCTCCTTGAGCGCCGCGTCTACCAAAAAGACGGTCAGTTTCCTTATGCCGTCCATGAAGCGCTCAGACGTCATCTCGCCCTTTACAATCTGCTCCAGGCCCTGCTCCCAGCGGCCGGTGGTGACGGGCGAGGAAATCTCCTCCGGCACCAGAGCGATGAGCTTTTCGCCCTTCTCCGTCGCGTAGATGACCTTGCCGCGCCTGGCCGCGTAGCCCACCTGAATGAGCCGCTCAATGGTGGCGGCGCGGGTGGCCGGGGTGCCCAGGCCGGCTTTTTTCATGGTTTCCGCCAGCTCCTCATCATCCACCTGTAAATCCGGCCGCTCCATGCGCAGAAGCAGGCTGGCATCGGTATGGGGCGAGGGGGGCTTGGTGGCGTCCTGCTTGATGGAGGTGGACAAGACCGTCCGCTCATCCCCCACGCTTAAGCCGGGCAGGGCCTGCTCTTCCTCGCCCTCTTCCTTCTTTTTGGCTTTGCCGCCTTCCTTGATAACTGCCTTCCAGCCGGGCGAAGTGACCACACGACCCTGGGACTTGAAAGCGTGCTCCTTGACCTCAGTTATCACCGTGGTCTGGTCATACTCAAAAGCCGGGTAAAAGGCCGCCAGGAAGCGCCTGACCACCAGGTCAAACAGGGCGCGCTCATCCGTGGTGAACTTCTCCGGGTCTACCTTTTGCGAAGTGGGGATGATGGCGTGGTGGTCGGTCACCTTGCTGTCGTCATACACACGCCTGGAGTAAGGAAGTTTGCCGTCCTTGCGGGGCAGCGCGCTGACATATTCCTGATAGCTGTCCGGCAGGGTTTCCATGGCCTTGTACACCCGGGAAATCATGTCATTGGGTAGAAAACGGCTATCCGTTCTGGGGTAGGTCAGCGCCTTGCGGCCTTCATACAAAGCCTGGGCTGTTTTTAAGGTCTTGTCCGCGGTGAAGCCCAGGACGCGGTTGGCCTCCCTTTGCAGGGTGGTCAGGTCAAAGAGCTGGGGCGGCAGTTCCTTTTTGGGCAGGGTATCCGCCTTGGTGACGCGGCCCAACTGGCCCTTGACCGCTTTGGCGATGGCCTGGGCTGTTTCCTTTTTTAGGATGCGGTGCGCGGTCTTCTCTTCCTTGGCCTCCCGGTCAATATAAACGCCTTTGTAATCGCCGAAATCAGCCGTCAGGGTGTGAAACTGTTGGGGGACAAACTCCCTGATTTCCTTTTCCCGCTGAACCAAAATGGCCAGGGTGGGCGTCTGTACCCGGCCTACGGACAGGAGGGCGTCATATTGCAGGGTGAAGGCGCGGCTGGCGTTCATGCCGACCAGCCAATCCGCCTGGGCGCGGCTGACGGCGCTTTGATAGAGGCCCTCATACGCGCTGCCCGGTTTGAGGGCATCCAGGCCTTCCTTGATGGCGGCGTCCGTGAGGGAAGAAATCCATAAGCGCTGCACCGGCTTTTTGCAGCGGGCCTGGTCATAGATGAGGCGGAAGATGAGCTCCCCCTCCCGCCCGGCGTCCGTCGCGCAGATGAGGCTGTCAGTTTCCTTGTCCAACATCAGCTTTTTAACGATGGAAAACTGACTTCTGGTCTTTGAGATGATCTTGGTGCCGATGTTGTCCGGCAGAATGGGCAAGTCATCCTTGCGCCATTTCTTGTAGCGCTCATCAATCTCATCCGGGTCCTTGAAGGTGACCAGGTGGCCCAGCGCCCAGGTGACGCGATGGGTAGTGGATTCAAACCAGCCCTCCGTTTTCCGGCATTTCAAGACGCGGGCGATGTCCCGCGCGACGCTGGGTTTTTCGGCGACAACCAGTATCATTTGCATCTCCTTGAAAGGGGTATCAATAAAAAAAGCGCCGCGAAGCGCGGCGCAGTGGATGTTTGCTTACTCCGGAGCAGGCGCGTCCACAGGGCAGACGTCAGCGCAAGCGCCGCAATCAATGCAGACCTCAGAGTTAATGTCGTACTGAGTCGCTCCCTCAGAAATCGCGTTGGTCGGGCACTCAGGTTCGCAAGCACCGCAGCTGATGCAAGCATCCGAAATCTTGTATGCCATGCACATCCCCTCCTTTTCAGTGCTCGCGCACTATGATGGGTTAATTATAGGACAAAAGGGGACGCAAATCAAGTAAAATTTCCGGGGCTTGCGCGGCCACACCCATGAGCCGGCTTGCTTGAAAAGCACAGCGGGGGCACTTATAATGTCCCTATGGCGAAAAAAGCCTGTACAGAAGAACGGAAAAGGGAATGAAATTAGAATTCTGCTCGCTCAACAGCGGCTCAAACGGCAATGTATCGTATATCGCGTCCGGGAACACCAGAATCCTGGTGGACGCCGGGCTTAATGGCAGCACCATTACCTCCAAACTGGCGCAGATTGATGTGCTGCCCGAAACCATCAACGCCATCTTAATCACCCACGAGCACAGCGACCACATCGCCGGCGCCGGCATCCTCTCGCGCCGCTTCCGCATCCCCGTCTACGCCAACGAAGCCACCTGGCAGACCAGCGCCATGAAGCGGCACGTGGGCGAGGTGCCCCCGGGCCTACGGCCCGCGTTTGAGACCGCCGATGATTTCTTCACCGGGGATTTGGGCATCCTGCCCATCGCCATCCCCCATGACACGGTGGAGCCGGTGGCCTTCCGCGTGTTCTCCGGCAAACGCTCCGTGAGCGTGGCGACAGACATGGGCCGGGTGCCCAAGGCGGTCATGCGCGCGATTTCAGGCAGCGACCTGGTGCTGCTGGAGAGCAACCATGACCCGGACATGGTGCTGCACAACGCGCGCTACCCCCAGTTTTTAAAGCAGCGCATCCTGGGCTCCCTGGGCCATTTGAGCAACCAGACCTGTGCGGAGACCCTGATAGACCTGTATGAAACCGGCGTCAAGCACGCCCTCCTGGGCCACTTGAGCCATGACAACAACACGCCTGAATTGGCGCTGGCCACGGTTACAGAGACACTTCAAAGGCAGGGGTTAAACCCCGGGCAAAACATCCTGCTGGATATGACGTGGCGCGACCGGCTCAGCGGGTACTACACCCTTGAATAAAAAGGTCTGGTATGCCCTGGGCGCGTTTGCCCTCCTTGTCACGGGCTACCTGCTGCCGGCCGCCATTGACCTGTCCAAGAACACCTTCATTGAAACCAGTTTCTTGGCCGGGCTTCAGGAAATGGTGATGTTTTTGCTGCCCTCCCTCTTGCTGCTAAAAGCGGCCTCCATCAGCCGGGAGGAGACAAAGGCACTTGTCAAGCTGCCGGACCCCTACCCCGCGGGGCTGACCATGGTGGCAGCCGTCAGTTATGTCTTAAGCGCGGTGCTCATCACCACCATCACCTACAGCGTCTTAACCGCCATCGGCATTGACGCGCCCCTGCCTCAGCCCTTCAGCCCGGAAACACCGCTGGAACTGGTGGTGGCCATCCTAACCGCGGCTATCATCCCGGCGGTATTGGAAGAAAGCTTTTTCCGCCTGGCGCTGCCCGGCTTCCTGCAAAGAAAGCTGAAGAAAAGGACGGCCATCATCCTGTCCTCCGCCGCCTTTGCCGCCATGCATTTGAGCCTGATTGCCTTCCCGATGCTGTTTTTATTGGGGCTGTTGATGCACCGGCTGGTGGACAGGCACAAGAGCCTGCTCCTGCCCATCCTGTTTCACGGCATGTACAATTTTTCTGTTCTGATCTTCAATTACACCAAGGCTGAGCCCGGTTTTTCAGCGGCCTTGCTGTCCTCATTTTTCTTTATCCTGAGCGTCCGTTTTTTATTGAAGGAGGAAACATGAACCTGCACGTCCTGGGCTGTGAAGGCACCTATCCCGGACCAAACGGCGCAACCTCGGGCTATTTGGTGAGCCACAAGGGAAACCACCTGCTCCTGGACTGCGGCAGCGGCGTGATGAGCAAACTGATGGCCCAGTTAAAGCCGGAAGACTTAAGCGCCATCTGCCTCACCCACTGGCACAATGACCATGCGGCAGACATGCTGGCGATGAAATACTACTGCCTGGTTCAAAAAAAGCGCCTGCGCGTGCTGATTCCGAAGGAAGAGCACAAGCTGCGGGATTTTCTGGCCGGGGATGAGTTTGAGTACCTTGCCTATGACAAGAAGATAGAAATTGACGGCTTTGCCATTGAGGCACAGCGGGTCTGGCACCCGGTGCCGGCTTACGCGCTGCGGATTACCGCGGGAGGCAAGACCTTGCTCTACACCGGGGACGCGGTGGGCGGGGAAAGCCTGACCCTGTTTTGCCGGGACGCTGACCTTTTGCTGTGCGACGGCGCCTTCACCAAGGCGCAGTGGAACCACCACCTGCCGCATTTTTCAGCCTCCCAAGCCGGGCAACTGGCCAAGGCCGCCAACGTGAAACAGCTGATGATTACCCATGCCCAGCCGGGCAGCGACAAGGCGCTCCTGTTAAAAGAAGCCAGGGAGCAGTTTGAAAACACCATACAGGCAGAAAACGGGCTGAGCGTCGCCCTGTGAAGGAGACCAACTTCTTAAGCCAGAGGCCGCTGGTCTGTTTCGCGGCGGTTTATGCCCTGGGCATCCTGACAGGTACCTATTGGGCGGGTTTTATGGTGCTGTTGCCAGCCCTTGGTCTGACGCTGAGCCTCATCATCGCAATTGTGAACAGGCGGGAGCGGTTTTCGCGCCTCATCGCGCTGTGCTTCGCCTTCTTAATGCTGGGCACTCTCTTAGGCGGGCTGAGCAATCATCCCTACCTGCCAAAGGAAGGCAGCTTCCAGGTACATGGTCAGGTAGCAGGTGAAAGCAGCCTGAGCGAGGACGGGCAAAGAGTCAAAGCGCTGTTAAATGGGGTCACGCTGACTGATGAAGACGGGAAGCAAATTCAAGCTGGAAAGGTTTATTGGACTTATTACGCTAAGGAGGGCGAGGCGCTGCCCTTAGACGGGCAGGAAGCCAAATTGACCGGACGGGTTTATTACCCGCAGGAACAGGTCAACCCCTACGGCTTTGACTTCAGGGATTACTTGAAGCAGCGCGGCATCTACCTTGGCATCAGCGGCAATGAAGGTTTATCCCTGAGCCCGCAGGGGCAGAGCGAGCCAAAAAGTCCGGTGCTGCGCGTGCGGCTGGCGCTGGAGAAACGGCTGGACGCCCTCTTCCTTGAGCAAAGCGGGCTGGCGAAGGCCCTGCTGATTGGCGTGCGGGATGACCTGGATGAAGAGGTCAACGAGGATTTCCGAATTGCCGGCATCGCGCATGTATTGGCGGTGTCCGGGCTGCATGTGGGCTTTCTGGTCGCGGCCATCCTAGCCATCTTAAAGCCCCTGCGCCTGTCCCCCGCCGTTCGGCTGCTGGTTCTGGGCGTCATCCTGCTAATGTACTGCGTGTTACTCGACTTCACCCCCTCCGTGGTGCGCGCGAGCCTGCTAGCGGTGTTGCTGCTCTCCGGCAAAGCGCTCAAAAGACGGGTAGACCCCTTGACCAGCCTGGCGGCGGCCTTTTTGTTCATCTTGCTGTTAAGGCCGTCTGACCTGTTCAACCTGGGCTTTCAGCTGTCCTTCCTGGCTGTCTTAGGCATCATCATCCTGGGTGACGCAATCAACCACGCATTGTCAAAGACCGCCTTTTATCCCAAGCTGCCAAAGCCCGCTCTAGGCATCCTCAAAGCCTATGTCATCACCCTGGCCGCCAGCCTGATGACCCTGGTGCCGCTGGTAAACGCCTTCCACAGGATTTCCCTGATTGGGCTTCTTATCAGCCCCTTGGCCATCGCGCTGATTGGCGTGTTGATGGCCGGGTTCGCGGTCTGCCTGATAGCGTCCTTCGCGCTGATGCCCTTCGCCCTCCTTCTGGCCTGGCCGGTTCGCTGGCTTGCAGGCATTTATGAGGGCATGGTCAGCCTTTTTGCCCACCTGCCCCTTTCATCCCTGAACCTGTCTTATATCCGCCTTCCCCTGACCCTGGCCTATTACGCGGTCTTGTGGCTGTTGAGCCGCTACGCGATGATGAAAGGCAGGACAAAATGGCTGCTCTCAGGCGCCCTGCTCATATTGGCGCTGGGCTTTAGCGGGCTTTATACGGAGAATCGGGTGAGCTACATTCAATTGAGCAGCGGCTTTGCGGACAGCGCTGTCGTCCTTGACGGCAAAACAACCTTTGTCATGGACACGGGCGAGAACGGCGGGGATTTGGCCAGCTTGCTTTTGAGCGAGGGCAGGGCCGTCAACCACCTCATCATCACCCACCTGCACCGCGACCACGCGGGCGGGCTGAAGGATTTGATTGAAAGCGGCGTGCGGATAGACCGGCTTTACCTGCCTCAAGGCGCGCACACCGCGTCAGACATCGATGTGGAGGAGGACACCCTCGCCCTGTGCGAGCAGGCCGGCATCCCGGTTTCTTACCTGAAGCGCGGTGACAGCCTGGCGTCAGAACGGGTCAGGATGATAGTGCTCTGGCCGTATGGGGAGGCTGTCTACCCCAATTTGCCCGCCAATGACATGTCCCTGACCGCCCTTTGGGACTTGGACGGGACGAGCTTGCTGAGCACCGGGGACTTGAGTTCAACCTACGCGGGCTATGCCCTTGAACAGGCTGATATACTAAAGGTAGCGCATCACGGCGCGGGAGCGGACAACAACCGGGAGCTGCTTAAAATGGTGTCCCCGCAACTGGCCATCCTGACCGCGGATGATTTCAGGAGTGATCGCTACAAGAAAACCGGCGAAAGCCTTTCTGACCTCAATATTAAGACCCTCATCACCGGGCAGACCGGCGCGGTCACCCTGCTGATGGATGAAGGCAAGATGGACCTTATCAGCCATTTGGACTGAAGGGAGCAAGATGGACTACCTGGCATTTTATGAGCAACTGAAAAAGAACGCCTTGATGAAGGTGTATTTGCTTGAAGGCGAAGAGGAGTTTGGCAAGGAAAGCGCGCTGGCGGACCTGAAGAAAGCGATGCTCAAAGGCCCCATGGCCATGATGAATGAGAGCGTGCTGACAAACCCCAGGGACAGCGACTTGATTGCCGTTTGCGAGACCCTGCCCATCATGGAGGAAAAAAGGCTGGTCATCGTGAAGGAGGCCGCCCAGCTGATGGGCAAGAGCAGTGCCAAGGCGGAAGCGGAGGACGAGGAAGATGAGGGTCAGGAAGAGGAAAGACCGGCCAAAAAGGGCGACGCCTTAACCGCCTATCTGTCAAAACTGCCCGACACCGTCTGCCTGGTGTTCTTTGCCCGGGGCAAGGCCAGGGGCACCAGCCGCCTCTACAAAAAAATCAAGGAACTGGGCGGTCTTGTGACCTTTGACCAACTGGAATCAGAGCGCTTGATTAAATGGGTCGCCCGGGAATTCAAGGCCTATGACCTGCAGATTGATCGGCAGACGGTGGAGCATTTGACCTTTGCCTGCGGGAAAGAGCTGATGATGCTCAAGGGCGAGATTGCCAAAATCGCCGCCTTTGCTCAGGGGCAAGGCGCAGTGAGGCCCAAGGACATTGACCAGATTGCCACCTTGAGCGTGGACTACAAGGTGTTTGATCTGTCCGACAAAGTGGCCGACGGCCAGGCCGGCAAGGCACTGCCGCTGATGGAGGAGATGCTCAAGGGCGGCGAGCAGCGGCTGATGCTCTTGGCGCTGCTGCAGCGGCATTACCGGCAATTGCTGTTCACCCGGATTATGATGGACGACAGGATGAGCCAAAATGGCATCGCGGGTGAGTTGGGCGTGCCCAATTTTGTGGCCAGGCGGCTGATGAACACTGCCCAGACCTACACCAAGGAGCGGCTCAAGGACGCCTACCTCAAGTGCATCGATCAGGAGTTCCTGGTCAAAAGCGGCCAGATTCAGGAGGACGGCTCCCTGGAGCAATTGGTCTATGCCCTGATTGACTTGAGTAAAAACGGCAAGGAGGGCGCGCGTGCTTGATTTTTCTTTACTGACGGAAATAAAGATTGAGTTGGACGAAACCGCCCGGGAGCGGTTGACGCGGTTTCATGCATTGCTCATTGAAAATAACGAGCGCATGGACCTGACCAATGTGCCGGAGGAGGAAATGACCCTGCGTCATTACGCGGACAGCCTGCTTGTCTTAAACGCGGTGCAGCTCCCCAAAAACATCCACTTGATTGATGTGGGCACGGGCGCAGGATTCCCGGGCTTGCCGCTTGCCATCGCGCGGGAGGACATCAAGGTGACCCTGCTTGAGAGCAAGCAGAAACGCTGCGCATTTTTGCAGGAAGTGATTGACGCGCTGGGCCTAAAGAACGCCAGGGTGATCTGCGCGCGGGCGGAAGACGAAGCCTTTAGCGCTAACCGGGAGATGTATGACATCGCGACAGCCCGGGCGGTGGCCTCCCTGTCGACCCTGGCGGAATACCTTCTCCCCTATGTGCGCTTGGGCGGCAGGGCCTTGTGCTGGAAGGGACCCGCAGTCATGGAGGAGCAGGCAGCCGGGCAAAAGGCGGCCAAACTGCTGGGCGGCAAACTGGGTGACTTGATTGACCTGGGCCTGCCGGGCCGGTCCTCCTACATCCAGGTGATTAAAAAGTTCTCCGAAACCTCAAAAAAATACCCGCGCAAGGCGGGTACTCCAACAAGCAAGCCATTGGGCGTTTAACCGTTTTTAAAGGCGTGCATGCCAATGGCGGCCGCGATGGCCAGGTTTAGGGAGTCAATGCTGTCTGACTGCTCAATCTTCACCGGCTGACCCAAGTCCATGAAGGAAGCGGGCAGCCCCGTGCCCTCATTGCCAAAGACCAGGCTGTGGGGGCTTTTTTTGTCTTTGACCGCGTGGTTTAGGGCCACCGCCTTGTCAGACAGCAGGAAGGGGTAGTATTCGCGCGTCCCGGCCGCGGCCCGGTAGGACTCAAAATCCGGGAATTCCGCGATGTTCAGGGAGAACAGCGCGCCCATGCCGGCCCGGACTGTCTGGGGGTCGTCCTTGTCCGTGCAAGGCAGAATCAGCGCGATGTCCGTGTAGGAAAAGCCCAGGGCGGCACGCAGGATGGTGCCCAGGTTGCCGGCGTCCATGGGGTTGACCAGGACCAGGTGGTTTCTTTCCATTGAGAGCGTGGCGCTCTCTTTTTTGTATACAGCGGCGGCATAAGTGTTGTCCTTGCCGGAGACGCGGCGCAGCAGCCTGTCCGCCTCCTCTACCCGGATGTTCTTGGCTTGACAGACGCTCAGCAGCGCCTGTGCGCCCTCCCCCGTGCCCAGGCGGCTGGAAACCAGCACACGGGACACCCGATGGGGCGCGTGTTCAAGCGCCTGCATCGCGGGGTACAAGCCCAGCGCGTAGGAATAAGCCAGGGAGCGGGAATAGGGTTCATGCGGCGGCATGTTACACCTCCGGGGCTGTGTGAAGCAGCCCCTCCAAATGTTTCAGCAGTTTCATGGCGGTCTGCTTGCCGCCCTCGCCGATTTCGTTGACTGGGCCGGCGCAGGAGGGGCAGCCCGCCTCACAGCCGCAGTCACGCACCACCTCATAGGCGTGGGTGACCAGCATCTTGCGCATAAGGAAGGCTTTTTCTGATAAGCCGATGCCGCCGGGGCAGTTGTCATAAAGGATGACCGTGGGCAAATCGGTAAAGGGGCTTTTAACCTGGTAGCTGATGGCCAAATCCCGCGGGGAGCACATTAAGTACAGCGGCGCCACGATGCGCAGCAGGTTGCACACACCCAGCATGGCGTTTTGCAGCGCGTCATTGCTGTATTCCATGGTAAATTCGGGCGGCAGGGTCATCCACATGGCGGTGGTGTGCATGTCGGTCTCCGGCAGCATGACCGGCCCGTAGCCCAGGGACTCACCGGTGTCAAACTTCATTTTCTTAAAGATTTTAACCAGGGTGGTCACCTTGACCTCCCCGCAGGCGGCGTGCTCCGCCTGCTGGTCAACATCCAAGAGGCTCAAACTCACATTGAGGTCGGCGTCGGTGTAATAATCCACATTGACGTGGCGGATGAAGGCCTTGCAGGCGTCAAAATCCAGCTTTTCCACCTGGTACTGCACGCCCTCATGCAGGTAGATGGCGTTTTCATGCAACAGCATGGGCACGGCGTAGCGGTCCATCTCCCCCACAACACGGACATTTTTGGGGTCGGTGATGTCCATGATGAGAAAGTTTTCGGTCATCGCGGTCCGAAGGCTGATTTCAGACGCCGGGAAATCCTCCGCCGACCAGAAATAGCTGTCGCCCACGTGGCGGACGATGCCGGCCTCGGCCAGGTATTGTTTGAGGCTGTCGCTGCCGGGCGCGTTGCCAAAGCCCTCATCTTCCTTAAAGGGCAGTTCATAAGCGGCGCACTTGAAGTGGTTGAGCAGGACATAGAGGTTGTCCGGGTTGGTGAGGGCGTTCTCCGGGGACTGCTTGAAGAAATACTCGGGATGGGAAATGATGTACTGGTCAAGCGGCGCGCTGGAAGCGACCAGGATGGTCAGGCTGTGCCCCATCCTGCGCCCGGCGCGGCCCGCCTGCTGCCAGGTGGAGGCGATGGTGCCGGGATAACCGCAAAGGACACAGGCGTCCAAGGAGCCGATGTCAATGCCCAGTTCCAGGGCGTTGGTGGTGATGACCATATTGACCTGGCCCGAGCGCAAGCCGCGCTCAATCTCCCGCCGTTCCTGGGGCAGGTAGCCGCCGCGGTAGCCGCGCACGGTGCCCGAGCGCCCCAGGGAATCGCTGCGCTGCTCCTTCAAAGCCTTGGTTAACACCTCCACTTGGACACGGCTTTTGGCAAAGACGATGGTGGGCACCTGGTTGTGCAGCAGGTTTTGCGCGATGTGACGCGTCTGGCTCAAGGCGCTTTTTCTGATGCCCAGCTGCTTATTGACCACAGGCGGGTTGTAAAACACGATGTGCTTTTCGCCCATGGGCGCGCCGGAGTCCGACACCAGGCTGACCGGGCGGCCGATGAGGCGCTGCGCCAATTCGCCGGGGTTGGCGATGGTGGCGCTGCACAGGATGAACTGGGGCTTGCTGCCGTAAAACTCGCACAGGCGCATCAACCGACGCAGCACATTGGCCAGGTTGGCTCCGAAGATGCCCCTGTATGTATGAATCTCGTCAATGACGATGAAGCGCAGGTTTTCAAAGAGTTTGACCCATTTGGTGTGGTGGGGCAGGATATTGGAGTGAAGCATGTCCGGGTTGGTGACCACCACATGGCCAGCCTGGCGGATGGCCTTGCGCGCGGCCGCCGGGGTATCCCCGTCATAGGTATAGGTTTTGATGTCCACGTCCATTAAGGTAATGAGCTCATACAATTCCGCCACCTGGTCCTGGGAGAGCGCCTTGGTGGGAAAGAGGTAGAGCGCACGGGCGTCGTCATTGCGGAGGATTTCACTTAAAATGGGCACATTGTAGCACAGCGTCTTGCCCGACGCTGTGGGCGTGACCACGCAGACATCCTCGCGGCTCATCGCCTGCTTGATGGCCTGCGCCTGGTGGATGTACGGCTTCATAATGCCCCGGCGGGATAAAACCTCCCTCACCTTGTCCGGCACGCCCTCCGGCCAATCAGAATAGCGCGCTTCCCTTGCGGGCAGCACTTCCCAGTTGCTGACGCAGGACATAAAGCCCGCATCCGCGCGCAAAGAATCAATGAGTTGCTCTACGTTCATGCCTTCCCCTCCAATTTAAAGAGAGTATACCAAAGGGTGAAGCGGGGTTCAAGTAATTGGGAACATTTGTTCCCCGAAAATTTTTGGAAAGAGAACGCTGTTTTAACCGTCCTTCCTTGACATTGCGAAGACAGAATCTTATTATTTTATATTGTTCAGAAATGGGAACACCGGCCCAAAAGAAGTGACCCGATCAGGGAGAGAGAGGCAGGAAAAATGAAATTCTACCTGGAAGACATCCATGCCGTACTCAGCCATACCAAGAGCGGTATGGAGGGACTGAGCGCCAAGGAAGCGCAAAAGCGCCTTGCGGAAAACGGCAAGAACAAGCTCAAGGAAGAAGAGAAGGCCACGCTGCTGCAAAGGTTCTTTGAGCAATTAAAGGACCCCATGCTGCTGATTTTAATGGCAGCGGCGCTGGTCTCCGGCATCACCAGCGTGATGTCCGGCGAAGGGCTGACCGACGTCGTCATCATCATGGTGGTGGTTCTGCTCAACGCGAGCCTGGGCGTGGACCAGGAGAGCAAGGCGGAAAAAGCCATTGAGGCGCTGCAGTCCATGTCAGCCGCTGTGTCCAGCGTCCTGCGCGACGGCCATGTGGTTTCCGTGCCCTCTGAGGAATTGGTGGTGGGTGACGTGGTCCTGCTGGACGCCGGCACCGCGGTGCCCGCTGACTGCCGCATCATTGAAAACGCCAGCCTGCAGATTGAGGAAGCGGCGCTGACCGGCGAATCTGTCCCGGTTTACAAGGTAACAGACGCACTGAGCCTGAATGGCGAACAGACAGATGTCACCCTGGGCGACCGCAAGAACATGTGCTACATGGCCTCCACCGTGGTTTATGGCCGCGGCAAGGCCGTTGTGGTCGCCACCGGCATGGATACCGAAATGGGTAAGATTGCTGACGCCATCACCAAGACCGTGGAAGGCCAGACCCCGCTGCAGATTAAGCTGGGCCAGCTGTCCAAGGTCCTGTCCTACCTGGTGCTGGGCATCTGCGCGTTCATCTTTGTGTTCAGCGTGGTCAAAACCGGTGACTTCAGCCTGGAAGCCATCCTGAAGACTTTCATGATTGCCGTCTCCCTGGCCGTTGCCGCGATTCCCGAAGGCCTGGCGACCGTTGTTACCATCGTGCTGAGCGTTGGCGTAACCAACATGAGCAAGCGCAACGCCATCATCCGCCGCCTGACCGCGGTTGAGACCCTGGGCTCCACCCAGATTATCTGCACGGACAAGACCGGCACCCTGACCCAGAACAAGATGACGGTTGTCCAGGAATACACCACCGACAAACAGTTCTTGGCCCGCGCCATGGCGCTGTCCTCTGACTCTGAGTGGGAAGATGACAAGGCCGTGGGCGAGCCGACTGAGAACGCCCTGGTCGCCTATGCCGCCTCCCTCAACATGCCCAAAGGCCAGTTGAAAGAAGCCTCCCCCCGTGTGGGCGAAGCGCCCTTTGACTCCATGCGCAAACTGATGTCCACCATCGTCAAGGACAAGGACGGCAAGCTGACCCAGTTTACCAAGGGCGCGCCGGATGAGTTGCTGCGCCGCTGCACCGCTTTCTGGGACGGCGAAAAAGCCCAGCCGCTGACTGAAGAGAAGCGCAAGGAAATCCTGGCTGCGAACTCTGACATGGCGGGTCAGGCCCTGCGTGTACTGGCCGGTTCCTTTAAGGACCTGGATAAAATGCCCGCGGACCAGAAGCCCGAGACCCTGGAAAAAGACCTGGTCTTCATCGGCCTGGTCGGCATGGTGGACCCGGTGCGGCCAGAGGTGCTCCCCGCGATTGAGGAATGCCGCCAGGCGGGCATCCGTCCCATCATGATTACCGGTGACCACAGGGATACCGCGGTGGCCATCGCCAAACAGTTAAAGATTGTGTCCTCTGAGGAGCAGGCCATCACCGGCGCCCAGCTGGACAAAATCAGCGATGAGGACCTCAAGGAACAAATCGGCAACTACTCCGTCTATGCCCGCGTGCAGCCGGAGCACAAGGTTCGCATTGTGACCGCCTGGGAAGACAACGGCAAGGTCACGGCCATGACCGGTGACGGCGTCAACGACGCGCCCTCCATTAAAAAGGCAGACATCGGCGTGGGCATGGGCATCACGGGCACTGACGTCACCAAGAACGTGGCCGACATGGTGCTGGCGGATGACAACTTCGCCACCATCGTGCACGCGGTGGAAGAAGGCCGCCGGATTTATGACAACATCCGCAAGGCCATTCAGTTCCTGCTGTCCTCCAACCTGTCCGAGGTTCTGTCCATCTTTGTGGCGACCATGGTTGGCTTCATCATCTTAGAGCCCATCCACCTTTTGTGGATCAACGTCATCACCGACACCTTCCCGGCCCTGGCGCTGGGCTTTGAGCAGCCTGACGGCGACATCATGACCCGCCAGCCCAGGGACAAGAACGAAGGCATCTTTGCCGGCGGCCTGGGCGTTGACGCGCTTTACCAGGGCGTGATGGTGGCCATCTTGACGCTGGCTGCCTACTTCATCGGCCACTTCATCGAGTCCGGCGTGTGGGAGTTTGTTCCGCTGAGCCAGGGCTTCTCCCGTGACGGCGTGACCATGGCCTTTTTGACCATGAGCATGGCGGAAGTCTTCCACTCCCTGAACATGCGCTCCATGCGCTCCTCCATCTTCAGCCTGAAGACCCACAACAAATCCCTGTACGTGGCGATGATTACCTCCTTCCTGCTGACCGTAGCGGTCATCTATGTGCCCTTCCTACGCAACGCGTTCAAGTTTGAGCACATCAGCATTGAGGAATTCCTCATCTCCATCGCGCTCGCCATCTGCGTGATTCCGATCGTGGAAACGGTTAAGTTCTTCCAGCGCAAGTTCGGCAAGAAGCATCACTAATTCCGCTCCCAAAGGAGCATGAAAAGAGGCGCCCGGTTCATCACCGGGCGCCTCTTTTTGTTATTGCTTGTTGATGTCAGACCAGACTAGTCGTCGTCATCATCATCGTCGTCGTCATCGTCATCATCGTCATCGTCGTCATCATCATCGTCGTCATCGCGGGGACGGGTGGTCCTGCGGGTGGGTCTGTCGTCATCGTCGTCGTCATCGTCATCATCGTCGTCATCATCATCGTCGTCACGATCATCGTCATCATCATCGTCATCATCGTCGTCGTCATCGTCGTCGTCATCGTCGTCGTCATCATCATCGTCGTCGTCATCGTCCCAGTCGTCATCCCAATCGTCGTCGTCCCAATCATCATCGTCATCATCATCGAAACGATCATCGTCATCATCGTCGTCCCAGTCATCGTCCCAATCGTCATCCCAGTCATCATCCCAGTCGCCGCGGCCGCCAAAGGAGCCGGTGTTACCGGTGTTGCCGGTTGAGCCCGCGGTGCCGGTGGTGCCGGTCTGGCCCTGGGTGCCGCCGACCTGCCAGGTGCTGCCGGCTACGGTGCCAACAGGGAAGACTTCGGCGTCATGGAGGTTGGAGTTCTTGGAGCGCAGTTCAATGAGGCTGCCGTTGTCGGCGTTGAGCATGACACGGAAGGTCTTGCCGTTGTTTTCCACTTCAACCAGGTAGAGGTTGCCGGAAGTGGTGCCGGCGTACTGGACATCAGTCACGATGCCGCCGCCCGCCTGGGCCTTGGCCATCTCAACCGCCTGGGTGGCGCTCAGCGCCGCCTGGGGCAGTTGCTCGGGGGTGGGAACGCCGCGCATGACATAGTGGGTCATGGCACCGGTCTGGGTGTTGTAGCGGGCTTTGTAGAACTGTCCGTCCTTCTGGAAGAACGCCAGGTGATACATTTCGCTTTCGCCCTTTTGCTCCACAAAGACTTTGTCAACGTTGGCGCCGGGGAAGTTGCCCGCGACATTGGTGCGAACAGCGGCTTCTTCAATCGCGACCTGTTTGCCGCCGGCTTCGTTGGGGGCCTTCATGTTCACACGGAGCACGAAGAGGGGCTGTTTGTTCAGGGTGACCTTGTACTCGTTGCTGAACGCGTCTTTGAAGGTCAGTTCCATGGTCTTGCTGTCTTCACCGGTAGAGGAGAGTTGCGCACCCTGGGGAACAACCGTCGCGGCCAGGGAGACCGCATCCTGAGGGGAGACCGCGAACGCGGTCAGACCGGACATCATCACTGCCACGGCCACCAGCAGAGTCAACAGTTTTTTCATTGGGGTTTCCTCCTTGTTTTTGCTTGATGTTCAAGCTCTGATGTCATCTTACACAGGGGGGAGCGCCTTCGTAAGTAAAATGCGTGTTTCCTAACATTTCTCTCACAACTAAACTCATTTTACCCGAATAAAAAGGCCGAAAAACAAGTGCCCGCCAAGGCTGGCGGGCACTTATTAATCATCGTCTATTTCATCGTCATCATCGTCGTCGTCATCGTCGTCATCATCATCGTCGTCATCATCATCATCGTCATCGTCATCCGGCGGGACAGTCGGCCGCCTGGTCGCGCGCTGGGTGGGCCTGGGCGTTGCCCTGGGCGTGGGGCGCGCGGTAGCCCTGGCCGTCGCGGCTGGGGCAGGCGTATCCTCCTCTTCCGCTTCAATGATGATGTAGCCTTCCATGTCCTGGGGATCGCCGGAGAAGTTGGGGTCATACACCAGGGTGAGTTCGCTCATCAAGGGGCTGTCACCAATGAGTTCGCCGGTCTGCGCATTGATGGTCAGGCGGTGCTCAACACCGTTTAGGAATACGGTTACAAACCAGAGTGTGCTGCCGCCGATTTGCGCGACGGAATAATCCAGCATCAAACCGCCCAGGATGGTGCCCCTTGCGATATCACGGGCTAAAACATAGTTTCCGCTGCCAAAGAGCAGGCCATCCAAGGGCTTCATCAGGCTGGTGACCGTCTCCCCGGTTTTGGCGTTGTAATACTCCCTATAATGATAGCCCTTGTCCAATTCCACAAAGACGCTGACAAAATAGTAGGCGCCGTCCTTTTGGGTGGTGTAGATGCCTTCAATTTTGGCTGAGGGATGCCGCTCGCGGATGCCGGACTTGATGTCCTGCCAGGGCAAGTCAATCTGCTCAGAGCCGGTTAAGTTGTAGGCGGTCATGAGGCGCTGATGAAAGTTTTCGCCGGATAAGTCGGTATTGACATCATAGCTGATGCCCTTGCGCTCATCCTTAAAATGGAAGACCATGTCGCTTTCCTTATCCTCCATGCTCTCCGGCCAAGCGGAAGCGGGCACAAACAAGGCCGCCTGACGCCAGCCTGTGCCGATTTGCTCTGCATGACCTGAAAAGCCTGAGAATATCAGGCACAGGGTCAGCAGGAGAAGGAAGAACTTTTTCATCGTCCGGGTGTCCTCATGTCGTTTGGTTTTCGCTTGCTTACTCGGTCAGGGGTATGGTTTTTTTCAGCAAAATTTTGTTGAAGTTGATGGTAAACACGCTGCCTTTGCCGGGCTCGCTCTTTACATGGATGGGGGCCTTGTAGCGGTTGCAGATGCCGGCCACAATCGCTAGGCCCAGGCCCGTGCCGCCGGCAGCCCTGTCCCTGGCGCTGTCCACGCGGTAGAATTTTTCAAAGATGCGGTCCTGGTGTTCCTTTGGGATGCCGATGCCGTTGTCCTCAACAAAGAGGATGCCGTCCTCCATCCGGACATGGACAAAGCCGTCATCCCGGCCATAGCGCACGGCGTTGCCCATCAGGTTGCGCAGCAACTCCCACATATCCTGCTCCACCGCCAAGACGCTTAATTTACCGGAGACCAGGATATGGATGTTTTTCTGCCCGGCCTGGGGGCTGAGCGCCGTTTTGACCTGGTCGGCCACCTTGTGCAGGTGGACTTCCTTCCGGTCGCCAGGTACCGCTCGGTCCTGTTTTTCCAGCATCAGGATGTCGTTGATGATGCCGGTCATGCGCTTGCACTCCTGGAGGATGTAACCCAGGTACTCCTGGCGCTCCTCCACCTCCATGTCCGGGTCATCATGCAGGAGTTCCGCAAAGCCGGCGATAGAGGTCAGGGGGCTTTTGAGCTCATGGGAGGAATTGTCCACAAAGTCCCGCTGCATGTCCTGGGTTTTGCTGATTTCAACAAGGTCCGCCTTCATGCGCTCAATGAGGTAGGTGATGTGCTCCATGGTGGGGCGCAATTCCGGGAAATAGGCCTGGGTGTCCATCTGCTCAAGGGTGGCGCCCCCGGAGAGCAGAGCGCCGACCTGGTCCAACTGGCGGATGATTTTGCGGGTGATGGGCGAGAGCAGGCGCCTGGAGACCAGCACCATCATCACAAAGACCAGAACAATGAGGGGCAGGTAGACCGTTAGCAGCGTGCCGATGATTTTAATCGGGTTACTGAGCCTGATGATGAGCCGGCCGTCCAGCAGCATGGCCGAATTGACGGACGGATGAATGAGGCTGTCGTGGAAGGAGAGGTGCTCCCCCCGGCCTGAGCGAATGGCCTCCTGAATTTCCGTCTGGGAAACCAGGTAGGCGCTATCCTGGAAATCCTCCCCGCTGTCGGCCAACACGATGCCGTTTGGCATCATGAAGGTGACGCGCAGCGGCGGCGAGGAATCGGCAATCTTGTCGGCGACCTCCTGCAGGTTGCTGCTGGCCTCACTGGTCCATTCGGACGCGGTGTTCAGGATAGCCCTGAGGCTGCCAAAATCCGCCCGGATGTCATTGTGCACCGTGACCAGGGTAATGAGCACCAACACGAAAATCGTGATGGCGTTACCCAGCCAGAATGCCCGCAGCAGCTGTTTTCTCATGTCAGGTCGCGCTCAGCAGGCGGTAGCCGCTGCCATGAACGGTTTCAATGAAGCGGGGGTTGCCTGCCTCATCGCCCAGTTTCTTACGCAGGGAGCGAATGTGAAAATCCACCGTGCGGGAGGTGTCGGTCTCGGACTGATAACCCCAAACATCGCTGAGCAATTGCGCGCGGGTCACCAATTGATTGGGGTGTCGCGCCAGGTAGTGCAGCAATTGGAATTCCTGGGTGGTGAGCGCGATGGCCTCCCCATCCACATAGGCCTGGCGCTGCTCCGGCTCCAGCGCCAGGGCGCCCAATTCCAGCCTCTGGGAGGCCGGGGTGATGCGGCGCAGCGCGGTGTTGATCCGCGCTTTGAGTTCAGACACGGAGAAGGGCTTGGTCACATAGTCCTCAGCGCCCAAATCAAGGCCCTTGACCTTGTCCTGCTCTGTTGAGCGGGCGGAGAGGATGATGACCGGGATGTTTTTGGTCTTGGGGTCCTTCTTCCAGTCGGCCAGAATCTGATAGCCATCCTTGCCGCGCAGCATCAAATCCAGCAACATCAAATCCGGCAGGGATTTTTTCATCTGCCGGTTGAGCGCGTCCACATCCTCGCAATGCACGCTCTCATGCCCCATGGACTTGATAATTTTGACCAGCAAAATGGAGATGGTCTCCTCGTCTTCCACTGTCCAGATGACTGCCATCTTCCTTACCTCACTTCCTTGATATTCTTTTTATATACAATTACTTTACGCAAGAGAGGAACTGACACAAAAAACTTACAAGATTCTAACAAGGGCGGCTTAGTGGGACTGCCACCTTAAGCCCTTGCCGCAGTAGGGGCATTTGACGGTGTGGTTCTCAGGCACAAAGCTCTCCGCCCCGCAGGAGGGGCACTTGAGCGGGTGGCTGTCCGCAAAATCATCAGCCGTCCTGACAGGCGTGTTGTCAACGGCTTGCGCCTCAACCATGACCGGCCAGCCGCCGAACATCCACAAACTGATGGGGTGGGTCTGCATGCCCACCAAGATAAAATTGCCCTTCTGCTCAAAGATGGTGTCCTTGGGCAAAAGGTCCAACTTCTTCAGGCGCTTGACCCTTTGGGACAAAAAGTAGGTGCTTGTCTTTAATTGCTTGGCCAATTTGCCGCTTTTCATCACGCCATCCCCATCCAGCGCTTCCAAAAAGGACGGAAACTTGCGGATTTCAGACAGCTTTAAAAGCCAATTAAGCATGAGCGCGAAAAATAACACGCTTAGGAGGAGCACTCGCGGTTCACGATACATGAAGTAACCCAATACGCCATAAATCAGGATGCGGATAATGGCCTTTTTCCTCAGCCGCTGCAGTGTGATGTCTAAGGTCATGCTGCCCTCCGGTGGTGTTTTCCTGATTTTATCATATTCTACCGTGAAGTCACAGGGAACAGCGGGACAAAAAAGGAAGGCTGCCATTTCCGGCAGCCTTGTAGGTGAAGAAAGACGCAATTGTCAGCGCTTGCGGAAACCCTTGAAGATGGCCAGCAGCAGCACAGAGCCGCCAACCGCCACTAGGAAGGAATAGAGGTTAAAGCCATCCACCCCGGTTTTGCCAATCAGGCTCATGACCAAACCGCCGGCGACCGCGCCGATAACACCCACAATGATATTGGACAGCAAGCCCATGCTCGCGTCATGTCCGGTAATTTTGCTCGCGATCCAGCCAGCCAGACCGCCGAAGATAATCCAAGAAATAAGTCCCATACAAGTTCTCCTTTCAAATGCCGCTTTACTCGCGGTATGTAGACATTATACCCGATTGGTGGTTTATGCCCCTTTATCGACCAAAAGTGCCTTTCATGGCGCGGGTTGAACTTGCATTCTCCCTGAAGGTTTGTTATGATATTCGCGCCGTATGTGATATCGGGCCTCGTGCGATTCCATGGTGTGAACCCTGTCAGGACCGGAAGGTAGCAGCAGTAAGCGCAAGTTGGGATGTGCTGCGGGTTCACCCGATGTCGCATGCGGTATTTCTAATTATTTGGGAGGTATCATTCGATGTGGAGCATTCCCCAGGTGTTGGACTACGACCCCGAAATCAGAAAGACCATTGCGGATGAGTTTGCCAGGCAGGAGTCCCATCTTGAGTTGATTGCCAGTGAGAACTTTGTGTCCCCCGCGGTCATGGCCGCTTACGGCAGAGCGCTGGGCAAACTGCACGCGCTCTCGCGCGCGTACCGGCCAAAGGAGGCCATGTGGAGCTGCTTCGACGCGCTCGACTGGGCGCGCTCGCAGCTCGCCGCGGCGGGCGCGCCGGAGCATGTGTTCGCCGAACTTGCGCGGGTGCGGGAGGA
>CAZHPW010000018.1:24922-28994 GCA_964534515.1 uncultured Christensenella sp.
CGGTCATGGCCGCCATGGGCACCCCTCTTACCAATAAATACGCCGAAGGTTATCCCGGCCGCCGTTATTACGGCGGCTGTGAGTTTGTAGACGTGACTGAGGACATCGCGCGGGAGCGCGCCAAAAAGCTGTTTAACGCCGAGCATGCCAACGTCCAGCCGCACAGCGGCTCCCAGGCCAACCAGGGCACCTACCTGGCGCTACTGAACCCCGGTGACACGGTCCTGGGCATGAACCTCAACCACGGCGGGCACTTGACCCACGGCAGCCCCGTGAACGCCTCAGGCAAGCTGTATAACTTTGTGCCTTATGGCCTGGACCCTGAAACCGAGCGGATTGACTATGAGCAGCTGATGCAAACCGCGCTGGAAATCAAACCCAAGTTGATTGTGGCCGGGGCTTCAGCCTACGCCAGGGAGCTGGACTTTAAAAAATTCCGCGAGGTAGCGGACGCCTGCAACGCGAAATTGATGGTGGACATGGCGCACATCGCTGGCCTGGTGGCCGCTGGCGTGCATCAAAGCCCTGTCCCCTACGCGGATGTGGTCACCTCCACCACGCACAAGACCCTGCGCGGCCCGCGCGGCGGCCTGATTCTGTGCAAGGAAGAATTGGCCAAGGCCATTGACAAGGCCATCTTCCCCGGCATCCAGGGCGGCCCCCTGATGCACATCATCGCCGCCAAGGCCATCTCCTTTAAGGAAGCGCTGGCACCGGAATTCAAGACCTATGCCGCACAGATTATCAAGAACGCCAAGGTGATGGAGGAGACCTTCCACAAGGAAGGCGTGCGCATGGTGTCCGGCGGAACGGACAACCACCTGCTGCTCCTTGACCTGGTGGACACCGAGATGTCAGGCGCTGAATTGGAAACTCTGCTGGGCCAGGCTAATATCACCGTCAACAAAAACATGGTGCCCAGGGACAAGCGCAAACCCAGCCAGACCAGTGGCGTGCGCATCGGCACTTCAGCCGTCACAACGCGCGGCATGAAGGAAAAGGAAATGAGCCAGATTGCCACCGGCATCGCCCACATCATTCAAAAGGGCGAGAGCGCGGTAAATGAAGTGAAGGAAATGGCCCTCCGCTTGAGCCGGGAGTTCCCGCTGTACGAATAACAGACAAGCCCAAAGGCTGCCGCAAGCGCGGCGGCCTTTTTTTATTGCGACATCCTCCCACGATTAGCCCTATTGATTCCAATTTGTATGAAAATCCTTTGTATCCAAGACAAAAAAAAGATAAGTACAATCCAACCATTCTGTGGTTTGATTTCTTAAGGTGACTCGTGTAGTTTATGGTATTGGTGGTGGTTTGCGGTTTTTGCAACCACCCATTCTCCGGCCCCGGCAGGCGGCCGGGCAGAAGATGGAGCGCACCGGCTTATTTTCCGCGGATTGAAACGGGCGTTGTCTGGCCAAGCGGCTGACGACAAAACTACATCCCAAAGCAGATAAGCATTCCTGTTATAGTGCCGCAAAAGCGACACCATGAGAATAGCGGCGCTTTTAGGAGCAAACTGACAAAGAGCCGGACTGATACGCATCTCTCCTCTTCCGCGAACCATCAAAGGAAACTGCCCTCATTTGATGTTCCCGCGCAAGCGGTTTTGGAATAAACAGGCAAGCCCCAAAACAAAGCGTGAAAACGCCGATTGACCAAGGGATGGCGTAGCCATGCTTTGAAAAAAGCTTGTCAATCCAAGAAAACCGGCACCGCCGGTGAAAGGACGAAACATGAGCCTGATTGTTCTACTGGTACTCTTTGCCGCTATCCTGGCCTTGTGCTTTGCCGCCTTCAACTACTTCACTATGAAGCGTTTGAGCGAGGGCAACGACAAAATGAAGGAGATTGCCTCCGCCATCCGCGTGGGCGCCAACGCCTTTATCAACTATGAATACAAAATCCTTTACCTGACCGTGGTGGTGGTAGCCGCTGTTTTGGCGGTATTGACCACCTGGCATGCTTCCGTCGCCCTCATCATCGGTTCTGTCATGTCCGGCCTGGCCGGCTATGTGGGCATGAAGGCCGCCACCTATGCCAATGTGAGGGTGACCAACCGCGCCCTTGAAAGCCGCAGCATCGGCGAAACGGTCAAGGTTGCCTTCAGGGGCAGCTCCGTGATGGGTTTGTCCGTGGGCGGTTTCGCGCTTCTGGGCCTGTTCATTGTTTATTATATCTTTGGCATCCGCATGGGCCAGGCGGCCGAAACTGAAGCCAGCTACATCAACCTGATTGGCCTGGCCATCAACCCCTTCACCATGACACTGTCCGGCTATGCCCTGGGCTGCTCCATGGTCGCGATGTTTAACCGCGTAGGCGGCGGCATTTATACCAAGGCCGCTGACATGGGCGCTGACCTGGTGGGCAAGACCGAGGCACACATCCCCGAGGACGACCCCAGGAACCCCGCCACCATCGCCGACAACGTGGGCGACAACGTGGGTGATGTGGCCGGATTGGGCTCTGACCTTTTGGAAAGCTATGTGGGCTCCGTAGCCTCCGGCATCATCCTGGCCTACCATATGTTCTCAAAATCACTCGCTGAGGGCACCGGCATGACTGCCGACCTGCTCAACCAGCTGGTGCTCTTTCCGATGATTTTTGTGGCCATCGGCCTGATTGCCTGCGTCGCCGGCATCGCCTCCCTGCTGCTGCGTGCCAAACTGTCTGATGACCCGCACAAGGACTTGAATGCCTCCACCTATGTGGCGGCCGGCTTTACCATCCTGGCTGGGTTTGTCGTGGCCCGCGTAATGTTTGGCGGCGTGGACGGCAACCTGCTCAAGTCTTCCTTGGGCTTTGCCCTGGGCTATGTCTCCCCCTGGCTGGCTTCCACCATTGGCGTGGTCTCCGGCGTCTTGATTGGCATGGTCGCTGAGTTCTACACTTCCGCTGAATACGGCCCCACCAAGCGCCTGGCGCAGGCCTCCATTGAGGGCCCGGCGCTGACAATCACCCAGGGCCTGGCGCTGGGCATGAAGAGCACCATGGCCCCCTGCATCATTCTGGGCATGGGCATCATTTTCTCCTATTACGCGGCCGGCATGTACGGCGTAGCCATGGCGGCCATGGGCATGCTGTCCTTTGTGTCCGCGACGGTGACCGTTGACTCCTATGGCCCCATTGCCGACAACGCCGGCGGCATCGCCGAGATGTCCGGCCTGGACCCGGAGGTCCGCCGCATCACCGATACCCTGGACTCCGTTGGCAACACCACCGCCGCCATCGGCAAGGGCTTCGCGATTGGCTCCGGCGCCCTGGCCGCCCTGGCGCTGATGATTTCCTACCTCTACTCCTTCAACGACTTTAACACCCCCCTCATCCTCAACATCATCCAGCCCATGACACTGGCCGGCGCCATCATCGGCGGCGCGCTGCCCTTCCTGTTCTCCGGCATCCTCATTGAGGCGGTAGCCAAGGCCGCGCGCAAGATGGTGGACGAGGTGCGCCGCCAATTCCGTGAGATTCCGGGCATTTTAAGCGGCGAAGCCAAGCCGGACTACAAGACCTGCATTGAAATCTCCAGCAAAGGCGCCATCAGCGAAATGAAGGTACCCTCCTTGCTTGCCATCCTGGTGCCGGTCATCTGCGGCTTCCTGCTGGGGCCCCACTTTGTGGGTGGCCTCATCATCGGCTCCACCGTCTGCGCCATCATGATAGCCATCTTCTCCGGCAATGCCGGCGGCGCCTGGGACAACGGCAAAAAATTCATTGAGACCGGGGCGATTGAAGGCCATGGCAAGAACTCCGCCGCGCATGACGCCGCCATCATCGGCGACACGGTGGGCGACCCCTTAAAGGACACTGTGGGGCCCTGCCTGGACATCTTCATCAAGATGATGGCCACCGTCTCCCTGGTGACTGTCGCGGTCTTCGCGAAATTCAACCTCTTAGCCTGGCTGGAGATTACCCTGTAAGGCGGAACAACAGTTTATCTGGCAGGGCGCAAAGCCCTGCCTTTTTCTTATAAATTTCTGTACGCCAAGGGGAAGGTTTGAGGATGACAGCGCGCTATGATAGTGTCCACTGAACAAGCAAAAACCTCAGCATTCACAACACTTCTCAGCGGTTT
>CAZHPW010000019.1:0-28005 GCA_964534515.1 uncultured Christensenella sp.
AACTGCCCGACAGCGAGCGCTTTGGCTGGAGCATTCACACGGTCTGGTCCGTAGGATACAAGTTTGAATCCAAGTAAGACAAACAAGAGCATTTTAAGCCGCCTGCTGGTGGTCTTGATGGGCGTCATTTTGCTGGCCGTCTTGTTGATGCTGGCCGTGTTTGCCCTGTCCTCCCGGCAGACACAGATAAACAGCCGGGTCAACGCGCTGAAGGTACAGGCCTATGACATCGCTTATCTGGCCAGCGAGAGAGGCACGGTCAACCTGGGCGGTATCTTTAACCTCAGCAATCCCGCGACACGGCAGATGATGGCCAGGAAACTGCGCCAGGTGTATGAGGACTACGCGGCTTACTGCCTGGTGGTGGACAGGGCGGGCAATGTGACCGGATATTTTTCTGACGTCATCAGGGACAACAAGGAATTGGCCAGCCAGTTGGAAACCGGGGACATCGCGCGCACCCTGGCCAAAGTGTTAATGGGTGAGGAAGTCATCCTGCAGACCAAGGGCAGCGCCGGGCCCATGTTTACCGTTGCGGTGCCCTGGCTGCAAAACGACAAGGTGGTGGGCGCTGTCTACATTCAGACCGCGGCGCAGACCATCATGGACGCCTACACCAGCATCTGGAAGCAGGCCACCCTGGCCGCCATCTTTACCTTCTCCGTGGCCGCGGCCATCGCCTATTTTTATTCCAGGCGGCTGGTCAACCCGATTAAGAAGATGGCGACTTCCGCCGGCCTTATCGCCAAAGGCCTGCCCGCGCCCGCGGTGCCGGAAACGGACTTCAGCGAGCTGAATGAGTTGGCCCTGGCCTTTAACCACATGTCCCGGCAGATACAGGACACCGAGGAAACCCGCAAGGCCTTCATCGCCAACCTCTCCCATGAATTGCGCTCCCCCATGACCAGCATCCAGGGCTTTGTGCAAAGCGTGCTGGACGGCACAGTCAAGGAGGAAAACCGGGAAAAGACGCTGCAGATTGTGCTGGACGAGAGCAAGCGGCTCAACAAATTGATATCGGCCTTATTGACCTTAAGCCGCGCGGAGGCGACCCAGACCAAACCGGTCCTGGCCCCCTTTAACGTGTGCGAACTCATCCGCCTGGTGCTCATTACGCGCATCAACCAAATTGAGGAAAAGAGCATCCGGGTGGACACCCATTTTGAGCAGGACGACATGTTCGCCCTGGGGGTCAGGGAACAGATTGAGCAGGTGCTCATCAACCTGGTGGACAACGCCATCCGCTACACGCCGCAAAACGGCACCATCACCTTAAGCGTTAAGACAGCGGACAAAAAGACCCTGGAAGTGACCGTTCACGACAACGGCAGCGGCATCGCCAAGGAAGACAGGGATCACGTGTTTGAGCGCTTTTACAAGGCGGAGCAATCTCACACCGCGGGTGAGGGCGTTGGCCTGGGCCTGGCCATTGTGAAGGCCATATTGGAAACCCACGGCCAGGGCATTGAATTATTGGACACTAAAGAAGGCGCGGCCTTCCACTTTACCCTGCAAAAGGCTGAGGACAATTTGGGGAGGCAGCATGCGAATTAAAGCCCGCGCCAAAATCAACTGGGCCTTGAACGTGACCGGCGTCCGGGAGGACGGGTACCATCTCCTTGACATGCTGGTGCAGCGAATAGACCTGTGCGATGAGGTGAGCATTTCCCCCTGTGAGGACATGGTGTTTGAGAGTGATGACGCGTCTGTCCCGATGGACAGGAGCAACCTGGTCGTCAAGGCCGCGATGGCGCTCAAGACTACCTGTGACGTCATAGAAAACGCTAAAATACGCCTTGTGAAGCGCATTCCCAGCCAAGCCGGTTTGGGCGGCGGCAGCGCGGACGCGGCGGCCGTGTTGATGGGCCTCAACGAACTGTGGCAAACCGGACTGAGCATAAAAGACCTGGCCAGGATTGGCGAGAAACTGGGCGCGGACGTGCCGCTGTGCCTCTACCCCGGTTTGATGCGGGTGTCAGGCATCGGCGAGAAGGTTGAGCCTTTGCCTTGCGCAAAAGCGCTGCCCCTTATCATCCTGCAGCCGGACAAGGGCCTGTCCACCGCCGATATCTTCAGGCGCTATGACCAGGCGCCGGATATAAAGAAAGCGAACATAGAAAAAGCCATAGCTGCCTGTGAAACGGGCGATGACAGCGCGTTTTTCAGCCACTGCCACAACCAATTGCAGCGCACCGCGCAAGGCTTGCTGCCGGGGATTCAGACCGCCGTTTCGTCCTTAATGAACGCCAAAGCGGATTTTGCCCAGATGACGGGCAGCGGCTCCTGCGTGTTTGGCGTGTTCAACAGCAAAGAAACAGCGCTCCAAGCTTTTGAAGCGCTGAAAAGCCAATTTCCTGTCTGCATTCTGACACAGACCAGCATTAATTAGATTTTACTTATTTGGCATTTCCACCAGACGGCTGTCCTTTTTCATCGCCTCAACACTCAAGGCGACGGAATCCAGGATGGCCTTGTTGATATCATCCTCCGTCACCCCAAGCGGCACGGAGGCCAGGTTTTTGTCAATGAAGGCCTCCCTGGCCATGGCGGAAGCGAACCTGGGCAGAAAAAGCCCGCCCTGCAGCCCCGAAAACCAATCCTTGAGCGTTAAAAAGACAGTGCCCAGGCGGAAGAGCCAGGTGGGGATGGTGACAATCTTCCTGTCCTTCACCCCCATGCCCTCATGGAAAAGCGTGAGCATCTCTTTCCAGGTCTTGTTGTCCCAGCCGATGGAGTAGGCCTTGAAGCCTCGGTTTTGCTCCAGCGCGCCTTTAATCGCCTGGCCCACCTGGCGGATGGTGACCATGGTGGTGCCGCCCCTGGGGAAAAAGGTGACAGGGCCCATGGCTTTTAACATCTTAACCAGGAAGACCCAGACCGGTTTTCTGCCCTTTTGGGTGCCAAAGATGTAGGGCAGTTCAAGCACCGCCACATCCAGGCCGCTCTTTGACGCTTCCCGCGCGATGTTCTCCTGCTCCACCCGGCTTTTGATGTAGGGGTGGTGCTTCTCCAAGGCATATTCCGGCCAAACGCGGTTGAAGTGGGCAAAATAGCTGCCCAGGATGACGGCGTGCTTGACCCCGGCCTTCCCGGCAACCCGCAAGATGCGCTCCAGCGGGATGTTGTTGTACTTGCGGTAAAAATCAATCACCGGGCGCTTGGCGTGCACGCGCTCATCCACACCGGCCGCGAACACCAGGCCGTCAAAGCCGGACAAGAGGCTGAAGAGCTCCTCCTCCGTCATGTCTACATAGCTTTTAAAAAGGTGCTTCATCTCCTTGGGATACTCAGCCCCCTCGGGCAGGGGCGGCAGGGACAGGCCGGTGACCTGATGCCCGGCCTTGACCAGTTCAAAAGCGCCCTGGCTGCCCAAGAGGCCGCTGCCGCCGATAATCAATACGTTCATACATTCCATCCAATCAAAAAGGCTGTCGGGAATCCGACAGCCTGTATTATATCCCTTTGTTTACAGCAGGGCAACCAGGGCATCCACCACGGTCTTGAGGAAGGCGGTGGTCTCTTCCTTGAGCTTGCCGTCCTCGCCAATGAGCGTATGGACAGAGCCGATGTAGCTTTCAGGCTGCTGCACGGGCTTCATGTTGAGGAAGGACAGCACCTGCCTTAGGTGATGGTTGGCGCCAAAGCCGCCGATGGCACCGGGGGACACGCTGATGATGGCGTAGGGCTTGCCGCTCCATTTGCTCTCGCCATAGGGGCGGGAGGCGATATCCAGGGCGTTTTTGAGCGCCGGGGTGTAGGAACGGTTGTATTCCGGGGTGGCGAAGATAAAGCCGTCCAGGCCCTCAACCTGCTTGCGGAAAGCGGTGTGGCTCTCAGGCGCGGTATCAGGGGTCTCAAAATCCTGGTTGAAGAAGGGCAGGTTGGCGACGTCGACGAACTCAACCTGAACATCCTTGGGGAACAACTCACCGGCGGCCTGAGCGACCAGCTTGGTGAAGGAATCTTTTCTGAGGGAACCAACGAGAATACCAATTTTCTTAGACATGGGTGTTTTCCTTTCGTGCTTGCCTTCTCTTGAAGGCCTGAAGGCATATTACCCACACTTCCCGTTGGTCAAACAAGGTCAAACTTTTGATTTGCTTTTTAAGGTTCCTGGGCGAGCAATTGCTGCAGGGACATCAAATGCGTCAAGAGCAGGGTGCGCAATTCCAGGGTGTTGCCTGTGGCCGTCTGCACGGCTATCTCATAGCGGTCCAGCACGCTGTAAATGGCAGTTAACGCCTCCTGGGGGATGACGCGCCCGGGTTCGCCCCGGACCGCGACGCTGATGGAATTGATGTTGTCCATGGCGAAGACATACTGGCGTATCTGGCCCAATTTAATGGATGAGTTGGACTGAACCGAGCCCGTCATCCGGCTGACCTGGCCAATGGCGTCCACCAGGTTGCTGTTGATGCGGCTTTCAAACTGGGCGATGGTGCGGTTCTTGAAGACCACGATGCCCGAATACAAGACGCCCAGCACGATGGTACTCACCAGCAGGATGACCAGAGCGATTAACAGGATGCGCTGCTGGTTTTTAGTGCCATACTGCTGAAAACCGGGCTTCCTCTGAAAACGATAGTTGTTCATAAACCCTCCTGATTGACCAAGTTTATCATGATTTCATAAGCCAGACAAGGACAGCGCTTTTCACAGAATGTTCACCATCCTCCTTACCCCTGATGGTATAATGTACGCACAAATGGCAATTTGGAGGAACGCTTGATTCAGGCTTTTGATATCACCAGGCTCTATGGCAGCTTTGCCGCTGTCAGCAAAGTCACCTTCTCAGCCGACAAGGGCGAGGTGGTCGGTTTGCTGGGCCAAAACGGCGCGGGCAAGACCACCATCATGAACATGCTTTCCGGCTGCCTCTCCCCCAGCGAAGGCCGTATACTGATAAACGGCAAGGACATCGTAAAAGACGCCAGGGAAGCCAAGCGCAGCCTGGGCTACCTGCCCGAGGTGCCCCCGGTGTACCCGGAGATGACCGTGACGGAGTACCTGCACTTCTGCTGCGCCATCAAGGAGGTTGTCAAGGGCGACATCAAAGCCCACACCAGGGAATTGATTGACCTCACCGGCCTGGAATCGGTACAAAACCAATTGATTGGCAGCCTGTCCAAGGGCTTTCGCCAGCGCGTGGGCTTGGCTCAGGCGCTTTGCGGCAACCCGGAAGTGCTGCTGTTGGATGAGCCGACGGCCGGCTTTGACCCATTGCAGGCGGTCGCCTTCCGCAAGCTGATCAAACGCCTGTCCAAGGACAGGACCATCCTCTTTTCCTCCCATCTGTTAAGCGAGGTGCAGGAAATCTGCGACCGGGTGCTGATAGTGCACCAGGGGCAGTTGATGATGGACCACAGACAGGACAATCAGAGCGACGTCACCCACTACCGCCTGGTGGTGGACGCGCCGCCCAGCAGGGTACTAAACCCATTAAAGCAGTTATCCTCCGTTCGCCGTGCCCGGCTGATGAGCGAGAACGAGCAAAAGGTGAGCCGTTTGATGGTGGAAGCAAACGCCGGGGGAAATTTCACCTCGCAGCTGATGACCCTGCTGTCTTCCTTAAACGCGCCGATTTTGGAACTCTCCCCCAGGGATGACAACCTGGAGACCCTGTTTTTACGGGTTACCGGCGGGGAGGAGGGCGCCTGATGAAAGCCATCTACAAAAAGGAATTGAAGTCCTATTTCTATACGCCCACCGGCTGGCTGTTTGTGGCCGTGTTTTTGGCGATTGCCAGCCTCATTTTTTACCTGAACAATTTGCAGCCCAGAAGCAGCGATTTTCAGCCCTTCCTATCCATGATGAGCTATGTGTGGATGCTGCTGACGCCCATATTGGTGATGCGCCTGCTGTCCGGTGAGCGGCGGATGAAGACCGACCTGCTGCTGAAAAGTTCGCCCCTGTCCACCCTGTCCATCGTGCTTGGCAAGTACCTGGCCGCCTGCACGGTGCTGTTGATCGCCGTGGGGCTCAGCCTGCTTTACCCCCTTCTGGTTGTTATCTATTCCCGGCTTTACCCCATGGAGGTACTGACCGGCTACCTGGGCTTTGTGCTGCAGGGCTGCGCGTTTATCGCGCTTGACATGATGGTGACAAGCGGGCTAAGGAACACCGTGTCCGCGGCCTCCGTCGCCTTTGGCGTCAACCTGTTTGTCTGGCTCATCAGCCTTCTGCCGCAAAGCGCCGGCATCCCGGCAGCGCTTTCAAACGCGATTTCCTTTGTCAGCCTCTATGACCGCTTTGTGCCCTTCCTCTCGGCCCAGTTCAGCCCAGCCAACACGCTGTTTTACCTGGTATTCTCCCTGTGCTGCCTGGCTGTGTCGGTGACGGTGCTCCACCTGGAAAGGGCGAAACGCACATGAAAAAGATGAATGTAAAGGCTTTATTCACCCGCGGGCTGCCCTTACTCCTGTGCCTGGCAATGATACTCAGCGGTACGCTCCTGATAGCGGTTATGGACAAACTGGAGAAGGACAAGGCGCTGAGACTGGATTATTCCTTCAACTCTGTCACCACCCAGAGCGAGCAGACCACCAAGGTCATGCAGAGCCTTCCCTACAAGGTGCACGCCTATGCTCTCTTCACCCCGGGTATGGAGGACCAATCCCTTTTGGGGCTTTTAAACCGCCTGTCCTCCCTCTCCCCCAATTTTACCTATTCCAAGGAGAGTTTGGTGCAAAACCCGATGCTGGTGAACACCATTTCCTCCGACCTGTCCGATGAGCAGGTGACGGCGGACTCCCTGATACTGGTCTGTGAGACAACGGGCAGGACGCGCGTGCTCAACACCTACAACTACCTGCAGCAGTCCTATGACTTAACGCAGCAGGATTATGTGCTCTCCGGCATCGCCTATGAAAAGAGCATTGTGGAGGCGCTGGTCTACCTGACGCTGGACACGGTGCCCGGCGTGCGCATTTTAACCGGCCACGGCGAAATCGGTGAGAACGACACCGGCTACATGGAAACCTTCCTAAAGAGCCATCACTTTGAGGTGACCCGCGTGAATTTGCTCAGCGGGGATGCCTTAAACCCCAAGGACTTGTTGATGGTGCTTTCCCCGCAAAAGGATTTGACGGAGAGCGAGCTGCAAACCATCCTGGCCTTTTCCCAGGCGGGCGGTTCCATGCTCATCTCCAGCGATTATAACGACCCGGACAATCTGCCCAAGTTTGACTCGCTCTACCGCATGATGGGCTTTGAGCGCAAATCCGGCATCGTGATTGCCGAAGGCGCCGACCTCAACGCCTACATTGATAACCCCTTGTACCTGACCCCCTACATGGACATGACTGAGCCCACCGCGCCCCTCATTGGCGCGGGCCAGGTGCGCCTGCGCCTGCCGGGCGCGCGTGCCTTTGGCATCACGGCGCTCAGTGACAGCGTGCGGGCGGAGCCGCTGTTGACCTCCGGCATGGCCTACATCAAGTCCGTTGAGCAGGCCAACCAGACCCTGGCCTATGAGGAAGGCGAGGAAAGCGGGCAGTTTTACCTGGCGCTGCTGTCTGACTACGCGCACCCGGACGGCACCCACGCTCGGGCGATGATTATCGGCAACTCCGCCATTTTGATTGACTCCTGGCTGCACGAGGTCACCTATGGCTCGCAGTTCCTGCTGCACATGGTCAACTACCTCAACCCATCTGAGCCCATCAACCTGGACATCGCGCCCAAAAAGCTGGTGCGGGAGCACCTGGACATTGAGCGCCCCGCGCTGCCCATTCTTTTAATTGTCCTCTTGCCCCTTTTGACCGCCGCGCTGGCCGTGCCCGTCCTGGTCAGGCGGATGAGGAGGTAGGATGCAGCCGGTCAAGAAAAAAAGAAACCGCCCGCTGAAGATCAGCCAGATTGTGATGATTCTGTCCGGCTTTTTGGCGGTGCTGCTGGTGCTCTATTTCCTGCAGAGAAGGCCTGTCCCGCCCCCGCCCGTCACCCCTGACATCAGCGTCACCCTGATTGACCGGAGCGAGGAGAGCCTTCTTGAACTTGAGGTCAATAACAGCAAGGGCGAGACCTTTACGCTGATACGAAGTGACAAAGGCTTCACGGTTTCTGGCCAGCCGGAGTTTGAAGCGGATGAGAATGAAATCGCCTTGATGGTGAAGGACTTCTCTCTCCTGGTGGCCAATGAATTGGCCGGCGAAGTCCATACGGATGAGGCCTCCCTGGCCCAACTGGGCCTGGGGAAAGACGCGCCCCGCGCCACGGCGACCTACCAAGACGGCAGCAGCCTGACCCTCATTTTCGGCGACTCAGCGCAGACTGAAATCCCCTCTGATTACCTGATGGTGGAAGGCGAGAACCAGGTTTATTTTGTCTCGCCCGAGACCAGGGAGCATTTTGACCGTACCCTGTCCTCCATCCACATCATCCCCTCCATCAACTTCAATGAGGCGCTGGTGGACAGCATTGCTGTCAAAGGCGCGGAAGACTTTGTCCTCTCCCACCGCGAGGGGCTATGGGAATTGGCTTCGCCCTACCGCTATCCCCTGGACGCGGCAAAAGTGCACCAATTATTAACAGGCATCGGCAAGATGCGATTCGCGCAGTACTATGGGTCGGAGGATGAACTGGATTTACAGGCGCTGGGGCTCAATCCGCCGGGGCGCAAACTGGATATCCGCCTCTCAAAAAGCACCATCGTGGGCTATGACAAGGACGGCATCCCCGTTGACAGCACCGAGGTGCCGGCGCAGACCTTTTCTCTGGCCTTGGGAAACAATATTGACCAAATCGGGCTGTACTGCCTGTATGAGGGCAAGGTCTACCAGGCGACCAATGTATCCATGGGCTTTTTGCGGGACATGAACATTTTAAACCTGCTCTCCCAAAGCCCGGTGACCCTGCCGCTGAACAGGATTGAAAAACTGGCCGTCTTCAAAGGCGGCGAGACCCGTGAGTATGCCATTGATTTCGTTGAAAAAATCCTGCCCAACAACGAGGTTGAGCAGGACAAGGATGGCAATGTGCTGTATGAGCCGTTTATCACACTAAGAGGCGAGGACGTGGCATCAGATGAGTTTATCAGGGAATACTTGAAACTCATGGCTTTAAAGCACAGCGGCCGGCTGCCAAAGGACTATCAGCCCGGGAACGTACACCCGCTTGTTTCCTACACCTTTATCTGGGGCGAGGACAGCCGGGAATTGGCCCTTTTCCCCTTTGATGACCTGCATTACGCCATGCGGGTCAATGGGGTATTTGTTGATTACATACTAAAATCCGAGGCGGACGCGGTCAGCCTGTAAGTCAGGCGACCACAATCCCCCCGCCTAAGCAGACATCGCCCGCATAAAAGACCGCGCTTTGCCCGGGGGTGACGGCGCGCTGGCGCTCATCAAAGACCAGGCGGCCCTTGTCCCCTTCATACACCAGGGTAGCCCCCTGGTCTTTTTGACGGTAGCGCAGTTTGACCTGGAGCTTGACCGGTTTGTTTTCCGGCCCCAAAGGCTCCCCGACCCAGGTGATTTGCTCAATCAGGGCATCTTCCCGGAACAATTGGGGGTGGTCCTCGCCCTGCACGATGATGAGGCGGTTGTTTTTAAGGTCTTTGTCCACCACAAACCAGCTGCGCCCATCGCCCTGCCCGCCGATGCCCAGGCCCTTTCGCTGGCCGATGGTGTAATACATCAGCCCGTCATGGCGGCCCAAAACCGCCCCGTCCTCTGTCACCATGTCACCCGGCTGGGTGGGCAGGTAGTTTTTCAAAAAGGTCTTAAAGCGCCGCTCACCGATAAAGCAGATGCCGGTGGAGTCCTTTTTCTTGGACACCGGCAGGCCCGCGATGGCGGCGATTTCACGGACCTGGGATTTTAACAGCCCGCCGACCGGGAAGATGGCTTTTTGCAGCTGCCAGTCCTTTAGCATGTACAGGAAGTAGGACTGCTCCTTGTTGGGGTCAGCGCCTTTGATGAGCTGGCCCTTTTCATTGGTCTTGACGAAATGCCCGGTCGCGATTTTGTCCGCGCCGATTTTGATGGCGTAGTCCAAAAAGGCCTTGAACTTGATTTCGCGGTTGCACAGCACATCCGGGTTGGGCGTTCTGCCGGCGCGGTACTCAGACAGGAAGTGGGTAAAGACCCTGTCCTCATACTCCCTGGCGAAATTGACGGAGTAATAGGGAATGCCAATTACGTCACAGGTGTTCTGCACGTCATCCCAGTCCACCTGGGAGGCGCACACGCCGTTTTCGTCCTTCTCTTCCCAATTGTTCATAAAAACGCCGATGACATCAAAGCCCTGCTGCTTTAGCAGCAAGGCGCTGACGGCGGAATCCACCCCGCCTGACATGCCGACTACAACCCTGGTCACGGCACATCCGTCCTGTTTAAATATTCAGTGACCGCTTCATAAACCAGTTTGGCGGTGTCGGACTTGACGCCCTGAGAACTGACGGTCACAAAGCGTTTGTCCTGCTGAATCATTTCATCAAAGGCCTCGGCGACCTTTTGGTGAAACTCCTCCCCCGCCAACTCCAGGCGGTCCGCCTCCCGGGAATCCGCGAAGCGCTGCATACCCACATCCGGGTTCAGCCGTAGGAAGACCGTTAAATCCGGCAGGCAGTTATCCACCGCCGGGGCGTTGATTTGCTTGACCAGTTCAATGCCAAGACCCCGCCCCGCGCCCTGGTAGGCAATGCTGGAGTCCACAAAGCGGTCGGAGATGACCGTCTTTCCGGCGTCCAAAGCGGGCTTGATGACTTGCCTGACGTGCTGGGCACGCGCGGCGGCATAAAGCATGGACTCAGTCAGATTGTCCATGTCGTTGTTATCGCGGTCCAATAAAATATCCCTGATTTGCTCCCCAACCCTGGTGCCGCCGGGCTCCCGGGTCAAGACCACCTCATGCCCGCACTGCTTAAGGCGCGCGGCCAGCAGTTTGGCCTGGGTGGATTTGCCGGCGCCGTCATTCCCCTCAAAACTGATGAAGACGCCCTTTTGCCTGGGTTTCTCAATGCCCAAGAAGGCATAGATATCATCGGCATGATGGGTAAACATGGTGGTTCCGGCTTTGACAAACTCTTCCTCATGGCCATAGCCGTAGAGCGCCGCGATGCTGTCAGCGCCGTTTTCATGCGCGGCCAAGGCGTCAGACGCCCTGTCCCCTATCATGACGGCTTTTAAGTTCCTGGGGTTGGCGCGGCGGATGAGTTCCGCCTTGTCCGGCTCTGGCTCCTCCTCGAACAAGGGACCTTCCACCGCGTCAAAATAGCGGTACAAATCAAAGGCCTTTAGCACCTCAATGCTGGTTTCCTTGGGCTTGTGGGTGGCGACGCCCAGGTAAACGCCCATCTTTTTAAGCGTGTGCAGCAAAAGGCGGATGCCCGGATAGACCTCGTTCTCATAGGCCCCGGTCACGTTGTAGTATTCGCGGTAATACTCCTGCCCCAGGCTGGCCTGCTCATAGGTAAAACCCGAGAACTCCATAAAGCTCTTCAGCAGCGGCGGGCCCAGGTAGCGGCGCAGGGTGGTCTCATCCGGGTGTTCAAAGTTGAACTTGTCAAAGGCAAAACGGACGCCGTTTAAGACGCCCAGGGAAGATTCAGTCAGGGTGCCATCCAAATCAAAGATGACCGCTTGGTATTTCATGTCCACCTACTTAAAGAAGTCCGGCATGTCGGCCTTTGTATGTTTGATGAGGCCGTTTAAAAACCGGATGGTCGGCTCCTCATTCTGGCTGTTGACCGCGACGGCCAATACCATGTCGCGGTTGTCAATCTGAAGGTCGGTCGCGAAGCGGTAAAGCTCCTTCGCGGGGATGCCGTACTGCTTGGCCTCGCCCACTGTCCGAACGCTGCCGTCGGGGTTGGATTCCACCTCAACCACCTTGCCCGCGGTTAAATCAAGCCCCTCAGTTTTGAGGATGCCCTGTTCTATCGCCGGGCCCAGGTCCACAAAGGCGCCCTGGGAGGCATAGGCCTTGAAGTCCGAGCTGGACAGGAAGTAAATATCCCCCTCCGCCGCGGCGATGAAGGTCATCAGCTGCATGCCGGCGTAGTAGTCATTTTCACCGCCTGAGGCCATGAGCATGACGGAATCCACCAGCTCCATCTCCGGCACCGCTTCCTCCCAGATGGGCTTGAAGAAGGCGTCCACCGCTTCCTGCGTGGCGATGGAAGACTGGATGTAGACATCAATGCGCTTGTCCTGGGGCGGGCGGTAGGCCGTCTGGGCGTAAACCAGGCTGACCACAACAAAGGACAGCACAATCAGCAGCACATAAACCCAGGAACTGTACTGCAGATGGTGCTTGAAGTCCTCTTTGGTTTTCCGGATAGATAGTTTCACTATTAATTCAGCGGCTTCATCGTCGGGAAGAGCAGGACATCGCGGATGGAGGCGCTGTCGGTCAACAGCATGATCAGCCGGTCAACGCCCACGCCGATGCCGCCGGTGGGCGGGAGGCCGTATTCCAGGGCGTTGAGGTAGTCCTCATCCACAGAGGCATTGGTGCCGCCCAATTTGATGCGCTCCTCAACCTGGCGGACAAAGCGCGCGCGCTGGTCAATGGGGTCATTGAGCTCAGAGAAGCCATTGGCGAACTCGCGCCCGGTAATGAAGAGCTCAAACCGCTCGGTCAAGCGGGGATCATCCGGCTTGCGCTTGGCCAGGGGGGAGATTTCCACCGGGTAGTCAATGATGAAGGTGGGCTGGACCAATTTGTCCTCCACATACTCATCAAAGAGCTCAGCCAAGCAGTCGCCCTTGGTGAAGTGCTTTTCAACATGCACCTTGTGCTCTTTTAAGCACGCACGGGCGTCCTCATCCGTCTCCCAGGAGAAAAAGTCAATGCCGGATTCCTTTTTGACGGCTTCGGCCATGGAGATGCGCGGCCAGGGCGAGGTAAAATCAATCTCTGTTCCCTGGTAGGTCACCTTGTGGGAACCGGTCACTTCAATCGCAGTCTGACGAATCATGTCCTCCACCAGGTTCATGATGTCCTCATAATCCGCATAGGCCTGGTACAGCTCAATGGAGGTAAACTCCGGGTTGTGGCTGGTATCCATGCCCTCATTGCGGAAGATGCGGCCAATCTCATACACGCGGTCAAAGCCGCCGACCACCAGACGCTTTAAGTACAGTTCGGTCTCAACGCGCAGGAACATATCGATGTCCAGCGTATTGTGGTGGGTTTTAAACGGCCTGGCCGCGGCGCCGATTTCCAGCGTGTGCAAAATGGGCGTGTCCACCTCAAGGAAGCCGCGGCTGTCGCAGAAGCGGCGGATGGCGTTGATGATACGGGTGCGCTTGATGAAGGTGTCCCTGACCTCAGGGTTGACTACCATGTCCAGGTAGCGCTGGCGATAGCGCAAATCGGTATCCTGCAGGCCGTGCCACTTCTCAGGCAGGGGCTTTAAGCACTTGGCTAAAAAGACGACGTCCTCCGCGTGGATGCTGACCTCGCCCGTCTTGGTGATAAAGGCCTTGCCCCTGATGCCCAGGATGTCACCCAGGTCGTAGGACTTAAAGGCGGTGTACTCTTCCTCGCCCACGTCATCGCGCCTCACATAGACCTGGATGCGGCCCATGCTGTCCTGGATGTGCGCGAAGGCGGCCTTGCCCATGACGCGGCGGGAGAGCATGCGCCCGGCGATAGACACTTCCTTGTTTTCAAGTTCACCGATGCCGGAAATGACCTGGTCGCTGGTGTGGCTGACCGGGTACTTGGTATGGAGGTAGGGGTTGTTGCCCCCATCCATCAACTGCTGTAATTTTTCGCGCCGGATGCCTTCCTGCTCCGAAAATTCCTGGTTCCGTTCAATCTGCTCTGACATGGGGCGCTCCTTATTTCTTGTGCTGAATGTCCTTGATTTTAAGGGTGATGACGCCGCCGGGGGCTTTGACCTTGACGGTCTGGCCTTTTTTCTTGCCCAGCAGCGCCGCGCCCATGGGGCTCTCGTTGGAGATGCGGTTGTTGAGCGGGTCTGACTCGCGCGCGCCAACGATGGTGTACTCCACCTCTTCCTTGAGCTCATCGTCATACACGCGCACCGTGGTGCCGAAGTTGACCTTGTCGGTCGCCACTTCGCTGTCGTCCACCACCAGCGCCGTGCGGATGGTGTTCTCCAGGTCGATGATTTCGGCTTCCAGACGGGACTGCTCGTTCTTGGCCTCGTCATATTCCGCGTTTTCGGACAGGTCGCCAAAGCCGCGGGCCACCGCGATTTGCTCGGCCACCTCGGCCCTGCGGATGGTGGACAGGTATTGGAGTTTCTCCTCCAGTTTTTTCATTCCTTCGACGGAAACGACTGTTTTTCCGCTGTGCTCGTGCAAGTTGCTCATAAAGTCCTTCTCCTATTTCAAGTTGATTGCTTGCTGACAAAATGATAGTTCGGCTGCCTGTCGGCAGCCGTCAAGCGCGCTCCGTTTGAAGGCCTAAAACCTCTCTCAGAGCAGCGGGATAATTATACGGGATTTTCATGGAATACGCAAGCAAAGCGCGGTTTTTTGGCCAAAATCGCGCTTCACAGGGTCAGGGCACCTCTAAAGCAGGCTGGCCGCCTGCCTGGCTTCAAACAGCACGCGCTCCTTGTCGATGGTCAGGTACTCGCCCTTGTTGTAGAGCACCTTGCCCGCGCACATGGTCATCTCGATGTTTTCACTCTTTGCGGCGTAGACGAGCAGCGCCGGGGAGACCTCCGATGGGCAGAGGTTGGGCGCCTGCAAATCCACCAAAATCAGGTCCGCCTGCCACCCGGGCAGAAGCAGCCCGACATCCTCAAAGCCCATGGCCTGGGCGCCGTTCTTGGTCGCCGCCTCCAAGACCACCGCCGGGGACACCAGGGTTGGGTCCTTATGGATGCCCTTGTGGAGGATGCCGGTCAATTTGACCTCCTCCATGTAATCCAAATTGTCGTTGCTGGCCGCGCCATCCGTGCCGATGCAGATGGGGATGCCCTTTAGAATCATCTGGTTGACCGGGGCGATGCCGCTACCCAGTTTTAAATTGCTGACCGGGTTGAGCGCGACAAAGACCCCGTCCTCCGCCAGAATGTCCAGGTCATCCTCGCTCACATGCACGCAGTGCGCTGCGATGGCCTTCATGCGGAACAGTCCCATGTCATGGAAATAGGCCACCGGGCTTTTGCCGTGGCGCAGGTAGCACTCCTCCACCTCGTGCGCGGTTTCGCTCACATGCACGTGGGCGATGTTGTCCAGGCCCTGGCAGGCGCGAATCAGGCTTCTGACCAGTTCGCGCGTGGTGGTGTACTCAGCGTGCACGCTGACCCCGGCCCGGATACGGCCGTTATAGCTTTTATGGCATTCCTGGTGAAACTTGATGGAGTTCTCCAATTGGACCTGGCCCTGGCCAAACTCCACACAGGCGTTGCACACCAGGCCGCGCATGCCCGCCTCGCCAAAGGATTGGGCGGTTTTCCGGGGCTGGGAATACATGTCGTTGACCGCGGTAACCCCGCTTCGTAAATGCTCCAGCACCGCCAGGTCCACCCCGGCCTTGACCAATTGCTCATTAAGCTTTTTCTCGCGCGGGAAAATGGCCTCCACCAGCCACTCACGAAGCGGCATATCCGCCCCCACCCCGCGCAGCAGTGTCATGGCACTGTGCGCGTGCGCGTTTGAAAACGAGGGCATGAGCAGTCTGCCATGCCCGTAAAAGCACTCTTTGGCCACATAATCCGGCGCGTCCTTGCGCGTACCGGCGTATACAACAATGCCCTCATGCACAAGCACGACGGCATCCTTGATGATTTCCATGGCCCGCCCTTTTTCCACGCCGGGAAACAGCGTGACATCCACAAAGCAGGTGTCAACAAAGAGCCGGGGCTTGTCCTTAGGTGCTGATGGTGACATTGAAGATGTACCTGTAAATGTAGAAGCGGTACCGGGTCAATAGCCCGGCCTTGTGATACAGGGATTTGATGGCTTTGTACAGCCTGGCTTTGATTTTGATGGAGTCACCAAACTCAAACATCGTCCGCCAGGTTTGCCCGGAATAGGTTCTCTTGTAATTGTAAACCGCGTCCTTGAGGAAGGAAACGGAGTTCACATAGTGGTAATAGCGCATGTTGAACTCAAAGTCCTCACCCCAGGCGTAGGTGTCATCAAAGAACAGATGATGCTTTCGGATGATGTCACCCACGTACAGCTTGTTCCACAGGGCGCTGTAATAATAGCTGCCGGGGCGGTGGGAGAGCTCGTGAAGGAATTCCTTGCGGTTTAGAAGCCTGTCCTCCTTGATGTAGCCCCGGTCATAGGACTGGTTGTTCATCAGGATGTTAAAGTGGGCAATCAGCAGGTCCGAATCATCCTTCCCGACCATGTCCAGCATGCGCTTTAAGGCGCCATCCGTCATCAAGTCATCGCTGTCCACAAAACAGACATACTTGCCTTTGAAGACCTTCAGCCCCGCGTTGCGCGCGGCGCCGGGGCCGGCGTTGGCCTGGGAAATGACCTTGACACGGGGGTCCTTGCGGGCGTATTCCTCACAGACGGCCAGGCTGTCATCCTTGCTGCCGTCGTTGATTAAAATGACCTCCATGTCGTCAATGCCCTGACCAAACACGGATGATAGCGCTGTGGGGAGCGAGTTCTGCGCGTTGTACACCGGGATTATCACGCTGAGCAAGAGGGATTCCACTTCAACTGCTCCTTGCTTTGTAGTTAAAAAAGTATAGCACAAAGCCAACACAATGTAAATTATTCCACAGGCGGTGAATTTGTGCAAAACAAACGGATTCCCGTTCAAGGCGCTCCGGTTTATGCTATAATTGAACATATCATGCATGGAGGGAAACTATGAGCAAAGCGATTAAAATGGATGTCAACCACCTCATGGCCGACATGGTCGGGCATCAGTACGGCATCAGCAAAGACATGATTGAAGGCAAGGCCCATCAGGCCAAACTGGCCTGGCAGGCCGTCAACAAGGCGCGCGGCACCGGCTGGCTGGGCTGGACAGAGCTGCCCTACAACCAGGACGACATCGTCAAGGACATTCTATCAACCGCCAAGGCCGTGCGCGAGCGCTTTTCCACCTTCGTGGTGCTTGGCATCGGCGGCAGCGCCCTGGGCCCCATCGCCGTACACCAGGCCATCAAGCACCTGCACTACAACGACCTGCCCGACGCCAAGCGCGGCGGCCCCCGCTTTTATGTGGAAGACAACATTGACCCGGAGCGCATGAAGGCGCTTTTGGACGTGATTGACGTCAAGACCACCTGCTTTAACATCATCACCAAATCCGGCGGCACCGCTGAGACCATGAGCCAGTACCTCATCATCTCTGACCTCCTCAAAAAAGAAGTGGGCGAGAAATGGCACGAGCACATCATCGCCACCACTGACCGCGAGAAAGGCAACCTCATCAAACTGGCCAAGAAAGAGGGCTTCAAGCTCTTCTATGTCCCCTCTTCCGTGGGCGGGCGCTTCAGCGAGTTAAGCCCCGTTGGCCTTCTCCCCGCAGCCGTCTGCGGCATTGACATTCAGGCCATGCTGGAAGGCGCCAAGGCCATGGACGCGCGCTGCAAGGACGATGAGGTCTGGAACAACCCTGCCCTCTTGCAGGCCGTTATCCAGTACATCGCCATGGAAGAGCTGGGCGTCAACATCCAGGTCATGATGCCCTATGCCGACAGCCTCAAGTACATGGCCGACTGGTTCTGCCAATTATGGGCCGAGAGCCTGGGCAAGAACGTCTCCCGCAAGGGCATGGCGCTCAACGTGGGTCAGACCCCTGTCAAATCTCTGGGCGTGACCGACCAGCACAGCCAGCTCCAGCTGTACACCGAAGGCCCCTACGATAAAATCATCACCTTCCTGCGCGTTGAGAACTTCCGCGAGACCACACCCATCGCGCACGGCTGTGAGGATTTCCCGGACGTCGCCTTCCTGGGCGGCAAGACCTTAAACCAGCTCATCGAAGCTGAGTACCAGGGCACCCAGTACGCCCTGCTGCGCTCCGGCCGCATGAGCCAGACCATCACCTTCCCTGAGGTCAATGAGCACACCATCGGCCAGTTCCTATACTTCTACGAGCTGGTTACCGCCTACACCGGCGAGCTGCTGGACATCGACGCCTTCAACCAGCCCGGCGTTGAGGAAAGTAAAATCGCCTCCTACGCCGTCCTGGGCAACCAGGGCGAGAAATACCAGAGCAAGCAGACCGAGATGAAGAACCAGCCCAAGAGCCTGGACAAGTACGTGCTGTAAGGGACGGGGAGAACGGGGAGGACGAAAAGGAACGATTCTTTTCTTTAAAAAGAAAAGAACCAAAAGAAACTTTAATCCTTCAATTGATACTTCAAAAATAGATTCTAAAGTTTTTGGTCCTTTTTCTCAAAAAAGGACCGTTTCTTTTTCCAAATAGAGAACGATTCTTTTCTTTGAAAAGAAAAGAATCAAAAGAAACTTTAGAATTCTATTTGGGTTTAGAGCAAATTCCAAGGTTTTCAGAGGGGTTCGGGGAGCGCTTTTTCAAAATCGCTCCCCGATTAATTAATTAATTATTGATTAAGGTCTTTTGGGTCACTCCCCCACTACCCCAAGAACGCCTCGGCGTAAGCGGTGAAGAAGGCGGAGCCGCGGGCAAGAACGTCCTCATCAATGCCGAACTTGGGATGGTGCTGGGTGTAGGTAAGGCCCTTGGCCTCGTTGCGCATGCCGATGTAGGCCATGAAGCCGCCGAACTGTTCCACAAAGAAGCCATAGTTTTCAGACGCGCAGATGGGATAAAACTTGTCGGCCTTAAAGAGTTTGGTTTCTTCAAGCAGTTTCTTGGCCAGGGCGACGGACTCGGCGCTGTTGTAAACCATGGGCACACCGGCCTGGACTTCCACCTTGGCGGTCGCGCCATAGGCCTCGGCGATGTTGTTGGCGATGCGCTCAATGAGTTCGGGGACCAGCTTGCGGTTTTTGACCGAGAAGGTGCGGATTCCGCCCCAGATTTTGGCCTTGTTGGGGAAGATGTTGCCCATGGTACCGCCTTCAAAGCGGCCGACATGGACCACGCAGGGCTCAATGGTCTCCACAAAATTGGTGGGGATGGATGAGATGGTGGTGACAATCTGGCACATGGGTTTGATGGGGTCAATGCTCAGGTCGGGCCTGGAGCCGTGACCGCCGCGGCCGGTGACCTCCACCGTAAAGCCATCGCCGTTGGCCATGCGCGCGCCTTCCTCAACGGAGATGAGGCCGCTTTCCAGGTCGGCCCAGAGGTGGGCAGCGATGGCCTGGTCAACCCCGCCTTGGGACTTCAGGTAGTTGATGACGGTCATGGCGCCGCCGCCAACCTCCTCAGCGGACTGGAAGCAAAGGTAGACCGTGCCCTTGAGGTTGGGCTCCAGCTCTTTGAGCATTTTGGCAGCACCCAGGAGCATCGCGGTGTGGCCGTCATGGCCGCAGGCGTGCATGATTCCCTCGGTTTTGGACTTGAAGGGGACCTCGGCCTCCTCGGTAACGGGCAGAGCGTCCATGTCCGCGCGGATGGCGAGCTTCTTGCCATTCTCCCCCGCCTTGCCGCCCTTGATAAGGCCGACAACGCAGTTCTCCTCCAGGCGAACATAGGGAATGCTCATCTTGTCCAGTTCGTCGCAGACGACCTGGGAGGTGCGGGTCTCCTTGAAGGACAGCTCCGGATGCATGTGGAAATCCCGGCGCATGTCAATGATGTAGTCTTCGTATTTCTTGATGAGGTCAGTGATGTGCATGGATACCTCCTTGATTACTTGATGTAAGGGGTGATGGCTTTGTGGATGCGCTCACAGGCGTCCTTGATGTAGCGGGTGGGCGCGGCCAGGTTCATGCGCTCAAAGCCCTCGCCTTCCATGCCAAAGACATAGCCCTCATCCATGAAGACCTCGGCTTCAAAGTGCATGATGCGCTCCAGTTCATCCTTGTCAAGGCCCAGCGCGCGGAAGTCCATCCATTGCAGGTAGGTGCCTTCAAGATCAAAGATTTTAATCATGGGCAGGTGCTTGGCAAAATAATCCTTGACCACCAGATGGTTGACGAGGATGAGCTCTAAAAGCTGATGCAGCCACTCCTCACACTGGGTGTAGGCGATTTCACAGGCCTTATAGGCGAAGATGTTGAGCATGTGAAAGCCGGTCGCCTTGAGCGCGGCGGTGAACTTCTCCCTGATGTCGTCGTTCTTGATGACGGCGTTGGAGCACTGAGCGCCGGCCAGATTAAAGGTCTTGCTGGGCGCGGTTAGGATAATGCAGGCGTCAGCGGCGTCCTCGCCCACGCGGGAGTAGACAATGTGCTCGAAGCCCGGCATAATCAGGTCAAAGTGGATTTCGTCGGAGACCACCAGCACATTGTTCTTCAGGCAGATGTCGGCGACGCGGCGGAGTTCTTCCTTTTTCCAGATGCGGCCCACAGGGTTGTGCGGGCTGCAGAAGAGCAGCACCTTGTTTTCAGGCTTAGCCGCTTCCTTTTCAAACAGCTCCCAAGGAATATCATAGGTATCCCCGGTGAGGACAAGGGGCATTTTGACCTGCTTGCGCGCTTGCTGGTCAATCGCGCCGTAGAAGGGGTAATACGCGGGGGTAAAGAAGAGAATGCCATCGCCAGGGTTTGAAAAAGCGTTGACGGCGGTAAAGAAGGCGCTGACCACGCCCGCGGTCTGCACCAGCCATTCGGGCTTGATGTCCCATTTGTGGCGTTTCTTCATCCAGCCGGCAACCGCGTCAAAATAGGCCTGGGTGGGTCCGGTATAGCCCAAAACTAGGTGATCAAGGTAATCCTGAAGGCCTTTGATGATTTCGGGCGGGTTGAGCAGCTCCATATCGGCGACGGAGAGCGGAATGACCTCCGGGGAAACCTTGGGGTTCCACCCCTTCATCTGGTCCCATTTGAAGCTGCCGGCCTTGGCGCGGTTGATGACGGTCGTAAAGTCGTACTGCATTGTTGTATCCTTTCTTGTCCACTGCCACGGGCTGCCTGATGAGGGCAGCCCGCAATATTAACTGTTTAGAACGCTCTCCAGCCTGTCTCGGTTAAGATGACCATGATGACAAAGCCCAGGAGGAGGAAGACGATGACCTTTGGAATGACCCATTTAAACCATTTCGGGAAAGGCACCCCCGCCATGACGCAGGAGCCGATGGTCCATCCAAGGACAGGCGAAATCATGTTGGTGAAGCCATCGCCATATTGGAAGGCCTGAACAGCCAGGTTGGGGTCCATGTTCAGGACATCCGCGACGGGCTTTAAAATGGGCACCAGGATGGCCGCTTTGGACGTGGCGGAAGGAATAAGCAGGTTAATGACCGAGATGATGGCGGTCATGCCCACGGAGGCCACGGAGCGGCTGACGCCCATCAAGGGGCGTGTCATGAGGAAGACCAGGGTGTGGATGATGTTGCCCTCTTCCATGACCAGGCTCATCACGCGGGCCAGGCCGATGACAAAGCCGACAAAGGCCAGGTCCATCAAGCCCTTGACATATTCATTGCCCACCTTGTCAAAGGAGAAGCCGCCGATGAGGCCGCAGATGATGGCGACCAGCAGGGCCAGGGCGGTCATTAAGTGCATGAGGTAGCCGGTATCGCCGCCCAGCATCGGGTAGAGCACGATGACCAGGTACTGCGCCATGAAGATGACCAGAATCGCGATGGTCTTGCCGGACAGCTTGACATCCTTGCCCAATTTGGCCTCGTCCTCCGCGCTGACTTCCATCTTGTTGGGGTCCCAGCCTTCGGAGTGCATGAGGGACTTGGTCGGGTCCTTGCGGATTTTCTTGACGTACATCAGCAGGAAGAACAGGCCGACCACCATGTAGATGTTCATGCTGATGAACATGGTGAAGAAGGCGCCGTAAATGGGCACGCCCATCATGGCCTGGGTGATGAACTGCTTGGTGGGGCCGGTACCAAAGCCCAGCATGGTGGCGTAACTGGTAACGCCGATGGCCACGATGGGATCCAACTTTAATTTCTTGGTGAAGATGACGCCGATGGGCACAACGGCGATAAGCGCGTCCGTGCCGCCAAAGGCGCCCAGGTAGACCATCAGGATGAACAGGAGAGAAATCAAGAGGTTCTCGCCCTTGTCCTTGAGTTTGTAAATGGCCCAGTTGAGCAGCTCATCAATGGCGCCGGTCGCCATGACCACGGCGGTCATCGCGCCAGAGACCATGACAGTCCAGATGACCATGCCAGAGCCAATAAGGCCGTCTAAGATAAGCATCATCATCCGCCAGGGGTTGACCGGCGTCTGCTTGCCCAGGTAGTTAAACTGGTCGCCCAGGATTCTGCCCTCGGCATCCCTGGCGAACTGGCCCGCGGGCACGATGTAGGTCAGCAGGCTGGCAATCAGCAACAGACCCAGCATCAGCCACAGCAGGTGCGGCATTTTGAATTTCTTTTTTGGTTTCTCAAGGGAATTGCTCATGGGGCACCTCCATTCTAATCAGGATACATGACTGGAAATGTAAAGCATAATAAAACCATGATTGATATGGTATGGCTCACCTCCCCCATGTCAGGTATACGTCGGTGCTGCTCAGTTGGATGTACATTTTCTATTGATTGTGGATATTTTAGCACCAAGGGGAATTGATGTCAATTGATAGATACAAACAAACACGAAAAACGCATTGCCTGGTATACCAATAAAAGCAAGTCCTGCTGTGGTTCTGCCCCTTAAGCAACCAGAGTTGCGAAAACCTTTTTGCTCGTTCCGGCTTTGAAACAAACAAAGTAATTATTGATGGATATACATAAATATACAAACCGGGCAGGCTTTGAAGCCTGCCCGGTTGATGGAGATTAGTTTGTTTACTGGTTGAACGGATAGCGGACAACGGGGTTGCGCGCTGCGCCAACCTCATCCGGCCGGCTGATGGGCGTGGAGAGCGGCGCTTTGTGCAGGCTGTCCGGGTCATTGTGGATTTTGTCATAGATGGCCAGGAAAGCCTCAGCCGCCTCATCCAGGGTCTCGCGGTTCTCGGTCTCGGTGGGTTCAACCATGAGCGCCTCATGCACAATGAGGGGGAAGTACATCGTCGGCGGGTGCATGCCATAGTCCAAAAGGCCCTTGGCGACGTCCAGCGCCGAGACGCCGGTCTTTTTCTTGATGTCTTCCAGGGTCATAACAAACTCATGCATACAGATGCGGTCATAGGCCATGGGATAGACGTGCTTGAGCTTGTTCATCAGGTAGTTGGCGTTCAGTACAGCCATGCCGCTGGCCTGGGGCAGGCCTTCCTTGCCCAGGGTCAGGATATACGTCAGGGCGCGGGCGACCACCAGGAAATTCCCGTGGAAGGCGCGGATTTGGCCGACGGACTTTTCAGTCGCCTTCTCGCCCAGCTTGCTCACGGGCAGGTAGGGGCTGAGCATTTTCTTGCAGCCAACGGGGCCGGCGCCCGGACCGCCGCCGCCGTGCGGGGTGGAAAAGGTCTTGTGCAGATTCAGATGAATCACATCAAAGCCCATCTCCCCCGGCTTAACCCAGCCCATGATGGCGTTGAGGTTGGCGCCGTCATAGTAGTTCAGGCCGCCGGCCTCATGCACCACGCGGGTGATTTCCAGGATGTTGCGGTCAAAGATGCCAACGGTGTTGGGGTTGGTCAGCATGAGGCCGGCGACGGTGTCATCCAGGACGGCTTTAAGCGCGTCCAGGTCCACCAGGCCTTCCGCGTCAGAGGGCACATGGGTGACGGTGAAGCCCACCATCGCGGCGCTGGCCGGGTTGGTGCCATGGGCGGAATCAGGCACGATGATGCGCTTGCGCTTAAAATCGCCTCGCTCCTCATGGTATTTCTTCATCAGCAGCAAGCCCAGGAACTCACCGTGGGCACCTGCCGCGGGCTGGAAGGTCATGTTGTCCATGCCGGTGATTTCGCAAAGCAGTTTCTCAGCCTCGTCAATCACTTCCTGCGCGCCTTTGACCGTGTCCTCAGGCTGCAGGGGGTGAATGCGGGAGAAGCCCGGCAGGGCGGCCACCGCCTCATTAACCCGGGGGTTGTATTTCATGGTGCAGGAACCCAGGGGATAAAACCCGCTGGCCACGCCGAAGACCTGCTTGCCCAGCTGGTTGTAATGCCGCGCCAGGGCGACCTCACTCATCTCAGGCAGGCGGGGTGCTTCTTTGCGCTTTAAGTTCTCAGGCAGTTCGGCCTTGGGGAAGGTGCTCTTGGGCATAATGAAGGTGCGGCGCCCTTTGACGCTGCGTTCAAACAGTAGTTTCATTTCGCGCACACCTCCTTGATGATGCTGACAATTTCGTCAATCGCGGCTTTGTCCAGTTTCTCCGTCGCGCACCAGAGGATGCCCTGCTCTACCGGCAAACCGGACAGGATGCCATGTTTGGCCATCTCTTTTTCAAGCTTTTCCCCGTCAACAGGCGAAGTGGTAACAAACTCGTTAAAGAAGTCACCCTTATAAACCAGCTCAAAACCGGGCAGTTTGCACAGTTCCGAGGCGAAGTAATGCGCGGCGTCATAGCAAAGACCCGCAACCTCTTCCATGCCGCGGGGGCCCATGGCGGCCAGGTAAACGCTGGCTGTCATCGCGCAGAGCGCCTGGTTGGTACAGACGTTGCTGGAGGCCTTCTCACGGCGGATGTGCTGCTCGCGTGCCTGCAGGGTCAATACATAGGCGCGACGACCTTTGCTGTCCACCGTCTCACCCACGATGCGCCCGGGCATGTTGCGGATGAGGTCTTTCTTGGCGGTCATGAAGCCCAGGTAGGGGCCGCCCCAGGACAGGGGCAGACCAAGGGGCTGGCCTTCGCCGACCGCCACGTCAAAGCCCATCTCCCCCGGCGTCTTGAACAGGCCCAGGGTGGTCGGGTAGACGCCCAAAACGGCTTTGGCGCCGGCGGCGTGGATTTTCTCACGGGCCAATTCCGCGTCCTCAAACTGACCAAAGAAGTTGGGCTGCTGCAGGTAAACGCAGGCCGTGTCCTCCTTTAAGTTATCAAGGGCGCTCAGGTCCAGTTTGCCGTCCTTCTGGGGAAGGAGCTCAAAGGGGATGTCCCGGCCCCAGCAGTAGGTCTTGATGGTGTTGATGACGTCGGGATGGGCCGTTTCAGCCACGCAGACGCGCTCGCGCTTGCGGGTTAAGGTCATCATGACGCCCTCGGCCGCGGCGGACGCGCCGTCATAGATGGAGGCGTTGGACACATCCATGCCGGTCAACTCGCAGAGCATGGTCTGGTACTCAAAAATGGACTGCAAAACACCCTGGCTGATTTCAGCCTGGTAGGGTGTGTAGGTGGTCAGAAACTCTTCCCGCGAAGTGATGGTGGACACAATGGCCGGAATGTAGTGGTCATAGGCGCCGGCACCGCGCAGGATAGTGGAAAACACCGTGTTCTTCGCGGCGGTTTTTTCCATCCTGGTCCGCACGCCCATCTCGGACAGGCCTTCTGGAATATTGACAGAATCAGACAGCAGAACGCTCTGGGGCACGTCACCGGTAAAAAGGTCCTTGAGCTCCTTTAAACCGATGGCTTCCAGCATCTGCTTCTGCTCCTGTTTAGTGGAGGGCAGATAGCTACCCATCTTAAGCCTCCTTGGAGATCTGTTCTTCGTACTGGGCGGCAGTGAGCAATTCTTCCATACCGGAAGCGTTCTTCACCTTGACAATCCAGGCGTCATAGGCGTTCTCGTTCATCAGTTCGGGCTTGTCCAGCAGCTCTTCATTGACTTCGGCCACGACGCCGGAAACCGGGCTGATAATGTCGCTGACAGCCTTTACGGATTCAACATCGGCAAAGGGTTCGCCGACGACCACTTCGTCATCCAGGTTGGGCAGGTTGATGAAAACCAGGTCACCCAGTTCCTTCTGGGCAAAATCGGTGATGCCCACAACAACCAGGTCGCCTTCGACCTTGACCCATTCATGGGAAGCGGAGTATTTGAGATCTTTCGGTAAATTCATGGTGTCCTCCTATATTTTCATTTAATCAGGAACGTTTGTAAAAGGGCATGGGCACTACCACAGCCTTGAGCTTGCGGCCGCGCACATCCAGGGTCACCTCGGTGTCCAAGGGCGCCTTGCCCGTGTCCACCAGGGCCATGGCATAGGCTTTGTTCAGGTAGGGCAGCATGGTGCCGCTGGTGGTGACGCCGATTTTGTCCTCGCCCAGATAGACGTCGCAGTGCTCGCGAGCGATGCCGCGGTCGGTGAGCATGAGGCCCACGCGCTCACGCTTGGGCGCGCCGGCCTTGACCAGGGCATTCTTGCCGATGAAGGTATCCTTGTCCAGTTTGACAAAGGGAGAAAGCCCCGCTTCCAGCGGGCTGATGTCATCGGCCATCTCATGGCCGTACAGCGGCATGGATGCCTCCAGGCGCAGGGTATCCCTGGCGCCCAGCCCGCAGGGAATGAGGCCTTCTTCTTTGCCCGCTTCCAGCAGCGCTTTGGCCAGTTCCACTGCCTTCTCAGGCGCGCAGTAGAGCTCATAGCCAAACTCACCCGTGTAGCCCGTTCTGGAGACCAGGCAGGGAATGCCGGCGACAGACAGGTCGCGAACGAAGCTGTAATACTTCTGCGGCAGGCCGTTTTCATCGGTCAATTTGGATAGGATGGCCTTGGATTTGGGGCCTTGCAGGGCCAGCTGGGCATATTGGTCGGACAGGTCCAGGATTTCGACCTCGCCCTGCTTGTACGCGTTAAACCAGGCAAAGACCTTGTCCTTGTTGGCGGCGTTGGGAACGAGGAAGTATTCATCCTCCGCGAATTTGTAGACGATGAGGTCATCCACGATGCCGCCCTCTTCATTGCAAATGGGGCTGTAACGCACGCGGCCGACATCCATGACGGCGTAGTCGTTGCTCAAGAAGTTTTGAACGTTCTTGAGCGCATCCTTGCCTTTGATAAGGATTTCGCCCATGTGGGATACATCAAACAGGCCGCAGGCGGTGCGAACGGCCATGTGCTCTTTGATAACGCCGGTCTCATACTGCACAGGCAGGAGGAAGCCGCCAAAGGGAACGATTTTACCGCCCAATTGCTGGTGAAGCTCATACAGGGGAGTTTTCTTTTCCATATTTATCTCCTTATATACAAAGGCATGCAGGTTCTGCATGCCTCTGTCTGTTTACCTTCAAGATTCCCCCGGACAAGCGGGGTTGCTTGGTGGGTGCTTTTCGCTTTCCAGAGCCTCGTCCCAACCCGGTCTTGTTTGCCTGAGAGTTTTTGCGTTCCCCTTCGGCGCCGCTTTCGCGATCTCTCCCGGATTGCTCAACCGAAGAAGTATGTTATTTTTTAACGCTGCGGCGCAGGTAGGCCGGCACGCCCAAATCATCCTTCTCCGCCTGGGGAGAGGGCTGCTGCTGGGGCTGCTGGTAGGGCGCGGGCTGCTGAGGCTGCGGTTGAGCCTGGTAGTTGGGCGCCTGCTGCACGTAGGGATAGGGCTGCGGCTGGAAAACAGGCGCGGCCGTTTGGGGCATGCCCATCATGGGCGCCTGGGGCGCCGGGCGGCTGGTGCCGGGGAAGAAGGACTGCTCCTGGTTTTCATAGAAGTTGGAGACAGAGGGCGCTTCAAAGCCGCCGGTTTCCTGCTTTTCAAGGGCGGCGCGGTTCTCATAGGGGTTCATCGCCGCGGTCGCGCTGCCATAGGGCACGCTGGCCTTGAAGGGCTTTTTCTTGGATTCGCGGGTGGGGAAGGCGCTCTTCTCAAAGCCGGTCGCGATGACGGTGATGCGGATTTCATCCTTGAGCTGCTCATCCACACCGGCGCCAAAGATGATGTTGGCTTCGCTGTCCGCGCTCTCCTGGACCAGCTTGGCGGCCTCGTTGATTTCTAGGATGCCGATGTCCGGGGAACCGGTAATGTTGATGAGGAGGGCGCGGGCGCCGTCAATCTTGGTTTCAAGCAGCGGGCTGGCGATAGCGGCCTTGGCTGCGTCTGAGGTGCGGTTCTCGCCCTTGCCAACACCGATGCCGATGTGGGCCATGCCGCCGGATTCCATGACGGTTTTGACGTCGGCGAAGTCCAGGTTGATGAGGGCGGGCAAGGCGATGAGGTCGGAAATGCCCTGGATGCCCTGGCGCAGCACATCGTCCGCAACCCGGAAGGC
>CAZHPW010000020.1:0-27616 GCA_964534515.1 uncultured Christensenella sp.
CATGGCCATGGCCTTCATCGGCTTTTCCGGCATCTTCACCATTCAGTAAGGAGGCAGCATGAACTTTCAAACCATTCTGCTGACCGTCGGTATTCTGTGCGCTGTTTCGGCCGGCTTAAGCCTCATCATTTCGCTTTCAGAAAAAGTGCTCAACAACTACGGCACGGTTGAACTGGACATCAACAACGGCAAGAAAAAGCTGTCCGTCACCGGCGGCAGCAGCCTGCTCTCAACCTTGGCCGGGGAGAAAATCTTCATCCCCTCCGCTTGCGGCGGCAAGGCCACCTGCGGCTTGTGCAAGGTCGCTGTGCTGGAAGGCGCGGGCCCCCTTCTTTTGACGGAAGAGCCCTACATTTCCCAGGAAGAGCGCAAGCAGAACATCCGCCTCTCCTGCCAAATCAAGGTCAAGTCAAACATGAAGCTCATCATCCCCGAGGACCTGTTCAACATCCGCGAGTTCAACTGCGACCTGGTTGAGATGGAAGACATGACCTACGACATCAAGCGCTTGAGGATGCGCCTGCCCGCCGGGCAGACCATTGACTTCAAGGCCGGTCAGTTCATGCAGTTCTACACCAAGCCCTATGGCAAAGTGAAGGAAGAGGTCTTCCGTGCCTATTCCATCTCCTCCAAGGCCTCGGAAAAGGACCACATTGAGCTGCTCATCCGCCTGGTGCCAAACGGCATCTGCACCACCTATGTTCACACTGCCCTTAAGGAAGGGGACAAGGTGCGCCTCTCCGGCCCCTATGGCGATTTCTACCTGCGCGGCAACTGCGATGAGCTCATCATGATTGCCGGCGGCTCGGGCCTGGCGCCTATCCGCTCCCTGGTTTATGACGTCATTGAAAAAGGCCTGCCCCACAAGATGCGCTTCTTCTTTGGTGCGAACACCTTAAAAGACCTCTACTACCAGGAGGAGTTCGCCCAGATTGAGAAGGACTACCCGCAGTTCAAGTTCATTCCCTGCATTGCCAGACCCACACCCGAGGACAACTGGCAGGGCGTGACCGGCTTTGTCACCGTGGCGCTCGCTGAACAGGTAGAGGACGGCGTCAGCAAGGAAGCCTACCTCTGCGGCAGCCCGGGCATGCTGGATGCCTGCATCAAGATTCTCAAGGAAAAGGGCTTCACCGACGAAACCATTTTCTACGACAAGTTTTAACCGGGAGGTTGGCATGAAGCAAAACCCCAAAGAAATCCCCGTTGTGGAAGACCTGCGCGCAGGCATTTTGGCCCGTGACGGCTTTATGGGTCACGATACCCGCCCCTACCCCCAGATTATCCAGGACGACGCCGAAATCCTGGGTGAGTTAAACCTCACTCCGGAAGATTTGGCCGGTGAGCTGCTCAACCTGACCGAAGCCGGCCTTGAGGGCATGGGGGAATGGATTCAGGTGGGCGAGTACGAGGTCAAGGTGGAGGAATACATGGGCAAAATCGGCTGCCCCTTCCGCGACCACCGCGCCGCCAAGCGCAACACCACGCTCAAGAACCGCAAAGGCGAGGAACTGGTCTATACCGACCTGGCCGTTCACTTGATTTTGAAGCACGGCTTCTTCCAGGGGCTTGGCTCACCTTACCGCCTGGAGCCGGCTGAGCTGGCGGCTTATCTGGGCAAAGCCTGAGCCTTAAAACTTCCGAACAAAGGCAGCAATAGACCCATTTATCCAAGAAACTGAGATAAACGTAGAAAACAGCCTCCGTCACTTTGATGTGCCGGAGGCTGTTTTTTTCTATTTTCACGAGATTTCTCGAGAAGTATTAAATGAACAAAATATCACAAAATATACAAGAAAGATGTATAAAATGGCTGAAAAAGAAATATAGGACATTTAATAAGTGAAATTAAGTGCAAAATAGCCCTAATCCATTGACCGGGATTCAGAGGGATTGTTATACTCAGCTTGAAACAAACGAACCAACAAACGCGAGATGATGGGGGACAACCTTGAACATTCTTTCAGTTGACGTTGGAACAACAAGCATCAGGGGTATTCTATTCTCTTCAACAGGGGAGATGCTCCTTTCACATGCCGTCAACACACCCCTCATTTATCTGGATGAATACATTGAGCAAAGCCCCAAGGTTTTAACCGACGCGCTGACAGAAATCATCCGGACCATCGCGCAAGCCCACACCGTGGACGCTATCAGCCTCACCGCGTTCCGCTCGGCTCCCACCCTGGTGGACAAGACCGGCAAGGCGCTGACCAACTTTATCATGTGGCAGGACAAGCGCAACAAAAGCATTTGTGAAGCTTTAGCCGTGCACAACACGGACATCCATGCCCGTTCCGGCGCCTGTGTGAACACCGTTTTCACCGCCGGCAAGCTTGCCTGGCTCAAGAACAATCATCAGGATATCTACCTCTCTGCGCACAAGGCGATGGTCGTGCCGGATTATCTCATCCATTTTATGACCGGCGCCTTTGTCACCGATGTGACCTATGGCAGCCGCACCTTGCTGATGGACATCAAAACCCTGTCCTGGGACCCTGAGCTTTGCAAGCATTTTGATGTGGATCTGGACAAACTCTGCGACTTGATCCCTCAGGGCAGTGTCGCCGGGTACACCACGGCCGCCTTTTCAGCGGTCAGCGGCGTCAGGGAGGGCATTCCGGTCATCTCCGCCGGCGGGGACCAACAGTGCAGCGCGCTGGGCTTGGGTGTCACAGACATCAGCCACCTGGCCATTAACAACGGCACCGGTTCCTTCATTCTCTCCTTAACTGATGAGCCTGTCTTGTCCAACCGGGCGGTCATCTGCAATGTGGCGGCCGTTCCCGGCAAGTACACACTGGAAAGCAATGTCATCACCTCCGCTTCCGCGCTTAACTGGGTCATGGACGCCTTCTTCCGGGACTTGAAAACCAATGACGGCAAGCCCGACTATGATGCCTTTAACGCCCTGGCCAAAAGCGCTCCGGCGGGGGCAAACGGTCTGGTCTGCCTGCCCCTGTTTGAGGGTTGCGGGACGCGGCATTGGAACCCGCAGGTCAGGGCCAGCTTTATCGGCCTGAGCTTATCCACAAGCCGCGCTGACATTGCCCGGTCCCTGTATGAGGGCATCTGCGCTGAAATCATCAGGAGCATCGCCTTCATGCCGTTTGACCGCTCGAAGCTGACTTCAATCAGCCTGGCCGGCGGTCTGTCCCAGAGCGATGTGTTCAACCAAATCCTTTGTGACATGCTGGGCCTGCCGCTCACGCGCTATGGCAACAGCCAGGCGACGGCCATCGGCGCTTTCGCCTCAGCCGCGGTCGCCCTGGGCAAATACCCCTCTTATGAGACAGCCGTGGCAGCCGCGCGGCAAAAGGATGAGGTCACCCTGTATCAGCCTGATTCCGCGCTCAGCGCGGTTTACCACGATTATCTGGATAGAAGCGGGCGCTTGTTCAATGCGCTCTATCCTGTTTGAAAGGAACCCGGACAGAATGGCAAAGATGAAAGGCAACAAGGTGAACATGAGCGACCTGGGCATTATTTCCCAGGTGGCGCACATGTATTACAACCTGGACATGCAGCAGCCTGAAATCGCCCGGAGGCTTTATTTTTCCCGGCCCAAGGTGTCCCGCATGCTCAAGAAGGCGCGGGAATTGGGCGTGGTGGACATCCATGTCAACCGCTATCAGGACAGGATGACCAGCATCGAGCAGAAGATGAAGGACCTTTTTTGCTTAAAGGAAGCCATTGTCCTGTCCAAGGGGGATGAGAACCCCGGCGAGGACGAGGGGCTTACCAATTTCGCCGCGCTGTATGTCAGCCAATTGCTGCGCAACAACATCAATTTCGGCATCACCGGCGGCGGTACGGTCTATCGTGTTATCAAAAAAATGCCCAAGGTGGAGGTATCCGGCATGAACGCCGTTCAAGTCATCGGCGCTTCCGCCAACCAGTACATTGCCGGGGAAGCTCGTGAACTGGTTAACCACCTGTCCACCCTCCTGCACGCCTCCGGTCATTACCTCAACACGCCTCTTTACATTGATGACCTCTATGCCAAGGAAATCCTCCTGCGCGACCCCAATGTCTGCAAGGTTCTGGACTATATGAAGCGCCTGGATATCCTGTTAACCGGCATCGGCAGCTTTTCCCAGGCCGAGGACGCGCCTACCTGGTTTGGCTACATGACCTCCGCGCATCGGGAAGAGCTGGCCTCCCTTGGGGCTGTTGGCAGCATCTGCGCCCAGTATTTTGACATCTCAGGGCAGATGCTGGATTGCGAGTGGAACCGGAAATGTGTCGCCATTTCATCTTCTGACATGCACAACACCCCCTTGACCATCGGCGTTGCCTCCGGCCCCAAAAAGGTGCTGCCCATCCTGGGCGCCCTGCATGGCAAGCACATTCAGGTACTGATTACCGACGCGGACACCGCCGGCCTCATCATTGAGCGTGAGGTCCCCTGCGACAAAGCGTAAACGCGGCTCTCTTCCGTCCTTAAAGCAAGAGGACGGTCAACACGGACACGCATCAATCTGTCAAGGAGGTGAACCAGGTTTTCATGTTTCACGTGCCCGCGGCACACAGCAATCGATTCTTATTGATTCCAACAACCATACATGAAAGGAAACCCACCATGAACAAGAAAGTCTTCAGCCTGCTCCTCGTTGTATCCCTCCTGCTGGGCGTCTTTGGCGTCTCCCTTGCCCAGGAACCCGTCACCCTGACCTTCTGGACCCCCACCTGGCGCCAGGCGGCGGAAGAGCCCATCATCGCCGATTTCATGGCCAAGAACCCCGACATCAAGATTGAAGTGACCTATTATTCCTCTGATGATATCAAGTCCAAGACCAAGATTGCCGCTTCCTCCGGCACTCTGCCGGACATGTGGTACAACTGGGGCGGCGTTCTGGCGGATTTCTACGCTGAGAACGGCCTGAGCCTGGACCTCACCCAGTACGCCAAGGACAACGGCTGGAATGAGAAATACCTGGCCGGCGCCCTGGAGCAGTGCGCCTATGACGGCCAGCTCATCGGCCTGCCCCAGAACCTGGTTGGCCTTGTGATGTACTACCGCGTTGACCTGTTTGAGAAATTCGGCATCGCGGTGCCCACCACCTTTGAAGAGCTGGAAGCGGCCGCTGACACCCTGGTCCAAAACGGCATCACTCCTTTCTCTTCCTACAACAAGCACATGATGCGCTACCATGAAGCCCTCATTGAGTACTACGGCGGCAAGGAAGAGCATGACAACCTGCTCTTGCTCAATTCCGACTGGGGCAAGTCCGAAGCCATCGCCAAGAGCTTCGCCAAACTGAAGGAATGGTATGACAAGGGTTACTTCCCGGCTGACGTCCTGGCTTCTGACACCTCTACCGCCAAGATGTATGTCTACTCCGGCACCGCCGCGATGATCATGGAGAACCCCGGCATGGCCTCTGAAATTGTCGCCAACAACTACGATCCCGCCCAGTACGGCTGGTTCGCCTTCCCCTCCAGCCCCGAAGGCAAAGGCCGTGTGTCCGCCTATGTCAAACTGGTGCAGTTCAACAAGAACATCTCCGAGGACAAGCTGGCTGCGGCCATGAAGTTCTGGGATTACTACTACTCTGATGAGAGCCTGGCGGCCCACTCCGCCATTGAGCAGCCCACCGCCCGCATCGGCGCGGCCCTGCCTGAGAACTATGCCCTGGCCCAGGGGATGCTGGAACTCATCAGCGAAAACGGCGGCTATTCCACCATGGACCTGAAAGTGCCCTCTGAGGTCATGGCGAAGTACTTCGCGGTCTTGGACAATGTCATCTTGGGCGGCGTCGCTCCTGAGAACGCCGGCGCTGAAATCCAGGTTGATGTTGAGAACTACAAACTGAACAACTGATTATTGCCCCCTGCCCCGGGCGGAAGCCCGGGGCAGGAACACTGAAACACCCTTGTCTCTCCCGCTTTTGAAGGGCTCTGCTTTATGGAAAGGAGTAGAGGAGTTTGAAAAAGAATTATGCCAAAGCCGGTTTCATGATGCCCGCGCTGCTGATTTACAGTTCGGTCGTGGTCATCCCGGCGATTTACTCCATCGTGCTGAGTTTTTTCAAATGGAACGGCATCGGAAAAATCACCCCGGTGGGGTTCCGCAACTATGTGAACCTGTTCACCAGGGATACTGTCTTTCAGACCGCGCTGTCCAACAATCTGGTCTGGATAATCTTAACCCTGGTCTTCACGACCAGCCTGGCTCTGGGCCTGGCGCTTATGCTCAACAACGCATTCAAAGGCAGGACGGTCTACCGCGCCATCTTCTATTTTCCCTATATGCTCTCCTGGGTGGTCATCGGCATCATCTGGAAATGGATCTACAACCCCAACATCGGCTTCCTGGATGAGATGCTCAAGTTGATTGGCCTGGGCCACCTCAAAATCACCTGGCTGTCGGATCCCAAGATTGCCCTGTACTGCATCTTTGTCGCCGCCCTCTGGCAAAGCACCGGCCAGCCCATGCTCTATTTTATGGCCGGTCTCCAGGCTATCCCGCATGAGTTGTATGAGGCGGCGGATGTGGACGGCGCCGGCACCTGGTCCCGTTTTATCCACATCACCATCCCGCAGTTGAAGGAAACCTTCGTCATCGTTTTTGCGACATTGGTCATCTCCGCCATGAAGGTATACGACGTCGTCTATGTCATGACCGGCGGCGGCCCCGCCAACTCCACGCAGACCCTCGCTTCCTACATGTATTCCCAGACCTTTGATTTTTCCAACCTGGGAATCGGCAGCGCGATCGCGACGGTGATGATGCTGGTGATGATGGTGGTCATCGTTCCCTACATCCTCTTCACAACCCGGCAGGATTAGGAGGGAAGTATGCAGAAAGTTCAATCAACCTTCAATTTCAAACGCATTTTATTCTTCCTGGCCTTGAGCCTCCTGGCCCTTCTTTGGCTGGTGCCCATCTTCACCGTATTTTTAACCTCCATCAAGAGCACCACCGATTTTTATTCCGGTGTCGGCCTGTTTGAGTGGCCGGCTGTGCCCCAGTGGAGCAACTTCAAAAACGCCTGGGTGGGCGGCAGGATGAGCATGTACATGCTAAACGGCCTCATCGTCTGCTTAACCAAGGTGCCCCTTGGCATCTTTATCTCTTCCATGCTGGCCTTTGCCTTGACCAGGCTGGAGGTCTGTCGCAGCCGCGCCATCTTTATCTATGTCTTAATCGGCATGATGCTGCCGCTGCAGGTGGTGCTGATTCCCCTCAACATCGCGTATTCCAGGATGGGTCTGACCAACACCTACCTGAGTTTGATTTATACCTATATCGGCTTTGGCATTCCTTTGGGCACGCTTATTTTCCGCGGCTTCTTCAATGGCATACCCAAGGAGTTGGACCAGGCCGCCCTCATTGACGGTTGCAATTCCTGGAGATTGTACAGTTCCATCATCATGCCCCTGTCCAAGCCCGCCATCGCGACGGTTTTCATCATTGACTTCCTCAACACCTGGAATGAGTTCATGGTGCAAAGCGTGCTCATCACCAAGGACACCATGAAGACCGTACCCAACGGCTTGCTCAGCTTCTTTGGCGAGTTCAGCGTGGATTACGGGCTTTTAAACGCCGGCGTCCTGCTGTCCATTGTCCCGGTCTTGATTACTTACCTCTTGTTCCAACGCTACTTTGTCTACGGCATGGCCGGGGCTGTCAAAGGTTAAACAAATTGAAGGAGCAGAAAATGAGTCAACGCTATTACGCAAACTGGGAGTCCCTCAAAGCCCACCCCATCCCCAACTGGTATGAGGATTGCAAACTGGGTATTTTCATCCACTGGGGCATTTATTCCGTGCCCGCCTTCGCCAACCCCTCCTATCAACTGGGCGAGATTCCCATTGAGCATGACTGGTACATCAACAACCCTTATTCCGAGTGGTACGCCAACTCCGTGCGCGTGGGGGAAGGGCCGACCTATGAGCACCATAAAAACACTTATGGCCTGGACTTTCCTTATGAAAACTTCGCTGACATGTGGAAGGCGGAAAACTGGAACCCGGACGCCTGGGCGGACTTGTTTGAAAAAGCGGGCGCCAAGTATGTGGTTTTGGTCACCAAGCATCATGACGGCTTCTGCCTTTTCCCCAGTGAGCATACCGATTTTTCCTCCGTCAACCGCGGGCCCAAGCGCAACATCACGGGCGAACTGTGCGAGGCTGTCGGCAAAACCGATATGAAAATGGGCTTGTACTATTCCGGCTTCCTCAACTGGACCTTTGATGACGAGCCGGTCTTCAGCAAGAAGAACATCGAGACCTATTGCAGCCCCACCTATGAGTACGCCGATTTTGTGTACAAGCAGAGCATGGAGCTGATTGACACTTACAAGCCCTCCCTTTTCTGGAACGATGTGGGCTGGCCCAAACTGGGGGAGGAGCACTTAAAGCACCTGCTCTCCCATTACTACAACACCAACAAAGACGCCGTGGTCAATGACCGCTTCTCCGGCTTCTACCATGGTTATCTGACCAAGGAATACAAGTCCGGCGTCGCCTCCCGCGAGCAAAAGTGGGAGATGTGCCGCGGCCTTGGCCTGTCCTTTGGCTACAACCAGATGGAAAACCGCTCAAACGCCATCTCAAGCCGTGACCTGATTGCCCTGTTGGTGTCAACCGTTGCCAACAACGGCAACCTCCTGGTCAACGTCGGCCCCAAGGCGGACGGCACCATCCCGGATTGGCAGGAGGAGCTGCTCTTAAACCTGGGCGCCTGGCTCAAAGTCAACGGCGAAGCCATTTACGGCACCCGCATTACCAAGCGTGAGTCCATGAAGCTGGAGGGGGCGACCGCCCACTTCACCCAAAACGATGAGAACCATTTCCTCATGCTGACTGACCTGCCCAATGAGGCCTTTACCGTCCTGATTCCGGATTACACCGGCACGCCGGAAGCGCTGGACAGCAAGGTGCGCTTTACCTCGCAGGCGGAAAACGGCGGCTTGAAGCTGAGCGTTGAAGCGCGTGAAAATGACTATCCGATCGCCTTCCGTTTCCGCGGCCGTGATGAATGATAGTAAACTTGCGCTGGAAGGAGGGTTCTCATGCGTGTAGAAAAGAAAATCATTTCAGACTTGCCCCTGTGCTATTCCATCGCGCCCATGCAGCTGGCGGAAGGCTTTCATTTCCTGGTCGCGGCTGAAAAGAAGGACCCCTGCTTCCTTTTTGATGAGGATGGCAACCAGGTGGATACCGTCTGGACAGAGCCCGGCGGGGTCATGACCATGGTGCAGGTTCCCGGCAGCGACAACAGTTTTCTGGCTACACAGGCGTTTTACTCCCCCAATGACTCCAAAAACGCGCGCATTGTCATCGCGACCCGCAGGGAGAAAGGGCAGTGGGATGTCCGTACCTTAGTAGACGCGCCCTTTGTCCACCGCTTCGGCATTCTGAAAAGCCATGGCAGCAACTACCTCATCGTCTGCTGCTTAAAGAGCGACCATCAGTTCAAGGAAGACTGGACCTCTCCCGGCAAGGTCTTCTCGGCAGTTCTGCCTGAGGACCTGAGTAAATACAATGAGAACAATCAATTGCCGCTCACCCTTATCATGGATGGCCTGACCAAGAACCACGGCTTTTCCATTTATGAGGACGCGTCCGGGCAGTCCGCTGTCATCTCTGCGGAAAACGGGGTTTTCCGTTTCTACCCGCCTGTTGAGGAAGGTAAGGAGTGGAAGATTGAACGGCTCTGGCAGGAGCCGGTCAGTGACGCCGTGCTCCTGGATTTTGACGGTGACGGCGTGCCGGAGCTCGGCTGTATGGCCCCTTTCCATGGCAATGACCTGTTCATCTTAAAAAAGGACCAGGATGGACAATATCAGAAGGTTTGGCAGAAGGACGGCAACCACCAAATGTGGCACGCGACCTATGCCTGCGCCATCCTGGGCAAGCCCGCCTGGCTGGTCGGGGACCGCAAGGGCGAGCGCGACTTGATGATGATTACCTGGGTGGATGGAAACTTTCAGGTTACCACCCTGGACCATGATGTCGGACCGGCCAATGTGATGTGCTTTCAAAATAAAGATGGTGAGGACGTTGTTATCGCCGCTAACCGGGAGACCAACCAGGTGGCGCTGTACACCTTGACATAAAGAACAAGCAAAGGAGAATAATATGAGTAAAATTTCTGAAACCACCAGAGAAAAATGGATTATGAGCACCTTCCCCGAATGGGGAACCTGGCTCAATGAGGAAATCGCCGAGGAGGTTGTCGCGCCCAATTCCGTCGCCATGTGGTGGCTGGGCTGCACCGGCATTTGGCTCAAGAGCGAGCATAACACCCAGATTTCCATTGACCTATGGACTGGCAACGGCAAGCGCACCCATGGCAACGGCAAGATGGCTGTCGGCCATCAGATGGCCAACATGTGCGGCGCGCGCAAAATGCAGCCCAATCTGCGCGCGGTGCCCTATGTGTTTGACCCCTTCGCCTTCACCACGGTTGACGCCGTCCTGGCCACCCACTATCACCAGGACCACATGAGCCCGGAATGGGCGGCACACGTCATCCAATCTGACATGAAGACCGTGGATGAAAACGGCAAGGAAATCCCCGTGCCCTTTATTGGCCCGCAGAAAAGTGTGGACCTCTGGGTCAAGTGGGGTGTGCCGGTGGAGCGCTGCATCGTGGTCCGCCCCGGTGATGTCGTTAAGGTCAAGGACATTGAGGTGGTCGCGCTGGATTCTTTTGACCGCACCTGCCTGGTTACCACCGATTCCACCGGTCCTGACCGGGAGGAACTGACCGGCGTCTGCCCCAGTGATATGGACGAGAAGGCCGTTAACTTCCTCATCAAAACCTCCGGCGGCAACATCTACCACTCCGGGGATTCCCATTATTCCATCTACTACGCCAAGCATGGCAAGGATTATGACATTGATGTGGCCTTTGGTTCCTATGGTGAGAACCCTGTGGGCATGGCGGACAAGATGACCAGCGTGGACATCCTGCGTATGGCTGAAGCCTTGAGGACCAAGGTGGTCATCCCCATCCATTATGATGTTTGGACCAATTTCATGGCCGATGTCAATGAAATCAAGGTGCTCTACGACATGAAGAAAGACCGCCTGGATTATCAGTTCCACCCCTTCTTCTGGGAGGTCGGCGGCAAGTATGTTTATCCGCAGGACAAGAACAAGAAGGCGTACCACCATCCCCGCGGCTTTGAGGACTGCTTTGAAGCGCCTCAGAACATTCCCTTCCGCTCCCTGCTGTAAAGAGACAACACCAACAATAAAAGCCTTCCCTTGGGAAGGCTTTTTTGCTGTTAAACTGCTGGCTATACGGTCTAAAAGAACCCGCGCAGGTAAGCGTTTCCCTTTTTCAGGTTGTCCTGCCAGTCGCTCTTTCCGTTGTACCAGCATTCCGCGTTGAACAGCCTGACACCCGTTTCCAGCGCTTTTTTAATCCCTTCCTTGAAGTCCACCCGGCCTTCGCCAAACTCCATGTTCCGGTATACGCCTTCCACTGTGTCCTTTAAGTGCATGGCCATCAAATGGCCCTGGCCGGATGTGATTTCCTCATTGACGGACAGGCCATAGAGATGGCAGGCGTTGGTCAGGTTGCCCAGGTCCGGATACACGCCCAGATAAGGCGACTGGACTTGATTCACGTAGGCCATCGCCTTTGAGATGGTGTCCATGAAAGGGGTTTCCATGGTTTCAAAACCAAGGGCAACGCCTTGCTTGGCAGCCATATGCACGCTTTTTTTCAGGTTCTCCAGGAAGTATGCCCTTGTTTCCTCATCGCCTTCCTCGTAATACACATCATAGCCGGCCAATTGCACAATCCTGATGCCCAGGTCACCGGCCAAGACGATGGCCTTTTCCATGATGTCCAGGCTCCTGTCGCGAACCGCTTTGTCATGGCTGCCCAGGGGGTACTTGCGGTGCCCGGACAGGCACATGGTCAGAATCGGCATCCCGGTTTCAAACATGATGTCAACCAGTTCCCGGCGCTCATCCTGACGCCACTCCAGGCGCTTAAGGCGCGTGCCCGTCTCATCCATGCTGATTTCAAGGAAATCAAAGCCGGCCTTTTTGGCAATCTCAAGCCGTTCCTTCCATCCATATTCCTCAGGAATGGCTTTTTCATACAGGCCCAGCAGGTACTTGCTCATCCGTCTCTCCTTTGGCTCATTGGTACAGGGCTTTGACGCCCTCGGCCACCTTCTTGAACCGCTCAAACTTCTTGTCGTAGGCCGCTTTGTGTTTGGCGTTTGGCACATAGGTTTTTTCAACTTTGGACATGCTCATTGCCGCTTCTTCAAGGTTGCTGTACACCCCAAACACCTTGGCTGCCGTCATGGCGGCGCCCAGTGCGCCCAGTTCATCCGCTTTGATGGTTTCCACCTTTAGTTGCAGGATGTCCGCGAACATCTGCATCCAGCCCGGCGCGCGGACCACGCCGCCGGCTAAGCGGATAAAGTCAACTGGGGTTCTGCGGCTCTTTTGCAGCCGCTCCACCTGCAGCCGGTGCCCAAAGACGATGCCCTCGCAAAACGCGCGCAGCACATGGGCCCTGGTATGCCAGGCTTCCAGACCAAAGAGCACGCCCTTGGTTCTCGCGTCGTCTATCCCGCCATACAGGTAAGGCAGGAAAATCAGGTCCTGCTCATCGGGCTTGACCTGATTGACCAGGTCATTGGCCCAGGCGTAGAGGTTCTCGCCCGCTGCCTGCGCGGCTTCCTTCATGAAGGTGGACAGCAGCCAGTCATAGTTGGAGGCGGAGGTGGGGGAGCACTCCTCCTGCAGGTAATACTCGGGCAGGCAGTAAAGCGAGTTCATCTTGACGCTGCCGTCTGTCACCGGGCTTTTTGAGATGTACTCGTTGATGGCCCAGGTGCCCGCGATGACCGCGATGCGGGAGGAATCGCACACGTGCATGCCCAAAGCGCAGGCGTCAATGTCAAACATGCCCGCGGCCACAGGGGTTCCTTCCTGAAGACCGCACAGCTGGGCGCATTCCTTTGTCACCCTGCCGCCCAGTGCGGCTGAATCAATCAGGGGCGGCAGTTTGTCCCAGATGTCCTCAAGTCCAAAAATGTGCAGGATATCCTTGTCATAATCCTTGGTGTTCAGGTTCACCAGGCAGGAGCCGGACATGTTGGTCATCTCGGCATAGGCTTCACCCGTCATAAGGTAGCGGACATAGTCGGTCACCCCGAAGATGTACCTTGTGTTTTCAAGCGTTTCCGGCTCCTCGTCTTTGAGCCATTTCAGCAAGGCCACCGGCTGGCTAGCCAGCACCTCCTGGTAGATGAGGGGATAAGCCTTTTTGGCTGTGCCATCCGCCTGCCACCGGGCCACGATGTCACCCGCTCGGCTGTCTGTGGACACAATGCCGGGTCTGGCTGGCTTGTCATCCTTGCCCCAAAGGTAGATGCCCTTGCCGTGGCCTGTGAAGGAAACGGCTTTGATGTCCTCCTTCTCAAGCCCGCTTTTTTCCAAGGCTTCCCTGATGACGGCGCAGTGGGTATGCCAAAGAAGGTCCATGTCCCGCTCAGTGTGGCCGGGCTTTGGGGTCAGCATGTCCATGCGCCTGGACGCGGTTGCCATCATGTTGCCTGTCTCGTCAAAAATCACAGCCTTGCTGCTGCTTCCGCCATGGTCAACGCCCATGAAATAGGACTTGCGCATGCCCCTTTGCCCTCCTTGTTCTATTTGCCTTCAAATACGTAGCGCATGAAGCGGACAGAGTTCTTCGCGTCCTCATCCATCGCCTTGATGCTGGGGTCTTCGTTCATCTCACGCCAGATTTTGATGTCCTTGCCCACCTGGCCGCCCATGTTCACAAAGGGTTCCATGACCACGTTGCCGTCATAATTGATGTCCTTTAACGCGCAGGCTATCTCATGCCAGGGAATGCGGCCTTTGCCGGGCACCCTGCGGTTGCATTCGCCTGTATGGAAGTGCCCCAGGTGCTTGCCGGCGGTTCTGATGGCGCCGCCCAGGGAATCCTCCTCAATGTTCATGTGGAAGGTGTCCAGGTGCAGTTTGACGGCCGGGTTGTCCACCTGTTCCACAAACTTGACGCCTTCTTCCGCTGTGTTAAGCAGGTAGCCTTCAAAGCGGTTTAACACCTCCAGGCAATAGTCAACGCCGCAGTCCCGGGCAACCTTGCCCACCTCGCGTACGTTGCTGACGCTGCGCTCCCAGTCGCCTGCCTTGTCAATCTCCTTTGAGTAATCAACCGGCCAATAGCTGTAAATGCCGCCACCGATGGTGTGGATGTCCAGAACCTCCAGCCGCTTTAAAAGGTCAGTGTAAAACGCCTTGGCGTTCTTAACCACCGCCTCATCCTTGTCAGCCAGGTTCTGGCTGGCGGAAGGCCCGTGACCGGCGGTCAGCGTGATGCCGTTGGCTTTGGCGGCGCGCCTGATTTCCTTGAGTTGCTCAGTGGAGTAGGTGGGCAGCGGCGTGCAGGCAATCTCCAGGCAGTCAAAGCCCAGCTTGGCGGTTTTCTCAATGTAAGGCAGGTAGTCAGCCGACCAGTTCTGCTCCCAGTACGCGTAATAAATGCCGTATTTCATCGTGGCCTCCTTATGGTGAGTGGATTAAACAAGAGCGACGCGTACGCGATGGGCAGAATCGCATACGCGTCGCAGGGCTAAAGACTAAACTGGGTTAGAAGTCGAACTGATCCACGTTCTCCGCGGTCCAGATGGAAGGATCGCCCATGATGATGGTCTTGCCATCTTCCCAAACGGTGATGGCGCCCACGCCGGGGATTTCCATGCCGTTGGTGATGGGGGTGCCGTTGAGCTCATAGTGGGCGACGTACACGGTCAGCTTGCCCAGCATGCCGGGATCCCAGAGGATACCGAAGTCCAGGGAGCCGTCCTTGAGGTAGGGGGCGGAGTCTTTGGGCATGGAGGAGCCAACCACGGCCACCTTGTCCTGCAGGCCCTTTTCCTGAACGGCCATCGCGGCGCCAATGGGCGCGGGGGTGGACACGCCGACGATGCCCTTGAGGTTGGGATACGCGGCCAAGAGGGCCAGGGTCTGGGTGTAGGCTTCCTGGGCGGACTCGTCAGAGGCGACGGGGTCCGTGACCAGCTTCAGGTTGGGGTAACGGGTGGCGGCGTAATCGGTGCCGGCCTTAATCCAGGTGTTCAGGTTGGCGGCGGTCAGGTAACCGGTCACGATGGCGTATTCGCCTTCTTCGGTGCCCATGGCTTCAACCAGTTTGTCCCAGATGATTTCGCCAAACTTCTGGTCGTCAATCTGGTGGATGGAGTATTTCACGTCATCGCCGCTGGCGGGGGTGTCCCAGTCAACCACCAGGACGTTCTCCTGAATGGCTTTCTGCAGCGCGGGGGAGACGGCGTCCGGGTCGTTGGGCGCGATGGCCAGGGCATCAATGCCCTTGATGAGCAGGTCTTCAATCATGGTTACCTGCTGCGCGGCGTCGCCCTGGGTGGGGCCGGTGTAGATAACTTCAATGCCCAATTCCTTGCCGGCTTCGATGGCGCCGGTTTCAGAGGCGTTGAAGTAGGGGATGCCGACCAGTTTGGGCATGACAACGATGGTCTCGGCCATGGCGGACACGCCGGCTAAAACGAGCATCAGAGCCAGGAATACTGCGGTGAGTTTTTTCATAGGTAGCTTCTCCTTTAATCAATTCTTTTAGGTCCGGCGATCGGTTTGCTGCCCGGTCCGGCCGCCGGTCAGTTGCTTATTTGGATTTCTTCAGCCTTTCCTTGCCGGTGATGTGGTTGATGGACAACACGGCTATCAGGATGAGGCCGGTTACGATGTCGGTGATGTTGCGGTTGATGCCGATGATGTTAAACCCGGAGGACAGCACCTGCAAAATCAATACGGCCAGCACAGTGCCCCAGACCTTGCCGCTGCCGCCATTGATGTCAGTACCGCCAAGCACAGTAGCGGCGACCGCCATTAAGGTATAACTGGTGCCGTAGTCCGCCCTGGCGGAGTTGTAGCGGGAAATCATCAGGATGCCGGCGATGCCCGCCATGACGGCGGAGAACACATACACCAGGGTCAGCACCTTTTTGGTGTTGACGCCGGAAAACCTGGTCGCCTTCTCATTGCCGCCCACCATGTACACATGGGTGCCCCAGGGGGTCTTCTGCACCAGGTACCAGGCCACCAGGATAACGACAATGTAGATGAGCAGCGTATAGGGAATGTCAAACAGGGTGCCCGCGCCTATCCTCTGGAACACCTTGGGGAAACCCGAGATGCCGGACCCGCGTGTGATGTTTAGCGAGATGCCGTTAAACACTGTCTGTGTGCCCAGGGTGACAAGGAGCGGCACCACGCCCACATAGGCGACAAAGAAACCGTTTATCAGGCCGCACAACACGGATACCACCATGACAGCGGCGAGGCCGATTAAGATGATGCTCAAATCAGACATCGTGCCCGCCTGGTTCATCGCGCGCATCAAGTAGGCGCCCACAATCGCGCCCAGCATGGCAGAGCCCAGCAGGGACAGGTTGATACCGCCTGTCATGATGACAACAGACATGCCGATGGCCAGAATGCCAAACTCGGCCATCTGGAAGCCCATGTTCTTAAAATTGCGGACGGTCAGGAAGCGCCCGGGCGCCAGGAGGGACATCACCGCGATGAGCACCAGTAAGACCAGAACCAGAAAGACCATCTTGGGGTCCCTTTTAACGGTGTTGATGACTCTTTCCTTCAAGGTCGGAGGCGTATACTTTGCGTTTTCCATATGCGTTCCTCTCAATCACTGATCGGGACAATGTCCACTTTGGTCATCCGCTTGGCTTCACGGCGCAGTTTCACCATGTCAAAGCTGACAACCAGCAGGATGATGATGCCAACGATGATGGATTGCCAATAGGTCGAAATCCTGGCCAGCGTCAGGCCGTTTGAAATGTAGGCGAACATCATCACACCCAGGAAGGTGCCCAGCACAGAGCCCGAGCCGCCGGTCAGGAGCGCGCCGCCCAGGACGACCGCGCCGATGACGTTCATCTCATAGCCGATAAAGGCATTGGGGTCAACGGACTTCATGATGGAGGTGTAGGTGATGGCGGCAAAGCCGGCCATCATGCCTGAGAACACATAGGCAATGGTGGTCAGGTTCTTGTTGTTGAGGCCTACGCGCTCAGCGGAAATCCTGTTGCCGCCCATCGCCATGATGGAACGGCCCAGTTTGGTCCACTTGAGCAGGAACCAGGTTAGCAGCATGGCGACCAGGAAGAGGATGAACTGAATCGGCACGCCAACCTGTCCGCCCACGGCGCCCGGTACCGCGAACAGCTTGATGGTACCAAAATCAATGATTTTCTGGGGCAGCTGGTTAATCCAGGCGCCGTTGGTATAGTACTTGAGGAAGCCGTTGATGATGGTGTTCATGCCCAGGGTCGCGATGATGGGAGGCAGGCTCAGGCGTGAAATCATCAGGCCGTTCAACAGGCCAATGAGACCGCCGATCAAGATGCCCAACAGGTAAACAATCAATAGATTGTCAAACCCGGTGTCCCGCATCAGTTGTCCGGTCAGCACGGTCACCAGCGCCAATTGGCCGCCGATGGACACGTCAATGCCGCCGGTTAGAATCACCACCAGCATGCCCAGGGAGGCGATGCCCAAAACAGCGTTGGACTTGATGACGTCCATCTGGTTTTCAAAGGAGAGGAAGGTGTTGTTCATCAGGAAGGCCACGATGACAACCACGGCCAGCATGATAACAATGGACGCTTCCCTGGCCTTAAAAATGCGAGTCAGGCGTTTACTCATGGGGCACCTCCTGCTCTGTCTTGTCTTGTCCGTGACGCCCGCCCTGAACAGAATGGCTCATCAGCAGTTCCTGGTCAGCACCCTTGCCGTCCACTATGGCGGACACGCGCCCCTGGCGCATGACCAGCACCCGGTCTGAAACCGCCAGGATTTCGGGCAGCTCAGAGGACACCATGATGATCGCCATGCCGGAATCAGCCAGGGAACGCAGCAGTTTATGAATCTCGGTTTTCGCGCCGATGTCAATGCCATTGGTCGGCTCATCCACAATCAATATCTTGGGGTTGGTGGCCAGCCACTTGGCGATGACAATTTTCTGCTGGTTGCCGCCGGACAACTTGGAGGTCTCCATGTGCGGGTAATTGGGCCTGACGTCCAGTTGCTTGATGAGCTCCTCCGCGCGCTTGCGGCGTTTTTTGAAGTCAATCCGGCGCAGCTTGTTGGCAAAGGTCTTTAAGATGGGCAGTGTGATGTTGTTCTCAACGTTCTGCTGCAAAATCAGGCCTTCCGTCTGCCTGGACTCCGGCACAAAGGCAATGCCAAGCTTCTCGGCTTCCGTTGGTGACTTGGGGGAGATTTTCTTGCCTTCCAGCCAGATTTCGCCGCTGTCGGGGGTGTTCAGCCCGAACAAGGCCTGGATGGTTTCGGTACGGCCCGCGCCGACCAGGCCGGTAATGCCCAATATCTCGCCCTTTTTCAGGTTGAAGGACACGTCCTCAAAATTGCCTTTTTTGCTGATGTTCTTGACCTCAAGCAGCACCTCGCTGCCGCCTTGGCCCAGCATCCTTTCATCAGACACCTCACGGCCAACCATTAAGGAAATGAGCTTTTTGCGCGTCATCTCGCTGGTGGGCGCGGTGGCAATCTTCTGTCCGTCACGAAGCACCGTCATCCGGTCCGAAATACGGAACAACTCATCCAGTTTGTGACTGATGAAGATGATGCCCATGCCCTGCTTGCGCAGCCTGTCCACAATCTGGAAGAGCATGTCCACTTCACCCGATGACAGGGCGGAGGTCGGCTCATCCATGATGAGGATTTTGGCGTCATACACCAGGGCTCTGGCGATGGCCACCAATTGCTGCTTGGCTGTTGAGAGCATGTTGGCCCTGATGTTCAGATCGCCTTTTACGCCCAGGTTATCCAGCGCTTGCTGGGCGGTTTTTTCCACCTTCCGCCAGTTCATCAGCCAGCCCTTGCTATCCATCTGGTCGGAGAAGGCGATGTTCTCCTTCACGCTCAGCGTGGGGAAGAGGGAAAAATCCTGATAGATGGCGATGATGCCGTGGTGCATGGACTCCTTGGTCGTCAGGCTGGGGTATTCAACTCCGTTGACTTCCAGCACCCCGCCCGGGTCCGGCTTGTACACACCGGCCAGTATCTTGATGAGCGTAGATTTACCTGCGCCGTTTTCCCCAATCAAGGCGTGCACTTCTCCAAGCCTGACATCAAAGTCGATGTTGGACAGCGCTTTGACGCCGGGGAAGGTCTTGGATATGTTGCTCAGGCGAAGATAGGGCTGGTTTACGTTCTCATTTTTTGTCATACAGCAACCTCGTCCCTTAGTTGTTGGTAGAACCGGTGGCGATGATTTATACACAAACAGACGAACCAAATGATTTCTGTCCGTTGTATTTCTTGACGTCCCATGCTGGGTCTCTTTGATGAAAGTATAGTGGATTTTGCAGTCTTTTGTCAAGTTGCGCAGCCAGGTTTGATAAGATAATGTAAAAAATGAACATCCGTTCACGGCAATTTAAGTATGGACGCACAAATATGCGTCATCATTTATCTTTAAACAACTTTTCGCTCCGATTGTGCATTTGATTTCATTTTCACTTGAGAATTTGTTCTGCTGAAAAATAGTATCGAACATATGAAAACCAAATTATTGCGTGGTGATGAAACGATTGCCGTTCAAACTGGGTATAAACCCTATGGTCAATCAAATACACCCCGGAGGTTATCATGAAGACATTCATTATTGGGTACGCCGGCAACCGCGGAATTGAGCAAATGACCAGGGAACACGCGCAGATGCTGACCCACGTCAACCTGGCTTTTGGCCATGTGGTAGACGGGCTGCTGTCGGTTGAGGGCTTATCAGCGCTTAATGACCTGGACAAACTGCGCCAGTGGAACAAGGACATCAAGATTGTGCTGTCTGTTGGCGGCTGGGGCGCCGGCGGATTCTCCGAGATGGCCATGACGGCGGAGGGCCGCGACAAGTTTGTGGCGTCCTGCATGGACGTGCTGGACCAATACAATCTGGACGGCATTGACATGGACTGGGAATACCCCTGCTCCTCCTCTGCCGGCATCGCCTCCAGCCCTAAGGACAGGGAAAACTTCACCTACCTGATGCAAGCTTTGCGCGACGCGGCCGGTGAGCGCATCGTGTCCATCGCCGCGGGAGCCGGGCATTACTTTGTCAGGGACACCGAGATGGATAAGGTTGCCAAGGCCTGTGACTACATCCAGTTGATGACCTATGACATGCGCAGCGGCTTTGACCACCAGGCGGGCCACCACACGGCGCTTGACGCTTCAGTGGGAGATGAAACCGGGATGACGGTCAAACGGGCGGTTGAGGTCTTCCATCAGGCCGGTGTTCCCAAGGAGAAGATTGTCATCGGCGCTGCCTTTTATTCCAGGCGTTGGGCAGGCGTGCCCGATGTCAATAACGGTCTTCTCCAGCAGGCGGAAACCATCGGCAACTACGGCCCCGGTTACGCTGAATTGGCGGAGGATTACATCGGCAAGAACGGCTGGCAGGCTCTCTGGGATGAAGCGGCCAAAGCGCCCTACCTGTGGAACGGCAGCGAGCTCATCAGCTATGACGATCCCCGCTCCCTGAAGTACAAATGTGCGTATCTAAAGGAAGAAGGCCTGCTGGGCATCATGTACTGGGAGCATAGCTCTGACCCGACCGGTACCTTGCTTGAAGCCATTCACTCATCACTCACCTGACATCTTTAGTGACGACCCCTTGCGCCAAGCGCAGAGGGGTCGTCTTTTGTGCTTTTCTAAGAAAGAATTGCTGATGAATCCATTTTTTGCCTCCCGGTCTCATTGACACCCGGGTGCGCCTGTGATAGCATTTTCCTAGTAAAACTGAATGATTTGGGAGGGTAAGAATGGACCGGCAACAAGAATCTTTGCGCAAGCATTACGAGTGGGCGGGGAAGATTGAGGTGGTCTCCAAGGTCCCTGTCAAAACCGCCGAGGACCTGACCCTGGCCTATACGCCGGGCGTCGCGGCACCCTGCCTTGAAATCCAGAAGGACACCAACCTGTCCTTTGAGCTGACCCGCCGCCACAACCTGGTCGCGGTCATCACGGATGGCACCGCGGTATTGGGTCTGGGCGACATCGGGCCTGAGGCCGGCATGCCGGTCATGGAGGGCAAGTGCTGCCTGTTCAAGGCCTTTGGCGATGTGGACGCCTTCCCGCTTTGCATCAAGTCCAAGGACGTGGATGAAATCGTGCGCACGGTCTATTTGCTCTCCGGCTCCTTTGGCGGCATCAATTTGGAGGACATCGCGGCGCCCCGCTGCTTTGAGATTGAAAAACGCCTCCAGGAGATATGCGACATTCCCATCTTCCATGACGATCAGCATGGCACGGCCATCGTCGCCGGTGCCGCGCTCATCAACGCGCTCAAAGTCGTCGGCAAGAAGATTGACGAGGTTAAAATCGTCATCTCCGGCGCCGGTGCCGCCGGCATCGCCATCGCCAAGCACCTCTTGAACATGGGCGCTTCACCCGCCATGTACCTGACCAACCGCAAGGGCATTCTGTATGACGGCAGGGGAGACCTGGCTGAGGACCAAAAGGAACTTTGCAAACACATCAACCCGGAAAAACTGCAGGGCACCCTGGCTGACGCGATGAAAGGCGCTGACGTCTTCATGGGCGTTTCAGGCCCTGGTCTTGTGACGGAAGACATGGTCAAAAGCATGAACAAAGACGCCATTCTCTTCCCCATGGCCAACCCCACCCCCGAGATTTTCCCGGAAGAGGCCATCCGCGGCGGCGCCGCCGTCGTGGGCACCGGACGCAGCGATTTTGACAATCAAATCAACAATGTCTTGGCCTTCCCCGGCATTTTCCGCGGCGCTCTGGATGTCCGCGCCTCCCGCATTAATGAGGAAATGCACTTGGCAGCCAGCCGGGCCATCGCCTCCCTGATTGTCGAGAGTGAGCTCAGCCCTTCCTACATTATTCCCCACGCCTTTGACAAACGGGTCGGCAAAGTCGTAGCCGAGGCCGTGGCTCAGGCCGCCCGTGACAGCGGCGTCGCGCGCAAATAAACGATTAAAGAGGAGATTATTATGAAACTGGGCACATTTGGCAGACAGGTTACCATGGGTGTTATCGGCCTTGGACATCGCGGCTATGAGCAGTTAAAGCTCTTGGCTTCCATGGAGGATGTTGTCATCAAGGCCATTTCCGATGACTATCCCGACCGCATCCAGCGTTCCCTGGACTATTTAAAGGAAAAGGGCCTGCCCCTGCCGGAGACCCACGCGAAGGCGGAGGAGGTCGTCGCCCGCAAGGATATTGAGGCCGTGGTCATCATGACCGACTGGGAGAATCACATCCCCCTGGCCATCGCCGCCATCAAAAACGGCATCAAGCCCGCGATGGAAGTGGGCGGCTCCGCCTCCGTGCAGGAGTGCTGGGATTTGGTCAACGCCAGTGAAACCTACGGCGTCCCTGTCATGATGCTGGAAAACTGCTGCTATGGCGAGATTGAGCTGACCTTGCTCAACATGGTGCGCCAGGGCGTCTTTGGTGAATTGGTGCACTGCCGCGGCGCGTATGAGCATGACCTGCGCGATGAAGTCGGCCGCGGGGACATCATCCGCCATTACCGGCAACATCATTTCTTCAACCGCAACGCGGAACTCTACCCCACCCATGAGTTGGGCCCGATTGCCCGCTACCTGGACCTCAACTACGGCAACCGCATGGTCACCCTGTCCGCCTTCTCATCCAAGGCCGCCGGCCTGTCCGTCTGGATGAAGGAAAACCGCCAGGACAACCCGGAAATTGCCAACCATAAGGTCAACCAGGGTGACATCGTCACCACCCAAATCCTGTGCGCCAACGGCGAAACCATTCTTTTGACCCATGACTGCACCCTGCCCCGGCCTTATTCCAGGGGCGGCCGCGTCCAGGGCACCAAAGGCATCTGGATGGAAGACAACCGCGGCATCTACATTGACGGCAGAAGTCCGGTCAACCCCAATTACTGGACCCATGAGTGGGAGCAGGACAAGGAATACATGGAGGAATACCGTCCCCAGCTGTGGAAGGACTACCATGAGTTTGGCATGCGCGGGGGTCACGGCGGCATGGATTACCTGGTTTTCCGTGCCTTTATTGAGGCCATTCAGCAGGACACCGCCTTCCCCATTGATGTGTATGACATCGCCTCCTGGCGCGTCATCACCGCGTTGTCCGAGCAGTCCATCGCCCTGGGCGGCCAGCCCGTGCCGGTGCCGGACTTCACCAAAGGCCAGTGGCTGACCAGGCGTGACCAGGCGGTTGGCGAATACAAACTGGGCAAATAAGTACAATATCACCAGAATGACAATAAATCGGGCGGGACAAACCCTGCCCGGTTTTTTGCTTTGTTCATCCCGGCTTTGTTTTGTCAAAGCCCTTCATTTTCAGCCTGAAACTGTCAAAAACCTTTACAAATCCTAGCTTTTTATTTGACAGCGCTTTTACATTCCGCTAAACTGATTGCGGTTTTTCTTTTCTGCCAATCTGAACCAGCGGAGGGTCTATGAACATCTACGATGTGTTTCACCTGCTTGGCGGGCTTGCCATGTTTCTGTACGGTATGCATATCATGGGCGACGCCCTGGAGAAAAAGGCGGGCAAGCGCTTAAAGCCCATCCTGGAGCAATTGACCAGCACGCCGGCCAAAGGCGTTATGCTGGGCGCGGGCGTGACGGCGGTTATCCAGTCCTCTTCCGCCACCACGGTCATGATTGTCGGCTTTGTCAACTCCGGCATCATGATGCTCCGACAGGCCATCCCGGTGGTGATGGGCGCCAACATCGGCACCACCATTACCGCGTGGATTTTGTCCCTGACCGGCATCCAGGCGGACACCTTCCTGCTGACCCTTCTAAAGCCGGCTACCTTCTCGCCCCTCATCGCCTTTGCCGGCATTATCATGCTCATGTTCTCCCGCAAGAAACGCGATACCGCTTCCATCATGCTGGGCTTTGCCGTGTTGATGTTTGGTATGGAGCAGATGTCTGACGCCGTCGCCGGGCTGTCCACCATGCCCGAGTTCCGCAATATCCTCCTGCTGTTCACCAACCCGCTCTTTGGCGTTTTGATTGGTACCGTGGTCACCGCCATCATCCAAAGTTCCTCTGCATCCGTTGGTATTCTGCAGGCTATCTCCAATACTGGCGCGTTGACCTATGGCGCGGCCCTGCCCATCATCATGGGTCAGAATATCGGCACCTGCGTGACCTCGGTTATCTCTGCCATCGGCACCAACCGCAACGCCAAGCGTGTCGCCGCCGTTCACCTGTCCTTCAACATCATCGGAACCGTGCTCTTCTTAAGCGTGTTCTACCTGCTGGATTGGATTATCGGCTTTACCTTTACCGACAACACCATCAGCGCCTTTCAAATCGCGATTGTCCATACGCTGTTTAATGTCACCGTCACCATCGTCCTCTTTCCCTTCATCAAGCAATTGGAATGGCTGGCCCACAAGACCGTTCCGGACAGCAAGAAGGGGGACAAGGTGGAGCTCCTGGACACCCGCCTGCTCAACACCCCCAGCATCGCCATTGCCCAGTGCAACAAGCTGACCGAGGAAATGGCCAGGTTTGCCCGGGACGCCTTTGAGCTGTCCCTTACTCTGCTTGACAAGTATGAGGAAAAGGTGGCCCAGCAGGTGGAGGACATTGAGCAGAAGATTGACCATTATGAGGACCGCCTGGGCGAGTATCTGGTCAAGGTTTCCGCCGAGAACATGTCCTGGCAGGAGAGCCGTGATGTGTCCAAGCTCCTGCGCTGCATCGGGGACTTTGAGCGCATCTCCGACCACGCGGTCAATATCTCCGAGGTCGCTTTTGAATTGCACACCAAGAGCATCAAGTTCTCCAAGGAAGCCATGGACGAAACCGACGTCATGCGCGCCGCCGTACGGGAGATTGTCGGCTTGGCCGTTGATGTCTTCAACAACAATGACGTCGCCCTCGCGCGCAAGGTTGAGCCGCTTGAAGAGGTGGTGGATGACCTGCGCACCCTCATCAAATCCAACCACGTAGAGCGCCTGCGTACCGGCGCCTGCACCATTGAGCTGGGCTTTGTTTTAAATGACCTCCTCACCAACCTGGAGCGCGTGTCCGACCACTGCTCCAACATCGCGGCCAATGTGATTGAGATGGAGCTGCATGGCGCTCCCGTCACCCATGAGCAGATGCGCGAAATGCACAACAGCCAGGCGGGTACGGAATATCAAAACCTCTATGAATCCTACCTGCAAAAGTACGAATTGGCCTGCCTGGTGATTGAGCCCCCGGTTGAAACCAACGCCTAAACACGTACAGAAAAAAGCCCCGGAAGCATATGCCTCCGGGGCTTTATTGTGTCCATTTTATTGAAAGCGTTCCTTGACCAGGTTTAACATGTCATGGGGCGTTTCTAAAAGAAAATCAGGCGCTTCCGCAGCGAGTTTATCCTTGGGCTGGAAACCCCACAGGGCCGCCACCGCGGGCAGCTTGCAGGCCTTGGCGCATTGCATGTCCATCACCGTATCGCCCAGGTAAAGTCCGTTTTGGATGTCAAGCGCGTGCTCTTTTAACAAGCCGTTCAATGAGGTAGGGTCCGGCTTTAAGGGCAGGTCAGCCCGGGCGCCCCGAACCGCCAGAAAGCGGATAGCAGGAAAATAATGCTTGATGACTTCCTTTGTGTCGCTGTCTCCCTTGTTGCTGTACACAATGATGCCGATGTCCTTCTCATTGAGGTAGCGAAGCAGGTCCGGAATACCGTCATAGGGGGCGGTATACACCTGGTTGTTCCTGGCGTAGTCCTCGGAATAAGCCTCATATACCTGCTCCAATAGGTCATCCCTGCCGGCCAGCGCTCTTTGGGTCAGCACCCTGGCGCCGTTCCCGGTAAACACCTTATACGCCTCATCGGGGTGAATCGGCAGGCCAAACTTTGCAAGCGCCCTGTTCATCGCGCCGGCAATATCCGGAATTGTGTTCAGCAGCGTTCCGTCCAAATCAAATACCACAAAATTCTTCATCACTACCTCCTAAGCACATTATACGAAGCCTCTTTGGCCTTGGCAAGGAAGGGGGACTGGTTTGACACGCATCTTTGGCAGACCTATACTGTACCTTAGATTATTCTTGGAGGCTATATGCAGCAGAAAGCCCGTCGCCCCATTTTTCTAAAAGCCCTGGTGGTTCTTGTCCTGTTGATTGCCCTGGTTGTCTTGTTCACCAAATCAAACCAGGTCAAACAGGAGTATGAGCTCTTGGCCGCCACCACCCCGGTGCCCAGTGTCGCACCCCCGGACCTGGCTTTTAAACAGCAGGCGCCTCTGTTCCGCGTCGGCTCCATCGGCCCTGAGGTCATTGCCTTGCAGCAGCGCCTCGCCCAATTGGGCTACTACACAGGCGAGGCGGACGGTAAGTACTACGAGGGTACCGCCGCCGCCGTCAAGACCTTTCAAATCCAAAACAGCCTGGACGCCGACGGCATCGCGGGGGAGATGACCTTGCAGCGCCTCAACAGCGCTGAAGCCAGGCCCTATGACCCCCATTTTGTCACCCCGACACCCCAGCCCGCTTCATAGAAGAGTATATAAAAGAATCCGGGGAGCGCTTTGAAAAGCGCTCCCCGGACCCCTCTGAAACTTTTATAGATAAGTCAATGGAATAGACTAAAGTCCTTTTCGCTTCCTTTTCCTTCAGGAAAAGGAAGGCTTCGTCGTTTTATTCTTCATCCGCTTCCTTCGTTTCAGCCGCCTCCAGGTCCTCCGCCTTCAGGGTCATCAGTTCATCCCGGGTGATAACATCCTGCTTGGCCAAGCGGTTGGCCTGGCGGGAAATGGCCTGCTCAAAGAGATTGCGCACACCGCGGGCATTGCCAAAGCCGATGTTGTCCTCACTCTCCTCCTTGAGGATTTCGCGCAGGCGTCCTTCGGCGTTCTCGTCCAATTTGTACCCGGCCTTGTCACAGCGCATCTTGAAGATGTCTGTCATCTCGTCCACCGTGTAGTCGGGGAAGTAGAGGAAGCGGTTGAACCGGCTTTCAAGGCCTGGGTTGCTGTGTACAAAATCATTCATCAAGTCTACATAGCCGGCCACGATGACAACCAGGTCATCCCGGTGGTCTTCCATGTTCTTCAGCAGCGTTTCAACGGCTTCCTGGCCGTAATCCTGGGGTCCGCGGGTGGTAAGCGCATAGGCCTCATCAATGAAGAGCACACCGCCCAAGGCCTTGTCAATGACCTCTTTGGTCTTAATCGCGGTCTGGCCGACATAGCCCGCGACCAGGCCGGAACGGTCCACCTCAATCAGGTGGCCTTTTGAGAGGATGCCCAGGCTGTGGTAGATGCGGCTCATGAGCCTGGCAATCATGGTTTTGCCGGTGCCAGGGTTGCCGGAAAAGACCATGTGCAGGGAAAGCTCCTCCGTGGGCAGGTCATGCTCCAGGCGCAGTTTGTTTACCTTCACCAGGTTGATGAGGCTCTCCACCTCCGCCTTCACCACGGTGAGGCCGATATAGGAGTGGAGCTCCTCCTTCAGCTTTTCGATATCTTCAGGCGGAGGGGCTTTCGCTTCCTTTTTCTGGGGAGCTTTCTCGGGGCTGGCCTTCCCAGCTGATTTGCCAAACACGTCAGGCACTT
>CAZHPW010000021.1:0-223 GCA_964534515.1 uncultured Christensenella sp.
GACCCCCATGCGGTATTGGAGGCGATGGCCATCTGCGGCTTTGCCATCGGCTCTGATGAAGGCTATATCTATGTCCGCGCCGAGTACCCCATCGCGGTCAAGCGCCTGGAAATCGCCATCCGCCAGGCCAAGGAGTACGGGCTATTGGGACAGAATATCCTGGGCACGGGCTTTGATTTTGACATCCATGTGCGTTTGGGCGCCGGCGCCTTTGTGTGCGGGG
>CAZHPW010000021.1:233-1510 GCA_964534515.1 uncultured Christensenella sp.
TCGCCAACGTGGCGCAGATCATCAACAACGGCGCGGCTTGGTTCCGCACCATGGGCACCACCCGCTCCCCCGGCACCAAGGTCTTTGCCCTGGGTGGCAAAATTAACAATACCGGCCTGGTAGAGGTGCCCATGGGCACGCCGCTTTCAAAGGTCATCTATGACATCGGCGGCGGCATCCCCAAGGGCAAGAAGTTCAAGGCCGTGCAAACCGGCGGTCCCTCCGGCGGCTGCATCCCCGACTCCCTCATTGACGTGCCCATTGAGTACGACTCCCTGGTGGAAATCGGCTCCATGATGGGCTCGGGGGGCATGATTGTCATGGACGAGGACAACTGCATGGTCGACATCGCCCGCTTCTTCCTGGACTTCACGGTGGATGAGTCCTGCGGCAAATGCACCCCCTGCCGCATCGGGACCCGGCGCATGCTTGAAATCCTGAACCGCATCGTCTCTGGCAAGGGCGAGGAGGGCGACCTGGAGAAACTGGAGACCCTGGCTGAGTCCATCAAGGACACTGCGCTATGCGGCCTGGGCCAGACCGCGCCAAACCCCGTATTGTCCACCATCCGCTACTTCCGGGATGAGTATGAGGCGCACATCAAGGAAAAACGCTGCCCGGCGCATCATTGTAAGGACCTCCTGCACCTTGAGATTACCGACAAGTGCCGCGGCTGCACCGCCTGCTCCCGCGTCTGCCCCGTTGGCGCCATCACCGGCGAGGCCCGCGGTCAGCACGTCATTGATGTCACCAAGTGCATCAAGTGCGATTCCTGCGTCAGCAAATGCCACTTTGACGCCATCGTCAAGGTTTAAGAGGAGGACAGAATGAGCAAACTGATTTCTTTAACCATTGACGGCGTCAACGTTCAGGTTGAGCAGGGCGCGACCGTTTTGGACGCCGCCCGCAAGGCCAACATCCGCATCCCCACCCTGTGCTTCTTAGAGGAAATCAACGAAATCGGTGCCTGCCGTATGTGCGTGGTGGAGACCGGCGCCCGGACTTTGCAGGCCGCCTGCGTGCTCAAGGCGACAGAGGGCATGGATGTCAAAACCAACACCCGCCGTGTCCGCCACGCGCGCAAGACCGTGCTGGAGTTGATTTTAAGCAACCACGACCAGAAGTGCCTCTCCTGCATCCGCAGCCAGAACTGCGAACTGCAGCGCCTGGCCCTGGAACTGGAAGTCTACGACAGCTTCACCTACCAGGGTGAGCGCACCGAGTACAAGGTGGATGACATGTCCCCCTCCGTTGTGCGCGACAACAACAAGTGCATC
>CAZHPW010000021.1:1559-27097 GCA_964534515.1 uncultured Christensenella sp.
AACTGCCGCCGCTGCGTGGCCACCTGCTTTAAAAACCAGGCGGTCGGCGTCATCGGCCCGGTCGGCCGCGGCTTTACCACAGCCATCGCCTCCCCCTGGAAGGCCCACCTGTCAGAGACCGCCTGCATTGGCTGCGGCCAGTGCATCACGGCCTGCCCCGTTGGCGCCCTGAGGGAAAAGGACGAGTCCCCCCTGGTCTGGAAAATGCTGCATGACCCGGACAAGCACGTGGTCGTCCAGACCGCCCCGGCCGTTCGCGCGGCGTTGGGCGAGGAATTTGGCCTGCCCATGGGCACCAATGTCACCGGCAAGATGGTGGCGGCGCTGCGCAGGCTGGGCTTTGACCAGGTCTTTGACACCGACTTTGGCGCTGACCTCACCATCATGGAGGAAGCGACCGAATTGGTCAGCCGCATTCAGAACAAGGGCGTCCTGCCCATGATTACCTCCTGTTCCCCCGGTTGGGTCAACTTCTGCGAAACCTTCTATCCGGAGTTCATCCCCAACCTCTCCACCTGCAAATCCCCCCACGAGATGGTAGGCGCGATTGTAAAGAGCTATTACGCGGAGAAAGCCGGCATCTCCACCCGCAACATCGCCATGGTCTCCGTCATGCCCTGCACCGCCAAAAAGATTGAGGCGGACAGGCCGGAGTTGGCCGCGATGGGCGTGGCGGACGTGGATGCCGTTATCACCACCCGCGAACTGGCCAAGATGATTAAGTCCAACGGCATTGATTTCTTGAGCCTGCCGGATGAGGAGTATGACAGCCTTCTGGGCGATAGCTCCGGTGCCGCCACCATCTTTGGCGCGACCGGCGGCGTCATGGAAGCGGCGCTGCGCACCGCCTATGAGACCATCACCGGCAAAACCCTTGAGAACCTGGATTTCCACGCCGTGCGCGGCCAGAAGGGCATCAAGGAAGCCGATGTGCAAATCGGCGACCTCACCCTGCGCATCGCCGTCGCCCACAGCACGGCCAACGCCAAGATTCTCTTGGACAGCATCAAGTCCGGCGAAAAATCCTATGACTTCATTGAAATCATGGGCTGCGAGGGCGGCTGCGTCAACGGCGGCGGCCAGCCCATCGTGTCGGCTGAGGGCAAGGTGCGCGTGGACCACAAGACCCTGCGCGCCAAGGCGCTTTATACCGCAGACATGGGCAACATCCGCCGCAAGAGCCATGAAAATCCAGGCATCCAGCGCCTGTACAAGGAGTACCTGGGCTCGCCCAACAGCCAGAAAGCCCATCACCTGCTGCACACCCACTACACCAAGCGCAGCAAGTACCGCCAGGCCTTTGAAAAGATGCCTGTCTAATCAGTCCCCGAAAGGAAACACCATGAAAAAATCAATCGCTCTGCTTTTGGCCCTGGTTTTGTCCCTCTCCGTCCTTTCCATTTTCGCTGCGGAGGAAAAACCCCTGCGCGTGGGCGCGCTCAAAGGCCCCACCAGCATGGGCTTGGTCAAACTGATGAAGGACAAAGAAGGCACTTCTGAGTACGCCTTCACCCTGGCCGCCAGCCCGGACGCCCTGGTGCCGGAATTGGTCCGCGGCGACCTGGACATCGCATGCCTGCCGGTCAACCTGGCTGCCATCCTCTACGCCAATACTAAGGGAGCCGTTCGCGTGGTTAACGTGAACACCCTGGGAGTATTGTACATTGTGGAGCGCGGCGACACGGTCAAAACCCTCAGTGACCTCAAGGGCAAAACGGTCTACGCCTCCGGCAAGTCCTCCACGCCGGAGTACGCGCTCGACTACCTGCTTGAAAAAGCACAGGTGGACGGTCTGGACATCCAGTGGAAGGCGGAGCACGCCGAGGCCCTGGCCGCCCTCATGGCGGACCCCACGGCCCTGGCCCTCCTGCCCCAGCCCTTTGTGACAGTCGCCCAGACCAAGAGCCCGGACATCCGCATCGCGCTGGACTTGAACCAGGAATGGGAAGCGCTGGGTGAGGGCAGCCTCATCACCGGCGTCACCGTCGCCCGCGCGGAGGTGATTGAGCAGCAACCCGAGAAACTGACCCAGTTCTTAAAGAACTATGAAGCCTCCGCCAATTATGTCAACGCCAACCACAAGGAAGCGGCTCAGCTCATCGGCGAGTTTGACATCATCGCCGCCCCTGTCGCCGAAAAAGCCCTGCCCTATGCCGGCATCACTTTTGTCAGCGGCCAGGACATGGTGACGCTGCTGAAGCCCTTCTATCAGATGCTCTTTGACAGTAACCCCGCAACCACCGGCGGAAGCCTGCCCACGGATGACTTCTATTACGCGCCCTGAGTTAAAAACCGGTGCCTACAGACTGCTGGCCATTCTCTTTTGGCTGGCAGTCTGGCAGGTTCTGGCCATTTTGGTAGGTCACGAGTTTCTATTGGCCTCCCCGCTCAATGTCCTGGTGTCCTTCATCCGCCTGCTGGGGGAGCCTTCCAGTTACCTGGCTTTTGCGCACTCCACCTTAAGGGTGCTCTTGGGCTTCCTGTCCGCCTTTGTTTTGGCCTTGGTCCTGTCAGCAGGCGCGTCTCGCTCCAGGCTCATCCATGAATTGGTTTCCCCGCTGGTCACCCTGGCGCGTGCCGTGCCGGTGACCAGCTTTGTTATTCTGGCCATCATTTTGGTGTCCACCCGCTGGCTCTCCGCCCTCATCGCTTTTGTCATCGCCTTCCCCATCATTTATAGCAACTTAAGGGAAGGCCTGGCCGCCCGGGACAAAGGGTTAATGGAAATGGCTGTGGTCTTTCATGTCCCGGCCTTTCGCAAACTGCTCTATGTCACCCTGCCACAGCTTTACGCCTACCTGCGCGCGGGCGCCGTCACGGCGCTGGGCCTGTCCTGGAAAAGCGGCATCGCGGCGGAGGTCATCGGCATCCCGCGCGGCAGCATCGGGGAGAGGTTATACAGCGTCAAGGTCAACTACAACACGGCTGACTTGTTCGCCTGGACGGCGTTTATTGTCCTGCTCAGCGCGCTTACCATCAAACTGCTCAAGCTCCTCATTGACAAAGGCTTTGGGAGGTTGAAGCGTCTATGAGTGAAAGCGTGCAGCTCAAAAATGTCACCAAGTCCTTCGGCGACAATCTTGTGCTCAAGGACTACAATTTGTTGATTCCGCGCGGCCAGGCTGTCTGCCTCATGGGCTCTTCCGGCATCGGCAAGACCACGGTCTTTCGCCTGCTGTTGGGCCTCACGCAGCCCGACATGGGCAAGGTGACGACCCTTTTGCCCATGAGCGCGGTCTTCCAGGAGGACAGGCTGGTGGAATCCATCACCGCCCTCTCCAACCTCCGCCTGGTCACCGGCCGTGCCCGGGACAATGAAAACCGTGCCCTGCTTCTTTCCCTGGGCCTTGAGGACATCGACAACAAACCGGTCAGCGAGTTTTCTGGCGGCATGAAGCGCCGCGTGGCCATCGCCCGCGCCCTGGCGGTGGACTTCAATTTCCTGCTGCTGGATGAGCCGTTCAAGGGTTTGGATGAGGAAAGCAAAGCGCAAACCGCCAAGGTGATTCTGGAAGCGGCAAAGGGAAAGACTTTGCTTCTCATCAGCCATGACACGGATGAGGCGGCACTTCTTAAAGCAAAAATACTGCATTTTAACGATTAAGCATGGGGCATTCCAATTAAGGCGCAACCTCAAGAGAGATTGCGTTATTTGTATTTTGAGGCTAAAATGATATATGAAAAGAAGTAGAAAAATCTGCCAATACCCGCTTATTAATTATTTGATACTAGTAGACGGTGTGTTGATGGCAAAGTGAATGAGGATACCCATGAAAACCGCAAAAATGACCCTAGACAAGGCGTTTGAGATTTCCAAAATCGACCCCCGCATCTACGGCTCCTTTATTGAGCATTTGGGCCGCGCGGTGTACGGCGGCATCTATGAGCCCGGCCACCCCAAGGCAAACGCCCAGGGCTTCAGGACGGATGTCATTGACCTCATTAAGAAACTGGACGTTCCCGTGGTGCGCTACCCCGGCGGCAACTTCGTTTCCGGCTTTGATTGGGAGGATTCCATCGGCCCCAAGGACCAGCGCAAGCACCGCCTGGATCTGGCCTGGTTTACCACTGAGACCAACGAGGTTGGCCTGCATGAGTTCATCGACTGGTGTAGACAGGCCAATACCGAGCCGATGTACGCCATCAACCTGGGCACCCGCGGGGTGGACGCCGCGCGCAGCGTGGTGGAATATGCCAACCACAAGGGCGGCTCCTACTGGAGCGACCTGCGCATCAAAAACGGCGCCAAGGATCCCTTCAATATCAAACTCTGGTGCCTGGGCAATGAGATGGACGGCCCCTGGCAAATCAGCCACCGCACCGCTTATGAATACGGCCGCATCGCCAATGAGGCCGGCAAGGTGATGAAATGGGTTGACCCCAGCATTGAGCTGGTCGCCTGCGGCTCCTCCAGCCGGGACATGCCTACCTTTGGGGATTGGGAACTGACCATGCTGGATGAGTGCTATGACCAGGTGGACTATGTCTCCCTGCATCGCTACTACGGCAACCGCGACAACAACCTGCCCTCCTACCTGGCCAGGTCTTTGGACATGGAAGACTTCATCAAGACCGTAGTCGCTATCTGCGACGCCGTGGGCGGCAAGAAGCGCAGCAAGAAAAAGCTCAACCTCTCCTTTGACGAGTGGAATGTGTGGTACCATAGCAATGAAAAGGACCAGGAAGTCTGGAAACAGGACAAATGGGACCGCGCGCTGCCGCTTCTGGAAGACATCTACAATTTCGAGGATGCCCTCCTGGTCGGCTCCCTGCTCATCAGTTTCCTGCGCAACGCTGACCGCGTGAAGATCGCCTGCATGGCGCAGCTGGTCAACGTCATCGCGCCCATTATGACCAGGAATGGCGGAGGCGCCTGGGCACAGACCATTTTCTGGCCGCTGATGCAGACCAGCAAATACGGCAGAGGCACCTCCCTGCGCGTCATGGTGGATTCCCCGGTCTACGCCTGCGCTGATTATGACAGCATTCCGGAACTGGATGCCACAGCCACCCTGGCTGATGACGGCAGCGTCACCATCTTCGCGGTCAACCGCAATGAAAAGGAACCCATCTACTTAAAGGCTGACCTGCGCAGCTTCAAGGGCTTGGAGCAGTATACGCATTCCGTGCTGCACCACCCGGACGTCAAGGCGGTCAACACCGAGGAGAACCCCGATAACGTCAAGCCCAGGGATGAAAAGGGCGGCGTTTTGGACAACGGACAATTGGACGTGGTCATCCCGGCGCTGAGCTGGAACGTGATTCACCTGAAAGCCAACTAAAAAATCACCTGACCTTTCGGGTCAAACATTGAAAGTGAGTACCTTAGCTATGCCGCGGACAAATTATCGCTTTTGGTTTTGTGTGGGTTCCCAGGACCTCTATGGTGAGGAATGCTTAAGCCGGGTCGCTGAGCACGCCGACATCATGGTCAAAGAAATCAACGCCTCCGGGAAGCTGCCCTATCCCTTGGTTTTAAAGCCTGTCCTCATCAACGCCGGCCACATCCAGCAGACCTTTGTGGAGGCGTCCCTGGATAAGGAGTGCGCCGGTGTCCTCACCTGGATGCACACCTTCTCCCCGGCCAAATCCTGGATCGCGGGTCTGAAGGCCAACACCAAGCCGCTTTTGCACCTTCACACCCAGTTCAATGAAGAAATCCCCTATGACAGCATCGACATGGACTTCATGAACGAAAACCAGTCCGCCCACGGCGGGCGCGAGTATGGCCACATGGTCACCCGCATGGGCGTTTTCCGCAAGGTCATCGCCGGGCATTGGCGGTCTGATACCGTGCTCTCCCGTGTCGCTTCCTGGATGCGCACGGCGGTGGGCATCGTGGAAAGCAGCCAGCTGCGCGTCCTTCGCATCGCGGACAACATGCGCAATGTCGCCGTCACCGAGGGTGACAAGGTGGAAGCCCAGCTCAAGTTTGGCTGGGAGGTGGACGCCTATCCGGTCAATGACATCGTGGAATACGTCAATGCCGTGTCCGATTCGGACATCAAGGCGCTGGTGGATGAGTACTATCAAGACTATGACATTATTTTAGACGGCAAGGGGGAAAATGACTTCCGTCGCCATGTCGCCGTCCAGGCGCAGATTGAGCTGGGCTTTGAGCGCTTCCTCAAGGAAAAGAACTACCACGCCATCGTCACCCACTTTGATGACCTGGGCGGTCTGAAACAATTGCCCGGCCTGGCCATCCAGCGCTTGATGCAAAAGGGCTATGGCTTTGGCGCTGAGGGTGATTGGAAAACGGCCGGCATGGTGCGTCTGATGAAATTGATGACCAAGGACATCAAAAACGCCAAGGGAACTTCCATGCTGGAGGACTATACCTACAACCTCGTCCCCGGAAAGGAAGGCATTCTCCAGGCGCACATGCTGGAAATCTGCCCCTCCCTGGCCGATGGCAGGCCCGCCATCCGCTGCCAGCCCCTCTCCATGGGCAGCAGGGAAGACCCGGCCCGCCTGGTCTTCACCTCAAAAACCGGCCCCGGCGTCGCGGTTTCGCTGATTGACCTGGGCACCCGTTTCCGTTTGCTCGTTGCTGAGGTAGAATGTAAGCAGGTAGAAAAACCCATGCCCAAACTGCCTGTCGCCACCGTGCTCTGGACGCCCCAGCCTGACTTCACAACCGGCGTTGAAGCCTGGATTCTGGCCGGCGGCGCGCACCACACCGCCTTCTCCTATGACCTGAGTGTGGAGCAGATGTGCGACTGGGCGGAACAGATGGGCATTGAGGCCCTGGTCATTGACCGCCACAGCAGCATCCGCCAGGTCAAGCAGGATTTGATGCTCGGGCAGGCGTTCTACCGGTAAAAAGGAGGATGTATGTCAAACACGCAGGCTGAATCAATCAAAAACGGCAAGGCTGTCCTTGGCATCGAGCTGGGCAGCACCCGCATCAAGGCCGTGCTCATTGATGAGAACCATCAGGTGCTGGCCACGGGCTCCCACCGCTGGGACAACCAGCTGGTCTCCGGGGTCTGGACTTATGCGTTGGAAGAGGTCTATTCGGGGCTGAAAAACGCCTACACAGACCTAAACCGCGCGGTCAAAGAGCAGTATGGCCAGCCCCTGACCAAATTGGCCGGCATCGGCATCTCCGGCATGATGCATGGCTACCTGCCCTTTGATAAGAATGACAGCCTGTTGGTACCCTTCAGGACTTGGCGCAACCTCATGACCGCGCAGGCCGCGGAAGAGCTCAGCCAGGCTTTCCGCTTCACCATCCCCCAGCGCTGGAGCATCGCCCACCTCTACCAGGCCATCTTGAACAAGGAAGAGCACGTGGGGGACGTGCGCTTCATCACCACCCTGGCCGGCTTTGTGCACTGGCAGTTGACCGGTGAGAAGGCCGTTGGCTTGGGCGAGGCTTCCGGCATCTTCCCGCTGGATGACAAAGGCCGGTATGACGCTGACCGGATGGATACATTTAATAACCTGGTGAAGGAAAAGGGCCTTGAGATGGACATCCAGTCCCTCCTGCCCAAAAGCCTGCCCTCAGGCGCCGTAGCTGGCAAACTGACCAAAATCGGGCGCGACTTCCTGGATGAGAGCGGCCAGTTGGAAATTGGCATTCCCTTCTGCCCGCCGGAAGGCGACGCCGCAACCGGCATGGTGGCAACCAATGCCGTTGGCCCCCGCACCGGCAATGTCTCCGCCGGCACCTCCATCTTTGCCATGGTGGTTTTGGACCACGCGCTGAAGAAGCAATTGCATTCGGAAATCAACATCGTCGCTTCCCCGGACGGCTTTCCTGTGGCCATGATACACAGCCTCAACTGCACCACCGACATCAACAACTGGATTGCCCTGCTGGCAGATTTCCTTGCCGAAATGGGCCTGTCCTATGACAGGGACAACCTCTACGATGTCTTCTTTGACGCGGCGCTGAAGGCGGAGAAGGACGCGGGCGGCCTCGTGTCTGTGGGCTATTACTCAGGTGAGCATATCACCGGGTTTGAAACCGGCCTGCCCTTCCTGGCGCGCGGCATTGACAGCAAGCTGAACCTGAAGAACCTGGCGCGCAGTCTGATTTACTCCTCCCTGGCTACCCTGGCCATTGGTATGGAGGTCTTAAAGGATGAAGAGGTCTTGATTGACTCCATCCAGGCGCATGGGGGCTTGTACAAGGCGGGCACCGCCGGCCAGGCCTTCACCGCGGCGGCGCTTGATACGCCCGTGTCTGTCATGACCACCGCCAGTGAGGGCGGCGCCTGGGGCATTGCGCTGCTAGCCGCATTTATGGTATACAGCAAGGAAGGGGAAAGCCTGGAAAACTACCTCAAGGAGCGCGTCTTTAACGACTTTGAGGTGTCTGTCCTCAACCAGGAACCCGAGGATGTCAAAGGCTTCCAAAAATACCTTGAACGGTTCAAGAAAGGGCTGGAGGTGGAAAAAGCCGCCATCGCCCACCTTGAATGAGAGGAGTGTACCATGCTGCAGGAACTCAAAGAACGCGTCTATAAGGCCAATCTGCTTTTACCCAGCCAGGGCTTGGTCAAGTACACCTGGGGCAATGTTTCCGCCCGGGACAAAGAATCCGGCTACATCGTCATCAAGCCCTCCGGCGTCCCCTATGAGACCATGGAGGCGGATGACATGGTTGTCCTCTCGCCTGAGGGAAACGTGCTGGAAGGGCGCCTAAAGCCCTCTTCCGACGCGCCTACCCACCTGGCGCTCTACGCCGCCTACCCAGAAATGGGCGGCATCGTCCACACCCATTCCACCGAGGCCACTGCCTGGGCGCAGGCAGGGCTTGATATCCCCCTGTACGGCACCACGCACGCGGACCATTTCGCCGGTCCCATTCCCTGCGCCCGCGCCCTCACAGAAGAGGAGATTAACGGGGAATACGAAAAGAACACCGGCCTTGTGATGATTGAGACCTTAAAAAAACGGGGCATCAATGTGATGTACATTCCCGCCATGCTGGTCTGCTCCCACGGCGCCTTTGCCTGGGGCAAGGACGCGGAAGAGGCGGTCACCAACGCCGGCGTCCTGGAAGAGGTGGCCCGCATGGCGCGCTACACCCGCCAGGTTAACCCGGCGGTGCAGCCGGCGGCCGATTCCCTCAGGGACAAACATTTCTTCCGCAAACACGGCGCGAACGCCTACTACGGGCAAGACAACTAAAATCCTTAAAAGTAAAACCGGTTCGCCATCTGGAGAGCCGGTTTTGCTATATTGATTGTTAAGGCCTGTTGATTCGGAAGGGATCATAAGGCTGCTGTCTGGCGGGCTGTTCGTTGGCGCTGACCGGCTTTTTTTTCTTCCTTTGCGCGTTGCCAATTAAGCGGAGCAGGCTGCCTAAGGCTATCAATACCAGGGGGATAAGTTTTAACTTCTGCCAGATGCTGAAGGACAAGAGCGGCGTGCTGCCCAGGGAGAAGATGGCTAGTAAAACAGCGATGGGCAGCGCGATGACGCAGGCGATGAGGTTTTTGCGCGCGATGAGCGCGTACAGGGCAAAAAGGGCGCATACCAACAAAAAGAGGTGGGTCTGCAGCCTGGCCCAGTTGATTCTTTGCAGATAATCCAGCCAGGTGATTTTCCCGTCACGCACCAGGCTGTACACCGGGGAGAGCCAGATGAGCATCTCATCAAAACGGATGGACAGTTCATAAATCGCCCAGCCAAACAACAGAATGGCACCCCAGAAAACCATCTGGCGTCCCCTCAGACTCAGCGCGTTCATCAGACCCTCCTTTTTCATGTTGTTTTCAGTGTAATCACCCTTGCCCTTCCTGTCAATCTGCCCTTACTTGACTGGGGAAAGGCGGTTTGTTAGGATGTGCCTGTACGCACAAAGGGGGTGAGGGCGCTGCGCTTTCTCTTTACGCTGCTGGTGTCACTGGCGCTGGTCTGCCCGTCCCTGTCAAAACCCATATTGGCCTTGCCGGAAACCAAGCCCGTTTTGCGCGCGCTGCTTGTCGCCTGTGATGATTTTGTCACCCAGCCGGATACCACGCCATCCTCTTTTAATAATGTCGCCAATGTCCGCCGTGCCCTGCTGGGCGATAAGCGGACCTATTCCGGCATCCGCGTCAGTCTCAACCAGGCTTTGGATCGTGACAGTTTCACCGCCTTGGCCCAGGACGCATTCTCCGGCGCGAAAGAGAACGACCTCAGCCTGTTTTATTTGAGCACCCATGGCATCCAGGTGGAAGGCAATATGGATTTCGTCGCCCTGTTCAGTGATGGCACAACGGAAACCCATCTGACCGGTCAGGATATGTATCATGCCCTCAAGGATGTGCCGGGCAAAAAGGTTGTTATCCTGGACGCCTGTTATTCCGGCGCTGCCATCAACAAGGGCATGGACATGCCCTATCTGTCTTCCGTCTTCTCAGGCGAGGATTTCAAGGTGCTCACCAGTGCCGGCGGCATGGAACCCAGCTTCCTGTGGACCAACGGGGCAGGTACCGTGCAGGGCGGCAGCTTTTTTTCCCAGGCGCTCATTGACGGTATTAGCGCGCCTGGGCTCTACGCCGCGGATACCAACCGCAATGGCCAGATAACCTTAAAAGAGCTTTACCGTCATCAGTTAAAGGCCTATGGCGCGTCAACGCCCCAGGTCTACCCGCAAAACGATGATTTTGTGGTCTTTGAGTACACCCCAAGCACCCTGCCCCAGGCTCAATTGCGCACGGTGACCGGGCTGGAGGTGGCCGCCTCCCACCTGCTCACGCCGGATGAGCCGATTTTGTTTTCCTATACCTTAAATCAAACCTCACGCCTGGCTTATCAACTGGTTTATGAATCCCAAAGCACCTGGCGCTTTCACCACCCCCAGAGTATCGCTGAGGAAGGCCGGGGGGACGGCATTGTACTGCCCGGGCGCAAGGAAGCCGCCTTGCATTTAAAACCCGGCAGTGAGAACTTGTCCGGCTACCTTTTGATGCTTATCATCACCGTCTTTGAAGACTACTCACGGCCCCAGGCCTGTGTTTTGTTGAGCGTCCAAACCCGGCAGGATGAGCCGGTGCTCTCCTTGGAGTACCTGCCGGAGTTCACGCCGGGCAAGGGGGAGGAAGCCGCCTTTACCTTAAGGCACACCGGGGTTGTCAGCTATTCCGCCCGCGTCATTGACAGCACAGGTGAGGCTGTCGCCACCCTGGAATCCGGCCGCATGAGCCGCCCTCTGCATTTGCAACAGGAAGGCAGCCAATTGTTCTGGGATGGCAAAACAAAAGACGGCACCCCCGCCTTACCCGGGGAGTACCGCCTGAAGGTAACCGTCCTGTCCGGGGACAACCGCCAGGTCATTGACAGCGGTGTGTTCACCCTTCTGGGCATCTAAAATTCAATACCCTCCCGGGCAGGCTGCCCCTCATCAAAGGGATGCTTGACCGCCTCAATCCGGCTCACATAGTGGGCTTTTTCAATCAATTTCTGGCTGGCGTAGCGGCCGGTGACCACAGCGTCCCCGTACTTTAACGCGCAGTCAATCAAATCAAGCGCGTCTTCCACTTTGACCAATTGCATGGCGATGGCCACGTTCAACTCGTCCAGGATAATGACAGCGGGCTTGTTTTCCTCAATCAATTCCTTGAGCTGGCGGATGGCTTCCCTTGTGTTCTCCTGCTTTTCCATCAGGTCAGCGGGCGTCCTGGTGCGCATAAATCCCTTCATCAGCAAGCCGTCAAAAATGATGACCTGCTCCTTGAAGGTTTTGAGCGCCTGAAGTTCGCCGGAGGTGCCGTCCTTCATAAACTGCGCGATGAGCACTTTTCTGTCATGTCCCAGGGCGCGAAGCGCCAGGCCCATGGCGGCGGAGGTCTTGCCTTTGCCGTCGCCCGTGTACAGGTGCATCAGGTTGACTGCCATTGTGTGTTTCTCCCTTTGCTGTCAATTTTGCGGGTAAACTCCATCAGGAGGTGGCTTTATGCAGGATGTGTCCCTCACGGAACTGGACTTTTTTGTGGAACAGGAGGCGCTCTTGCCCCTGTACTTAAACCTGCGCGCGGCCTTTTTGGGGCTTGCGCCAACCAGTGAGGTGCAGGTGCACAAGACTACCATTTCCTTCCGTGCGCCGCGCCCCTTTGTCTATGTCAGCATTCTACCCAAAAGCCGCGCGGGGGTGCATTCCAGGCTCTGTCTGAGTTTTTCTTCCGACACGGCGAAAAGCCACCCGCTTATCATCGATTCCGTGTTCATCAGGCGCGCTTTGTATACCATCCATGCCCACGTTCCAACAAGCGGCCTGATTGACCAGGAACTGCTTGAACTCATCCGTTTTTCCCGGGATTATAGAAACAGAAAAGAGGACAACAAATGAGCGTTTATCAATTCACCGTCAAAGACTGGCAAGGCCAGCTTGTTTCACTGGATGCCTATCAAGGCAAGCTGCTGCTCATCGTCAACACAGCCACCCACTGCGGTTTTACCCCGCAGTACTCGGGCTTGCAGGAACTATACGACAAGTACGCTGAGCAGGGCTTTGAAATCCTGGACTTCCCCTGCAACCAATTTGGCGCTCAGGCGCAGGGCACGGGGGAGGAGATTCAGTCTTTCTGTGCCATCAATTATGGGACGGCCTTCCCGCGGTTTGAAAAGGTGGAGGTCAACGGCAAAAACGCCGCGCCCTTGTTCCAATACCTCAAAGAGCAGTTGCCCGGCGTCATGGGCAAGGAAATCAAGTGGAACTTTACCAAGTTCCTAATCGGCCGGGACGGCACGCCGCTGAAGCGTTACGCGCCCACCACCGAGCCCAAGGACATCGCGCAGGACATTGAGAACAACCTGTAATTGCCTTAAGCCTGCGCCCAGGCGGTAATCATTTTCTCGTGCGAGGTCAGGTTGATTGGGCTGCCCTGTACCCAATCAGGGCGGGTCAGGTTCGCGTCCCAGTAAAAGCGCCGCTCGTCCAGTTCTTCCTTGGGCACATCAGCGCGCATCAATACTGGGTAAAAGCGCACGCCCTCCCGCTCCACCGTCTCTTCCTCAAAGCTGTCAAAGCGCAGTGTTTCCACGCGGTTCCTGCCATGGACCGCGTTTTTAATAAAATCGCGGTACTTTTTGACCGGCAGGATGCTCATGGTGATGGAAAAATAAATCAGAATGGCCAGCAGGGACAGCAGCACGCCCGACAGCCATTCAATGCGGATGATGAAACTGTAAATAAGCCCAGCCAGCACCAGCAATTCCGGTATCAGCCAAATTAGGGTGCGCTGCTTGATTTGGGCGTTTAAGGAGTCAATGTCGTTTTGTGTGTACATGGCGGTTCCTCCGGCATTCATTCAGGTTTAATTTTGTATAAGCGGATAATCACTGGCGTATGCTTGTATAATAAGCCCGGGTCCTGATTTCACCACGAAAAGGAGAATTCTCATGGCAAAACTTGTGCGTCAGCTCTCTGGGGATTTTGATCATTTCCTCAATTACATTGACCAGGGCATCCTGGGCGGCTCCATGTCCGCGAGCTTTGAAGATGGCAGCGACTGGCGGGAGGGCGATGCCCGTGTCGCCATGCGCGTGTACGAGCGTTACAGCATGGTGGGCAGCAACCGCGTCAGCCTGTCCCTTACCATCACGGGGATGAATCAGCAGCTGAGCCTGTGCGCCATCACCTCCGGCGGTTCCCAGGCTGTGTTCTTCAAAATCAACCGTTTTGGCGAGGACAGCTTCCTTGGCAGACTGGAAGACCTGGTGGACAGGTACTCTGGCTGATAGTTACTCGCCCCTTACAATAAAATACTCTTCATAAGGCCTCGCGCTGTCTGCCGCAATGGCAGCCAAAATGCGGGCCTTGTCTTCTCCTGTCGCCGGGATGGGGCGAAAGTCATTGGCCGGCCTGCTTGAGCTGGTGATAACGGGAATCAAGCGCGCGGCGGTCTGCTGCGGCTTGCCCGCCGCGAAGCCAATCTCCACCTGCGCCATCAGCCCGTCAAAGGTGGTCAGGCTCAGGTTGCCGCCAAAGACCAGGTTGCCCAGCGAGTAGATAATCAGGCCGCCCTTGTATTCCTCAATGCCTTGCACCACATGGGGGTGGTGGCCGATAACCAGGTTGGCGCCGGCGTCAATGGCCTTGTGAGCCATTTCAGTTTGAAGCGTGTTGTGGCTGACCTCGTACTCATTGCCAAAATGGCAGGTGTAGACGATGTAGGCACAGCCCTGCCGTTTAAGTTCTTCAATCTCTCTTGCGATGCGGTTTCTGTCCTGCTTGTAAATGGTTTCCCTTATGCCGCCAAAACCGATTTTGATGCCGTCCTTCTCAAACACCGCCAGGTCGGAGTACCCGGACACCAATATTCCCTCCCGGTCAAGCGCGGCCCTGGTACTGTTCTTTCCGTCCTGGCCGTAATCCGGGAAATGGTTGTTGGCGATGTTCACCGCTTCAACGCTGCCCAGGGTCAGTATGCCCGCGAAAGCTTCCGGCCCCCTGAAGTTGTGGACGCGCTTGTACAGATTGCCCGCGTCATTCTTCAGCACGCCCTCCAGGTTGACCATGCTCAGGTCATCCCGGCTTAAAATGTCGTAAAGGCCTGAAAACGGCCAATCATTGCCCTTTTCTGCCACAACGGAATCAAAGGACTCCGGCAGTTTGCGGCTGTGTTCCTCGCTGCCCAGGATGGTGTCCCCGCCAAAGGTCAGGGTGATGGTGGTCTCAATGGGCAGGACTTCTTCAACCTGGTAGTCCGGGGTTGGAAGGCTTTGCTGCGCTTCCGGGGCGGGTGTGGCAAGGGGTTCTTCAGCCACTATAACAGCATCCGTGTTGGCTGTTGCTTCACTGACCGGTTCTGATAAGGCGGCGCTTTGAAAGTCCAGGGTGTACAGGCTGTCCAGCAGCCCTTCTTCCGCCCAGTTTCCCGGCAGCACCAGCACCTTGGTGTTCCTGGGCAGGTTGGCGTACAGCCACCAGGCGTTGTAGCCCTCCGGGTTTACACGGTTGTCAATCCGGACGCAGCCGTGGGAGGCGATGCCGCCCAGGCGTTGCTGGTGGTTGGAAAAATCGCGTAAGCCACTGTTCAACTTATAGCCGGCGCTGTGCAGCAGGTTTCCCCCGTCAATGCGCATGGCGTAGAGATAGCGGTAGCCTTCGCTGGGGAACTCGGCGATGCGGTCCTCGGTCAAAAAGGCGCCCGGCACCGTGTCAAAGGAAGTGTCACCCGGGGGCACATAGACGCCGGTGCTGACCCTGAGGGTAGATAATTTTTTGCCTTCTTCATATAGGGTGATGGTCTGCGCCGCCTTGTCAATCAAAAGACCATAGCGGGTGGAAGGGCTGGCCATCTCCAGCCTGTCCTGGGGAATGTAGCCTGTCATCCATTGGCCATCGCCCTGCCGGGCGGAACGCACCAGGGCATAGCCATTGACGTCGGTTTTGAGCACAAGCACGCCCGCCGTCTGTCCGTGCATCACGCCCAGGACCTCCGCTTTGCTGTCCGGCTGGCTGTACACCTTCTGATGGGCGATGGCGCCGATAGTCACCCGCGCGATGGGCGCCATCATGGCCGCCCACACCGCTTCATCATCCAGGCTGGTGGGCAGGAACTTGCCCTGTTCCGTCACGCCAAAGGCCGGGGCCAATGGCGCTTCATCCGTTAATTTAAATGGCCTGCTCAGCGGCTCCTGCCTTGAGCCCTTGGCCTCAAAGGTGAACACATAATCCCCTGCCGGTGCCGGCTCGCCCTTGATTTTTTTGTCCCAGCGGTAAGCGTGGGGGAGGGCGTCCTTGCGCTGCAGGGTCTTGGTAAACAAGGCGTTGTCCAGGTCATCGGCCTTGTACAGTTTGACAATCAGGTAGCCGTCCTTGCCCAGTTGGTAATCCACATACAGGTCTTCCCCGCCCGCCCGTGGCAAGACATCCCGGGATAAAATCGCGTACATCACGCCCGCCGCGGGCGTCTGGATGAGGATGTCGGCTTTGGCGGTCTGCTCCTGCGTATCGGTTTTGAGGGTAGCTTTCAGGATGGCCTGTCCCCTTGGCAAGGGCTCACCTGAAGTGGTCAGACCGGTGAAGGGGAGCGTCAGGCTCCCCGCTGTCACCGCGGTCTCCGCCATAACGGGCATTTCTTCGCTGCCGGTGAAGACACTCAGCTTTAAAAAACCATCATCCGGGATGTTAAGCGTCAGTTCACTCTCATTGTAGGGCCGGTGCTTGTCAGGCGCTGTCTGGCTGAAGGCCGCCTGCTCCTCCTTTGCTAAGGCATGGGGAAACAGAGCGGTTACCAGCAGGAAAACCATTAAAAAGCATAGAATCCAAGGTGTGGATTTGCCGTAAATTGCTTGTTTTTTCATGCCCCTATCTTATAGAAGCGCCCCCGCCTTGTCAATTATGGGCACAGGCGGATTTCCTTTGATTTGATTGATAAACCCGCGCGCCGCCGCATAAAAAAACCGTCCCCTTTCAGGGACGGTTTGCTAATCCAAGTTTCTACTTATTTGCGCATCGAGGAGAAGCAATCGCTGCAGTAGACGGGGCGGTCGTTCTTGGGAAGGAAGGGAACCTGGGTGTGAGCCCCGCACTGGGCGCAAACGGCTTCGTGCATTTCGCGCGGACCATTTGAGGCAGGTCGGCTGGCTTTCCGGTTCTGGCGGCAATCTTTGCAACGGGTCGGTTCGTTCTGGAACCCTTTCTCTGCGTAGAACTCTTGTTCACCGGCGGAGAAAATGAATTCGCTGCCGCAGTCCCTGCACACCATGGTCTTGTCCTGGTACATCTGTTTGGAATCCCCCTGAAGTTTAATCGGTTGAATCTCGCTGACCTGGTCTTTGTCCCCACACCCGCCGGCTGGAGTTTTGCTCCACGCGTTCGCGCCTTACGCCGCTCTCTCGGGCTTGCGCCCGGCCGGACTAACCTCTAGATCGCACCATGCTCATTGGCATTTTGCCAACTTACGTGGGCCGTTTTGCCTGCGACTGGCATCGGCTTACAACCACAGACCGTGATTCACCATTTGTAGTATACGGCCAGTTTTTACAATTTGCAAGCATCTTTTCACTAAAGTGCGTTTTATGGCATAATGAGACGATATCAAAGGGGAGTTTATTATGCCGCATGTAAGCTATTACACCGGAACGGACCTGTCGGACCTGTCCTGGTACGAGGCCACCAACCTTGGGCAGCTGGATCGCCAGGCTGCCCGCTTTGGGCTGGAATTGGCGCAGTTGGCCTATGATTTTGAGGTGGGCCAGTGGCTGGAAGCGGGCTGGACCGATGTCACCATCCAGGTCAACTCCCGCCTGTTCTCCGGTGTCCGCGCTTCGGATGACGCCTCTTCCTGGCGCCAGCAGGCCTTAAACCTCGTCCTGCCCAAACTGGCGCACGGACTAAAGGCGGTTGCCAACCCGGTGGTGGAAATCAAGAGTCTGCTCAATCAGGACATGGAATTGGACACCGGCAAGGCCGTTGTGCTGCTAAAGCCGGAAGCGGAGGGCAAGTTCACAGTTGCCATCGGCTTTATGGGCACCGGCAAGCGCGCGCAGGACTGGGCGGGCAACATGCGCTTTTTGCATGAGGATGATTTGCATGAAGGCTTTTCCTATATTGCCAATCAATTCATCAACAACGAAGCGGACATCCATTTTCCAACTGCGGCCAAGGCCTTGGGACTTTCTGACCTGACGCTCAAAGAGGTGCTGGAAAACTGCAAGAAGGCGGACAGCCCCTTCCGCCTGGTCATGGCCGGGCACAGCCAGGGCGCGGCCGTCCTTCAGGTCTGGACCTGGAAAAAGCGCCGGGAGGGCATCCTGCGGGAACACCTAAACGGCTTTGGTTACGCCGCGCCTGTTGTGGCCACCCGGTTTATGGAGACGGACGACGCCTGCCCCGTCACCCTGTTCTTGGCGGAGCAGGATATCTTTACGCGCGTGGGCTTAAAGCGCCACATCGGCGCTGTCTATTGCTTACCGGCGGATGAGGCTTTCCGCGCCACCTGCTACGGCAAATATGACAAGGACCCGCTGTTTAATGACATGCTCAAGCTGTTCAACGGTTTAAGCGATACCCAGATCGGTCTGCTCTTTTGCATGGGCTATCTGAAATCCCTGGCTTCCAGGCCTGAAAAAATCATCTTTGAGTCCCTGGCAGCCTTCCTTGAAAAACCCTGGGCCGAAAACCTGGCTGAGCCCCTGGCCGATTTGCCCATGCGCACGGAGGAGTGGACCTTGAAACTTCTCCAGCAGAGCAAGTCCACCTTCACCAGGTTTTACCTGGATGTCACCGGCCTTGAGCCGGTCAATGACCAGGTGGAGGAGATGTACGCCCTCATCAACCCCATCATGAACCGCTACGGCGCCATCGCCTTTTCCCAGATGATTGTCAAGGCCCTGCACTTAACCCACTCCCTGGTCAACACCGAGCCCGGCCTGGCTGACCACGCGCCGTACAGTTACCTGGTGGTGCGCGGCTTTAATGACTTGGTCAGAGTGGAAGAAGAGCCGGAGCAAGCGAATTAATCTAAAGTGGCTGACTGCCTTTTATAGGTTATACCACGCTTTTCCCTGCGCATCTCTGCGCTTCTTCTCAAAATCCGAGAACCAATTTATCCCTCTCAAAATTCTTGACATCGTTTCCAGCCTCGGCTATAATCATCTTTGCTGTCTGCGGTCGTGGCGGAACTGGCATACGCGCACGTTTGAGGGGCGTGTGGTGAAAACCGTACGAGTTCAAGTCTCGTCGACCGCACCACTTCGTTGCGAGCTATACTGGCTCGCAACGATTTTTTTATTGTAAGTACTGCTTGAGGTTGGTCCGATTGTCTACAATCCATTAAATTAAACTACGTGGTGAAGATGAAGAAGAAATCATTGTTGAATGAGCATAAGCGTATCCTCGTCATCGGCAGTAGCGGCAGCGGCAAAAGCTGGCTGTCGCAGAAACTGGCGGCTATTACCGGTCTGCCCCTCATTCATTTGGATATGGAATACTGGCATCCGGGCTGGGTGGAAACCGGCCGGGAGGAATGGGACAAAAAGCAGGCCGAGTTGACCGCGGGGGAGGCGTGGCTCATTGACGGCAATTACAACCGCACCATGGAGCTGCGCTTTCAAAAGGCGGATATGGTTGTCTTTTTGGATATCAACCGGTTAAAGTGTGTGTTCCAAGCCATGCGCCGCATGGGCAAGAAGCGCAGCGACCTGCCGGACTTCCTGGAGGAGCCCAAGTCCCTGAGCCGGGAAGCCCTTGAGTTTTATGGCCTCATCTGGCAGTTTCCAAAGAAAGATCGGCTCAACATCCTCCGTTTGCATGAGAAATACCCTCAGGTCGCCTTCATTCAGCTCAAGAATCGCCGGGACATCCGTCAGTTTTTGAAGGACATGGAGCAAGCCTATCATACGCAGCCATAAAACAAAACCGCCGCGAAGCATTCCGCGGCGGTTTTGTCTTTTGTCGCTTATTCTATCCAGTCCAGCGCGAGGGAGGAACTGGCGGTTCTCACGTCATCCTGCTTTACATAGCCATAGGTGCCGTTCACATCCATGAACCAGCCGATGTCGCCCTGGGGCACCACCACGTACAGCCAGCCGTTTTGCTCGGTGATGATGTGCATCTTCGTTCCGGCTTTCAGGTCCATGGCCTTGCCGTCAAAGATGCCGGTGCCGGTCTTGAGCGCCAGGTCTTTTTTGGCCTTGCCCATGGACAGCGGTTTGGCGTAATACATGGAGGTCGCGCCGCCATTGAGGCTGACGTACACCATGCTGGCGTAGCCCTCCTTGCTGCCCACCTTGGCATGCAGCCAGGGGTGGGGATCGCCCGGCTCCTGTCCTAAAATCTTAGCCAGCGTGCCGGTGTTCATGATGCCCAGGGAGGCGGAGCGGGAGGAGGTGCTCTTCCTCAGGTTCACGCTGTGCAGCATCGTATAGCCTTCCGGGATGGGGCTCTCGCTCAGGGCCTTGAAAGCCGCCAGGCTTTTTGGAAAGGCCTCAATGTCCGGGATACCCTCCAGATTGGCAACCACCGGCGCGTCCAGGCTGACCAGCTCAGGCTCGTTGTCAGCCTGGCTTTGTGTTAATCGCCAGCCGTTGACGCCAGGCTCAGCCAGGAAATATTGATTGGTGTTTCGTTCATAACTGATGTATCTCTGAATTACGCAGGCGGTTTCGCCTTCGCCGTACAGCACTGGTACGACGGTGAAGCTTTCCTCCAAACCGTCCTTGGGCTCATAGGCTATCTGCATCTGCGCAGAGGCGTTTTTGCTGCTGATGGTCAGTGCCCTGTCCGTATATAAAACATGTTCTCCCACCGGCACGGTGAGGTAGTCGGGGCTATCCGTCTCCTTGATGAACATGACCAGCAGCCGCCGGCCTTCCTTCTCAAAGGCGGCCAAGCCGATTCCCCGTATTTCGTTTATCGCGTTGTGCCTTTCGCTCAGCGCGCCGGAGAGCAGGTTCCACCCGGCCAATTTTGGATGTTTCATCGCCTGCTCAAGCGGTACGGGGATGGTTTTGGTAAATTGCCAGACATCGCTTGGAAAGCTGTCTTCCAGGCTCAGATGGATGGGCTTGCCCTCGGGAAGCGCATAAGGCGCATCCAGTTTTAGGTTGTTTTCTTTCAAAATGAGGTCCCGCCACTGCTTGGTCGCGTCTGTCCACAGGTATTCCTCCCCATGGCAGGAAAGGAAGAATTCCTGGATGGCCTGGGCCGCGGTAATGTCCTTTGCGATTAAGCCGGCTGTCAGGTTGGTGTTCATCTTGATATTGCCAAAGCCGTTTATCGCGTCCCACAAGCCCTGCATGCTGTCCTCATTCCAGTTTGAGAACCATTTGTTTTCTTCTGCCCTGTTTAAGGCATAGCGGATGGCGCTCTCGCCCGGATATCGGATGTTTTGGTCGTTGTAAAAAGGGCTGTGCGCTTCCCGCCAGGCGCCGCTTGTTAGGTCATAGTTCATGGTATACAACCATTCCGGGTGGTTCTCATGCCAGTATTTGAGCAGGCCTTTGCCGTCATCCTCAAACACAAACTGTTCCGGGTCGTCCCCTTCATAGCCGTAGACCTCAGTCAGGTTTGAGCGTGCCATGCTCTCCTGATTGCTCATCTCTTCCGCGATGGCGGGCGCTGTCAAAGCCAGCAGTAAGCAGAATGCCAGCATGAGGCAGGTCATGTTTGGGATATTCTTGATGTTCATTTTTTATCCGTTCCCTCCCATGTTGGATTTGTACACCAGCAGTTTTACAATCCGTGTTGTGGGCCCGATTTCAACCACAACGCTGGCCATGGGCATGCCGCCATTCTCCGTGTTTTCCGTCATGTCATAAAACTCATAGGTGATAAAGCGCTTGTCCCCGGATACGCCTTTTCCGACCACCTTCCAAGCCTGCGCGCGCACTGCCTCCTCGGGATTCGTTGTGCGCAGGAAGCGCTGCAGGTCTTCTGCCAGGGCTGTCTCTTCATTTGCGGTCATTTCAAATTCTTCCGTTGCCCGCGCCTGGTCATAGGGGCTTTGGTAGTCGTTGAAGTACAAGAGCCTGCCTGTTGTATCAAAGGAAACTTCATGGTAGGCGACATCCAGGTCCTCCGGACCGCCGGACAACATGAACTCATCCATGACCTCTTCCATCGTCCAAACCTCATACTTGAGGCCTTCCTCAGGGCTAAGGCCAAAGTCCTGGAGTGCCAGCAGTTTTTTGCCGTATTCCATGGCCTCTTTGTTGTTGCTCACGGCCTTCATGCCAAGGGAGGAGGCAAACTCGCTCAGCCGCGGCACAATCCGCGCTTCCTGTGTCGCGAACGCGCCTACCAGCGTCATGCTGGCAAGGAGGGCGAAGGAGACAGCCAGCCACCTCAGCGGCTTTTTGCTCTCCAAAATGGTCTTGACCCTGGCCTTCAGGTTTTTGTGGGTCTGGGTCATGCCGGTGGCCAGTACGGCCACGCCCGGCGCCATGCGCTTGGAGGCGGAGAGCACCAGGACGCTCGCGTATTCCTGCTTCTCCTCAGGGTTTAAGGTCTTGGCCACCAGGTCATCACAGCGCAGCTCGCTGTCCGTCCGGCTCATCTGCGCGGCTATCCATACCAGGGGGTTAAACCAGTGAATGGCGCAGCACATCAGCCGCAGAATACCCCACAGGTTGTCCCTGTTCTTATAGTGGCAGACCTCATGCCGCAGGACATGGATGGCATTGGTTGGGGATACGGTCAGAGGCAGAGCGATATAAGGTTTGAACACGCCCACCAGGCAGGCGCTTGGCAGCGGGTCAATGAAGTACACTGGCAGCGGTTTGGCCTTCAGTTCCCGGCACAGGCTCAAATAGGATTCCTCCAGTTTGCCGCTGATTTTCTCGATTTTGCCCGCGTTCATTCTCTGTCGGAAGCGGATGTTGGCCACGATGAACCAGATCAGCACCACGATGAGCCCGGCTAAATAGATTTTGGCCAGGGTGATGGGCAACTGCGCGTTGTGCATGCCGGTTGTCAATTGGTTCATGGGTTCTCTCATGGGGTTTCCCTGGCCTCTGCCAATTGCATAAAACAAGTCTGTCAGGCGCACCTTGATTTGCCCGGCAATCGGCCTGATGGCCTCATCCGGCGCGAAGGGCGTCCTGATTTGATAGATGTAGGGGTTGGGCAGGGAGAGGGGCAAGAGCAGCCTGATGGCAATCAGCAGCCAGCCAAAGCTTAGTGCGGAATTGCCCAGGGGCTTTCTTAAGGCTTTTCTCATGACCATCATCAGGATGATGGCGATGCTGGCCATGAGGTTGGCTTCCAGAAGGAAGTTGTACAAGAGTGCGGTCCGCATGGTTTCGCCTCCTTACTTGGTCTTGTTTTCTTGGATTTGGTCCAAAAGGTCTTGCATCTCATCCACCGTGATTTGGCCTGAATCCACCAGGTTGTTAATCAGCAGGCTGGCCTTGCCGCCAAATACATTGGACAGCAGCTTTTTGGTCTGGTTGGCGGAGGCCTCCTCCCTGGTGATGGTGGGGGTGTAGGTTTTCACCGGCCCTGTCTCGTCCACCTTCACGCTGCCCTTATCGTTCATGCGCTTGAGCAGGGTAATGACGGTGTGGCGTGTCCAGCCGGTTGAGGGCTCCAGTATTTTGGTGATTTCGCTCATGGTACGGGGCGCGCTGTCCCAGAGCACCTCCATAATCTTCCATTCCGCGTCCGTGGTCTGCACGGTCATGGCTTCCACCTCCTTGGTTGTAGACAATCGTCTACCGGAAGTGTACATCCGTCTACCACGGGCTGTCAACCCCTGAAACCGATTATTCGCAACCAATCTTGAATTGTGTCGGTTTAAGCGGAGATGGCGTCTTTAACACCGGATGGTCAGCACAGTGGAAAGAAATGGAGAAAACTGAAAAATATCTTCTTTTTTGCGCCCACAAATCTTTTTTCCATGTATAATGGGGGCGGCATCCCTTTGGGGATGGAATGGAAAAACGGGGACGGTGCAATGCCAAGAATCTACGGACAGAAAGCCGTTTTGGCCCGGATGGGCAAGTTCTTCAATTCCGGATGGTTTGTACAGGGCGATGACGAGAGCAACGCGTCCAGGCGTGCCCTCGTTCTCCACAATATCAGCGCCAACGTGGTCGCCAACCTCATCGGCGGCAACTTCTTTACCGGCTTATTAATTGTACTGCAGGCGGATGACGCCTTTATCGGCCTCATCAACATCCTGGTCTTCTCGGCCAACCTATTACAGCTGTTTACGCCCATCCTGCTTGAGCGGTTCAAACGGCGCAAGCCCATCCTGATGGCTGTGCGCATCATCATCCATTTAATCAACATTGTGTTTACCGGGCTCATACCCTTTATGCCCATTCATACGCAGACCAGGCTCATATTCCTGGGCTTTTCGGTGCTGATTGTCAACGCGCTCAACGCCTTTAACGCGCCAGGCTTCTCTGTCTGGCACATCGCCCATATTCCTTCCTCCGTGCGCGTTCAGTATTTCTCTGTCGTTACCATGTTAAACGGTATTTCTGTTGCCGTGTTTAACCTTATCGGCTCCGGCGTTGTGGACAGCTTCAAGAAAGCCGGCCAGGAGCTCTGGGGCTTAACCGTCCTGCGCATCGCGGCCCTGGTGCTGGCTATATGGGATATGTGGCTCCTGTCCCGCATCAAGGAATTGCCGCCCGTGCAAAGCAAGCGCATCAACCTCAAGTCCCTGTTTACCGAGCCCATTAGGCACCCGGTGTACCTGCGCAGCACCCTGGTTGTGGTGCTCTGGAGCCTGGTGGTCAACATGCCCGGCAGCTTCTACTCTGTTTATCTTCTAAAGGAGCTGCAGGTCAGCTATTCCTACATCACCCTCATCGCCTCCTTAAACGTGGTGGTGCTGGTGCTGCTCACTTTCATCTGGCGCAAGGTCTACCTCAAGTACAACTGGCTCAAGCCCCTGGGCATCGCCGTTTTGGCCCTGGCGCCGCATTACGCGGTCCTGGCCTTTGTGTCAAAGAACCTGCTCTTCCTCTATCCCATTGGGGTCATCTGGTCCTTCATCTGCTCCAGCGCCATCAACCTGGCCTTCTCCAGCGTTGGCTTCATCAACATCCCCAAGGAAAACCAGACGCTCTATATCGGCTTTTATTCCACCTGCAACTTCTTGGCTGCCTTAACGGCGGCTGCCATCGCGCGCACTTTTGTCACCCGCATGCAAGGCCTGCATTTCACCCTCCTGGGCGTGCCCTTTGGTGAGAAACAGCTGCTGATGCTCATTGTGGGTTTCCTGATGGTGGGCGTGGGGCTGGCCATCCTGCAAATTGCCCGGGTCAACAAGCGCCAGGGCCTGGAACACTGACACTCATCTAAAAGGCAGGGGTAACCCTCCTTTTTTGCAAGTTAAATAAGCCTAAATCAAAAAGCCCCTTTCGGGGCTCTTTGATTTATTGAACATTGTCTGATGATCAGTAGGTTTCCTGCAGCTCCACGTTCTTGTAGCGGCGCATGCCGGTACCGGCGGGAATCAATTTGCCGATGATGACATTTTCCTTCAAGCCTTCCAGCGGGTCAACCTTGCCCTTGATGGCGGCTTCGGTCAGCACCCTGGTGGTCTCCTGGAAGGAGGCGGCGGACAGGAAGGAGTCAGTGGCCAGGGAGGCCTTGGTGATGCCCAGCAGCACGCGCTTGGCGCTGGCCACGCGGGGCAGGTCATCTGCGCTCGCTTCGCCGTTCTTCACCTTTTCCTCAAAGGCCTTCACGGCCTTGGCGTTGGCTTCGTCAAACTGGAAGATGTCAACCATGGAGCCGGGCAGCAGATCGGTATCACCGGATTCCTCAACGCGCACCTTGCGCAGCATCTGGCGGATAATGACCTCAATGTGCTTGTCGGCCAGTCCGACGCCCTGGCTGTGGTAAACAGCGAGGACCTCGCGCAGCAGGTAATCCTGCACGGACTTCACGCCCAGGATGCGCAGCAGGTGATGCGGGTTGATGGAGCCTTCGATGAGTTCGGCGCCCGCATCCACATGGTCGCCCTCTTCCACCTTCAGCCTCGCGCCGTAGTGGATGGGGTAAACCTTCTTCTCCTCGGGGTTGTGGTCACTGGTGACAACAATCTCGCGGCGTTTCTTGGTAGTCTGGAAGGTGACTGTGCCCGCGATGTCAGACAGCAGTGCTTCACGCTTGGGCTTTCTGGCCTCAA
>CAZHPW010000022.1:0-26756 GCA_964534515.1 uncultured Christensenella sp.
GTAGGTCGCCGCCGGTCTCCAACAGACTCCTCGATTTTCGGGGAGTTTTTTCTTGGACTGTGTACAACAGAGAATTTCTGTGGTATTCTGAACTTAGCTACAAGCGAGGTATCATATGATTCGAGTCGGTAGAGTGATTGAAACACAAGGGGACAATCTATCCGTGTGTTTCTCGCGTCCGGAAGCCTGTGAGTCCTGCACCATGTGCGGCTCCGGGCGTGATAACACAACCGTCACCATCAAGGGCAATGCCCTGGTGGGGGACCAGGTTGAGGTGGATATGCCCGATGCCCAGGTGCTGAAGGTATCTTTCATCAGTTATATGCTGCCCCTGGCGGGGCTCTTATTGGGTCTTTGGCTGGGTACCGAGCTGTTTAAAGAGAAGGAAGTCTTTGTGGCGCTGTCCGGATTTGTTCTGCTGGGCGCCGCACTCATCATCTTAAAATTGATTGACAAACGAGCCGGGAAAACGCCGTCCTGGCAACCCAAGCTGATTCGGGTCATTAAAGAAGAAGAACTGCCCGCCCAGGCCGGTGAGCCTGATTAAATTCGAACGTAAATGGCTGTGAGCCATTGTTAGTGTAACTTAAACCAAAGTAATGGAGGTCATTGTGACAACAAAACAAAAATTGAAAATTATCCCGCTGGGCGGTATTGATGAGATCGGAAAGAACATAACGGTCTTTGAGTATGGTGATGACATCATCGTCATGGACTGCGGTTCCATTTTCCCCAAGGAAGACATGCTGGGCATTGACCTGGTGATTCCGGACATCAACTATCTTCTGGCCAACAAGGACAAAGTGCGTGGCTTTGTGTTCACCCACGGGCATGAGGACCATATCGGCGCCACGCCTTATGTTTTGGACAAGATTCAGGCGCCGATTTATGGCTCCGGCTTAACCCTGGCGCTGATTGAAAACAAGCTCAAGGAGCACCGCATCACCCGCTACAAGGCGCATGTGGTCAAACCGCGGGACACCGTCAAACTAGGCGCGTTTTCCGTTCAGTTTATAAGGGTCAACCACTCCATTGCCGGCGCTTATGCCCTGGCTATCACCTGCCCTGCCGGAACGGTGGTCGCGACCGGTGACTTCAAAATTGACTTCACCCCCGCGACCGGCGAGGTCACTGACCTGAGCACCCTGGCCGCTATCGGCGAGAAAGGCTGTCTCGCCCTCTTGGCGGACAGCACCAACGTTGAGCGCCCCGGCTACACCATGAGTGAAAGCAAGGTCGCCGAGACCTTCAACCAGCAGATTTCCACCTCCCGCGGCCGTGTCATTATCGCCATGTTCGCCAGCAACATCCACCGCGTCCAGCAAGTTGTGGACTGCGCCATCAGCTATGGGCGCAAGGTCTGCTTCATCGGCCGCAGCATGATTAACGTCAGCACCGTGGCCATGGACCTGGGCTATTTGAACATTCCGCGCGACAGCCTCATTGAGATGGATGACCTGGACCGCTACCGGGATGAGCAGATTCTGGTTTTGACCACCGGCTCCCAGGGCGAGCCCATGAGCGGTTTAACACGCATGGCCTTTGCCGAACACAGGAAGCTGCAAATCAAGCAGTCTGACAAGGTCATTATTTCCGCCACGCCCATCCCCGGCAATGAGGTCTTTGTCTCCCGCGTCATCAACCAGCTCTACCGCTGCGGCGCTGAAGTCATCTACGAAGCCCTGGCCGAGGTCCATGTCTCCGGCCATGCCTGCCAGGAAGAGCTCAAGCTGATGCACACCCTGGTCAAGCCCAAGTACTTTATCCCCGTCCACGGTGAGTACCGCATGCTCTGGCAGCACGCCGAACTGGCCGAGTCCCTGGGCACTCCCCGGGAGAACATCGTCCTGCCCGAAACCGGGGCCATCATCGCCATGAGCCATGAAAGCCTCAGCATTGACGGCATCGTGCCCACCGGCACCATCTTGATTGACGGCCTGGGCATTGGCGACGTGGGCAACGTGGTCCTGCGTGACCGCAAGCACTTGAGCCAGGAAGGCCTCATCATTGTGGCCATGGCCTTTGACCGCACGCATGACACCCTCATTTCCGGCCCCGACATTATCTCTCGCGGCTTTGTCTTTGTGCGTGAGAATGAAGACATCATTGAGGAATCCCGTGAGGTTGTCCGCAACATCATCGATTCCTATGAGCACATCACCGGCTCTGACTGGCCGGTCATCAAGAACCGCATCAAGGATGAATTGCGCCGCTTCCTCAACGACAAGATTAAACGCAACCCGATGATTCTGCCCGTGATTGTTGATTTGGGCTGATTATGGTAAAATCACCCTGCCGCGGTGCTTCGCCGAAAGGCCGAAGCCCGCGGCATTTTTTATCAGAGAAAGGATGACCGCCATGAATTATGATGCCGCGCATGCGCTGGCCCATCAAATCAGCGAGTCCGCCGAAGTGCGTGAATACAAACGCCTCAAGGAAATCGTGGAGGAGAGCGAAACCACCCGCGCCTTAATCAAGGAATACCGCCGGCTGCAGATGCTAGTTCAGATGTCGGCGATGTCCTCCCAGTCCGTGCCCAGCGAAGACATGCAGCGCTTTCAGTCCATCTCCGGTCTCCTGTATTCGGGGACGGATACCTCCGCCTTTCTCCTGGCGGAAATGCGGCTGCAGCAGGCTTTGGCTGACATCTACAACATCATTTCAAAAGCCTCCGGTATCCAGTTGGACCTGCCGGGTTTGGAATAAAGAATGAACAAGAACCGCAGGAAGGATTATACCAGGGAAAAGCTCATTGAGGAGCGCGAGTACGGGCTGTACTGGTACAGCTGGCTTTGGCACATCGTCCGCCCTGTGCTAATTTTTGCCTGCGCGGTGCTGTTGCTGATTGGCATTGTATCCTTCGCCTGGGGCAAGTTCAGCGGCATCTACATTGACCCGGTGGACAAGAATGACACTGCGCCGGTCACCTTTGTGGTGGAAGCGGGGGATAGCTTAACGCGTGTCTCCAACAACCTGCAAAACCAAAACCTGATTCGCAACCGCTCGGTGTTCAAGTACCTGGCGGACTTCATGGGCTTTGGCCAGAAGATTCAGGCGGGGGAATACGCCCTGTCCCGCTCCATGACCATCAACCAGATTGCCGACCAATTGACGTCCGGTGACGGCAAACCCATTGTCCGCACCATCACCATCATCCCCGGCTGGACGATTGAAAACATCGCCGATTATTTTGTCAAAGAGAGAATTATCACAGACCGGGCCGCTTTCCTGCAGAAGGCCAAGACCGGAACGGAGTTCTCCGCCTATTACTACATCGCCGATGTCCTGGCTTCAGGCACAGCGGCGCAGCGCAAGTATGTCCTGGAGGGCTACCTGGCGCCGGACACCTATGAGGTCTATACCGACGCCAACATGGACGACCTCATCAAGAAGCTGCTCTCCCAGACCGAGGCGGTGTTCAAGGAGCCTTTGCACGCGCGCACTGAGGAATTGGGCATGAGCATGGACCAGGTCATCACCCTGGCTTCCCTAATTGAAAAAGAAGCCAAGACGGCTGATTTTGCCAAGGTCTCCGCTGTCTTCCACGGCCGTTTAAGGCAGAACATGACCCTGGGCAGCGACGTGACCATCAAGTATGTTTCCGGCACCAGCCGCATGGCGCTGACCGGCACGGACCTGCAGGTCAACTCGCCCTTTAACACCTACCAGCACAAAGGCTTGCCGCCCGGGCCCATCTGCAGCCCCTCGCCCGCGGCCATCATGGCAGCACTATACCCGGATTAGCAGTTCATGATCGAACGCTTTCTATATTTCCGTTCCAAGGACCCCAACACGGGCGAACTGCACTTCTCAAAAACCTTGCAGGAGCATGAATACGCGGTCAGCGTCTTTGCCCCCTTGTGGGAAGCGTATGACAAGCGAACCAACGCGCAATGAGTGATTTAGTCAAGATAAAAGTCGGCCCCTCCGGCAATTCGGAAAGCTTTTATGAGCAGAGGTTCTCCCGGACTGTGGATACCTTCGCCTGGCAAAAGGCGCGCTTTGGGCTGACCGCCTTTGAGCTGCCCTTTGGCCGCGGTGTCAGTATGTCCCGGGAAACAGCGGAAAACATCGGCAAGGCCGCCATGGAAGCGGGCGTCAGCCTCAGCGCGCACGCGCCGTACTACATCAACCTGGCAAACCCGGATGAGGAGCTCGCGGACAAGAGCGTCAACTACATCTTAGAGACCGCCCGCGTTTTAAAAGCGGCAGGCGGCAATAGAGTGGTGGTGCATATCGGCTCGCCCAAGGGCGGCTCCCGGGAAGCGGCCATGGCTCTGTGCGGGCAGCGCCTGATGAAAACGCGCGAAGCGCTGGTGTCAGAGGGCTTGGGGGATATCCGCCTCTGCCTTGAGACCATGGGCCGACCCAGCGTTTTAGGCACGATGGAGGAAATCCTTTCCCTGGTTCTATTGGATGATTCCTTCCTGCCCTGTGTGGACTTTGCCCACCTGCACGCCATCTCAGACGGCGGCTTGGATTCGCCGGCTGCCTTTGAAAATGCCTTAAATTCCGTTGAAGAAGCCCTTGGGCTTGAGCGTGCGCGGGAGATGCACATGCATTTCTCCCGGATAGAGTTTGGCAAGAAGGGCGAAGTCCGCCACAGAACCTTTGCCGAGGAAGATTACGGCCCGGATTTTTCCCATCTGGCGCCGTTCCTGGCTTCGCGCGCCTACCGGGGTACCCTGATTTGCGAAAGCCGGGGCACCATGGCGGAGGACGCCAAGAGCATGCTGGACGCGCTTTCGGCTTTATCATCATAAAAATCTTTAATCGGACGCATCGTCCTACGTATCCGCCATAGCCAAGCATATCCGAATGTGCTATAATTCAACAGTAATTTTGATGAAGGAGTATCTTTGTGAGCAGAGTTACCCGCCTGTTTGACCGGCTTTCCCTCAAAAAGGACGCCGGGGTTATCATTCACAAACCTTCCAATATCTTCTATTTAAGCGGCTATACCGGTGAAGGCCTTCTGGTTCTGACCCACAATACCAAGGCCGTTGTGACGGATTTCCGCTATGTGGAGCAGGCCCAGGCCCAGGCGCCCGGCTTTTCCGTTCACTCCGTCTCAAACGATGTCAGCCACGCCCAATTGGCGGCCAAACTGCTGCGTCAGGATGGGGCTGCCAACGCCTTTTACGAGGATGACGAGGTCACCGTGCGCGCTGGCGCCAGGCTTCAGGAAGCGCTGGGCGATATCACCCTGTCTTCCCTCAACAACCAGCCTGAGATGCTGCGCCGTATCAAGGACGAGGGCGAGCTTCAGATTATTGAGGCCGCCTGCCGGATTTCCTCAGACGCCTTTGATTACATTTGCGGTGTGATTAAGCCCGGCATGAGCGAGATTGAAATCCGCCGTCTGCTGGACAACCGCCTGATGGACAGCGGCGCCTCCGCCACCTCTTTTTCCACCATCGTGGCTTCCGGGCCCAACGGCTCTCTGCCACACGCCATTCCGGGTGAGCGCAAGGTGCAGACCGGGGACATGATTACCATGGACTATGGCGCCCTGTACAAGGGCTACTGCGCGGACATGACCCGCACCATCAGCGTGGGCAAGCCCTCTGACAAGATGTTGGAAGTTTACAACATCGTTCTGGAAGCGCAGCTCACCTGCCAGGATGCCTTAGCGCCCGGCAAGGTCTGCCGGGACATTGACGCCATCGCCCGCAAAATTATCGGCGACGCCGGCTACGGTGAGTACTTCGGTCATGGCCTAGGCCACGCGGTTGGCATTGATATCCATGAAGACCCGCGCCTGAGCCCCAAATGCGATGATATCCTGGAACCCGGTCATGTCATGACGGTGGAGCCGGGCATCTACCTGCCGGGCATCGGCGGCGTGCGCATTGAAAACACCTGTGTCATCACTAAGGATGGTGCCCGCTCCCTGGTCAATGCCCCGCGGGAACTTAGAATTATTTAACCTATACTTTAATTTGGAGGAAGCAACATGATCACGGCAAGCGATTTCAGAAAAGGCATCACCATTGAATGGGAAGACGGCGTGTGGAACATCGTGGATTTCCAGCATGTCAAACCGGGAAAGGGTGCGGCCTTTGTTCGCACCAAAATCAAGAACATCATGACCGGCGCCGTTATTGAGCGTACCTTCAACCCCTCTGACAAAATGCCCCGCGCCATCATCGAGACCAAGGAAATGCAGTACCTGTACAACGATGGTGACCTCTACTACTTCATGGATCCGGAAACCTTTGAGCAGATGCCCCTAAACCACAGCCAGGTTGAGGAAGCGGTTCAGTTCGTCAAGGAAAACACCAACGTCAACATCCGCTTCTTCAAAGGCTCCGCCTTCTCCGTTGAAGCGCCAAACTTCGTTGACCTGGAGATTACCGACACCGAGCCCGGCTTCAAGGGCGATACCGCGTCCACGACCTACAAACCCGCTACCGTGGAAACCGGTTTCCAGGTGATGGTGCCGCTGTTCATCAACATCGGCGACGTCATCAAGATTGACACCCGCACCGGTGAATACCTCTCCCGCGCCTGATTGTCTGATTAAAGGAGGACTGTATGAGCGATTTATCCAAAAAAGTTGAGTATCTCAAGGGCCTGGCCGATGGCATGAACCTCAAGGAAGAAAAGCAGGATCAGAAATTCCTGCTCAAAATCCTGGAAGTGCTGGAGCAGGTTGCCGAGGAAATCGAAGAGCTCCAGGAAGTCACCGATGAGATGAACGAGTACCTGGAGAACATGGATGAGGACTTGGCCCAGGTTGAAGACGCCATGTTTGAGGACGAGGGCGAGTTCGGCGAAGGCGATGAGCTCTATGAGGACGACATTGAGGGCGACTCCGTGGTGGAGTATGAATGCCCCCATTGCGGCTACAAGACCCGTTTTGACATCACTGATTTTGACTTTGATGAGGATTACCTCTGCCCCGAGTGCCAGCAGCCCTTCTTCCCCGAGCACGAGGAAGAGGACGACGATGGGGAAGAAAATCCCGAGCGTTGATTGACAACATCAAATGAAGGGATTGAACTCACATTTTTGCGGGTCAATCCCTTTTTTGTAGAAAAAATATGAAGAAAATTAAGCTTTTTTTCTCCTCCTTAAGCCCGGCTCAGGTCTTGGCCCTGGGGTTCATGCTTATCATTTTTGCGGGCAGTCTGCTCTTGCGTCTGCCCATCTCCGCTGAGCCCGGCGTATCCATCAACTACCTCCAGGCGCTGTTTACCGCGACCAGCGCGGTCTGTGTAACCGGGCTGACGGTGGTGGACACGGCCACTTCCTTCTCCCTCTTTGGGGAATTGGTCATCATTGGCCTCATCCAGTTGGGCGGCCTGGGCTTCATGCTCTTTGCCACCTTTGTACTGGTGTTGGCCAAGCGCCGCATCTCGCTGAAAAACCGCATCCTGCTGCATGAAACCATGTCCATGCCCGGGTTTTCAGGCACGGTGCGCACCTCGCTGCGCTTCATCATGATTGTGTTTGCCATTGAGGCCGTGGGCGCTGTTATCTTGGCGGCGCAGTTCATCCCCAAACTGGGCTGGGGCCAGGGCATCTATTATGGTGTCTTCCATGCCATCAGCGCCTTTTGCAACGCCGGCTTTGACCTCTTTGGCGCGGCCGGCAGCCTGACCCAGTTTGGCCGCTCACCCGGCATCCTGTATACCATCGGCGCTTTGATTGTCTTTGGCGGCCTGGGCTTCGCGGTCATCGCGGATGTCGTCCACCGCCGGGGGCATTTTAAGGAACTGCACCTGCATTCCAAGGTCGCCGTCATGATGACATTATCTCTTCTGGCCATTGGCTGCGTGTACATCGCCATGATGGAGTGGGACAACCCCTTGACCCTGGCGCGTGAGGGGGCCAACGCCCTTGATAAAATCAACAACGCCATGTTCCAGTCCATCACGACCAGAACGGCCGGCTATTTCTCCTTTGTCCAGGGGGAGATGCGCGACGCCGGCAAAATTGGCAGCATCATCCTGATGTTCATCGGCGCCTCGCCCGCCTCAACCGGCGGCGGTATCAAGACGACCACCTTCTTTGTCGTCCTGGTGCTTTTACGCAGCGTGTTTTACGGCAACAGCGATGTCAACGCCTTTCACAAACGCCTGCCCCTGGTCATCGTCAGAACGGCGCTGGCCATCTTCCTCATCAATCTGGGCCTGCTGGTGGTAGGTTCCGTGCTGATGTCCTTGGCGGAGGAAGGCAAGGGCTTTGGCTTGCTGGACAACATGTTTGAACAGGCTTCCGCCCTGGCCACCGTGGGCTTAACGTCCGCCGGCACGGCTAATTACTCCGTGTTCTCTAAAATCTGGCTCATTTTATTGATGTACTTCGGGCGTGTCGGCCCGCTCACCATGATGCTCAGTTTCCAGCGCCGCAGCGCCGGCCACACCCAGGGCGTGCGCTACGCGGAAGACAATCTCTACGTCGGTTAAGACAATTTCGGAGGAAGTATGGCAGACAAACACAAGAAACAATACATCGTCTTTGGCGTGGGCCGCTTTGGCTCTGCCCTGGCCAAGAAACTGGTCGAGTTAGGCAATGAGGTGCTGGCTGTTGACTCCAGCGAGGAGCGGGTGAACGCCATCAGCCCCTACGTTACAAACGCTGTTCAGGTCTCCTCCAGTGACGAGGAAACCATCCACTCCCTGGGCATCCGCAATTTTGACGCCGCCATCATCGCCATCGGGGATGATTTCCATCATTCCATCCTGACCACCCTTATGTGCCAGCAAGAAGGCGCGCCTTACATCATCGCCAAGGCGTCTGACGCCATGCACGCCAAGGTGCTTTTGAAGCTGGGCGTCAACCGCGTCATCTTCCCGGAGCGTGACATGGGGGAAAGGGTGGCCCAGTCCCTGGTCAACCCGCATGTCCTGGACCTGGTCAACTTGAAGGGCGACTCCCAGATTGTCTACATCACCTGCCCCATGGTTTGGGAAGGCCACAGCCTCAAGGAGCTGGACATTAGAAACCGCTACCATGTCTCCGTCCTGGCCATTTACAGGGGTGAAGAAGTCTTTATGGATCTGTCCGCTGACAGCAGGTTTGTCAAGGGCGATAACCTATTGGTTCTGGGAACCAAGCCAAGCATTGAAAAGGTGGAGGATTTGACCTGATGGCCGGCAGCATTTTGGTCTTTGATACCGAAGCCACCGACTTAACCCCCGGTCAGATTTGCCAGCTCTCCTACCTATTGGACAAGGATGGCGAGGTCACCGGCCACAACTACTTCTTTTCCGTGGATGACATGTCCCCAGGCGCGCAGGAAGTTCATGGCTTCAGCATGGAGATGCTGGATGAGCTGTCCGGGCAAACCTATTTTGAGGACATCGCGGGGGAGTTCCTGCCGGACTTCAATGAGGCGCGCCTGCTGGTCGGCCACAATGTGGAGGCCGATGTGCGCTATTTGAAGGTGGAGATGGACAGGGCAGGGCTGAAACTCAAGAAGGTGCCCACCTTTTGCACCATGAACTACGCCTCCGGCATCATGAACATGCAGCGCAAGGTGGTTACCGGCCGCCCCAAGCCGCCCAAACTGTCCGAGCTGGCGGAGTATTACGGCATCACGCCGGAATTGGTCGCGGAGAAAACAGCGCAGTGGTTCAAGGTGGAGGACATCAACCTGCACGACGCGCGCTATGACACCGTGATGACTTACCTTTGCTTCAAAGCCGCCATTGACAAGGGCGACCTGCGCGGCATTTAACCGTTGCTTGCGTACTGTTTAGCAAATTGCATGTAAATACTGTTTTAATACTTGGTTTGAAACGCCTCCGCGCCGCGGGGGCGCTTCATTTTCGGCCTTCATGGGGTAAAGGATACTGCCTTCCGGCATTTGTCCCATCCTGTTTCCGAATTATGAACTATTTATTGCGAATCGCTTGCATTTCTTCAGTATTTTGCTATAATTAATTGAGATAATGCCGTTCTGGCAAGCAAGGAAGGAATGATTCAAATTGGCCAAGCGTATCCTGCTGGTGGATGATGAACCCATCCTGATTAAAGGCCTTAAATTTACCCTGGAAAAAGACGGGTATGAAACGCTTGTTGCCTATGACGGCGAAGAAGCGCTGGAAGTCTTCCACAACAACCCGGTGGACCTGGTTCTCCTGGATGTGATGCTGCCCAAACTGGACGGCATCGTGGTTTGCCAGCGCATCCGTGAAACCAGCAACGTGCCCATCATCATGCTCACCGCCAAGGGCGAGGACATGGATAAGATTCTGGGCCTGGAGTACGGCGCGGATGACTACATGACCAAACCGTTTAACATCCTTGAAGTCAAGGCGCGCATCAAGTCCATCCTGCGCCGCGCTGTGCCCAGCGGCACTGCTGAGGAAAGCAAGGTTATCAAAGTGCGCGACCTGACGGTCAACTCCGTCAACCGCTCCGTTTCCCTGGATGGCAAGGACATCCGCCTTACCGCGAAGGAGTTTGACCTCTTAAGCCTCTTCATCACCAACCGCGGCCGCGTGTTCAGCCGGGAAGAGATGCTCGACGCCGTCTGGAAGAATGATTACGCCGGGGATGAGCGCACGGTTGATGTCCACATCCGCCGCCTGCGCGAGAAGGTTGAGAGGAACCCCACCCAGCCGGAATTCATTTTTACCAAGTGGGGAGTCGGTTATTATTTCACAGATCGTGATGACTAAACGCCCTTTCGCCAGCATCAGATGGAAAGTCATGCTGGCTTTTTTTTTCATTATCGGGCTATCCTTCCTTTTGATGGCCAGTACCCTCATCAACATGCTGGGGGACTATCTTTTTGATGTCCGCATCCAGGGCGATCGGGCCGGCCTTGAAAAATGGGCGGTTCAGGCGGCGGATGAGCTGAGTTTAAAAAACGCCTCCGGCATTGACGAGATTGTCCGCCAGGCCGGGGCGGAATTGGGCGGCCGTGTCCTGCTGTTAGACAAGGATGGCAAGGTCCAGTATGACTCCTTCCAGGAGGCGATGGGCCGCAGGCTGCATTATCCGGAGGTCATCAACATCCTTGTTTCCGGTCAGACCAGCGATTATGGCGTGCATTCCCTGTCCTCTGGCGAAACGGTCAACCGCTTAAACCTCCTGGGCTTTACGCCGCGGGATGAGTGGGTCAGCTACTCCACCGCCAGTGTCGTCCAGTCCTCCCATGTCATCGGCGTTATCTTGCTGGTGTCCTCCGTCAGGGAGATGATGCAGTCCCTTTTAAGCCTTCAAAACAATATGATTTTCCTCTTCGTCGGCGTCGCCCTGGCCGCGGTCATCGCCGGCATGATTTTTTCCCGTGTCCTGACCCAACCCATCAGCGATATGACCCGGGTTATCAAGAGCATGTCCCAGGGCGATTTGGGCGTTCGCGTCCAGGTCAAGGGCAGCGGCGAAATCAGGCAGTTGGCGGTCGCCTTCAACTCCATGTCCGACCAGTTGGAATCCTTGAACCAAACGCGCAACCAGTTTGTCTCAAACGCCTCCCATGAGCTCAAGACCCCGCTGGCTACCATGAAAATCATGATTGAAAGCCTGATTTACCAGCCGGATATGGACAATGATTTAAGGACGGAGTTCTTAAACGACGTCAACCAGGAAATCAATCGCTTGAGCTCCATCGTGTCAGACCTTTTGACCCTGGTGCACGCCGATTCCCGCACCACCAGGCTCAACCGCGAGCGCATGAGCCTGGCCGAGGTGGTCAAAGACACCCAGCACCGTTTGACCCCCATCGCCGAGCAGAACAAACAGGAGATTATCCTCAACATCCAGGACAGCAGCGACATGTACGCCGACAAGGCCAAATTGCAGCAGGTGGTTTATAACCTGGTTGAGAACGCGGTCAAGTACACCCCGGCTGGCGGCTGGGTCAAGGTGGGCCTGCAGCGCGTAGGCCGCGACGCTGTCCTCACCGTGTCCGACTCCGGCCCCGGCATCCCCAAGGAAAGCCTGCCCCATGTGTTTGAGCGCTTCTACCGCGTGGACAAGGCCAGGGGCAGGGGAACGGGCGGCACCGGCCTGGGCCTGTCCATTGTGCAGCAGTATGTCAACCTGCACGGCGGCAATGTCCGGGTAGAAAGCCCGGAAGGCCAGGGCGCCATCTTCACCGTGGAGCTGCCGCTGAACAAGGGCTAATCTTCATCAAAATCAAAAACCAGGCAGGGCAGTTGCGCCTTGCCTGGTTTTGCGTTTGGTATTCCTAATTGCCCTTGGTCAAGATGCCCTCATTGCGCAGGAAGATGCCGGCCAAATCGATGTCGTTCACGAACATCCCTTCCTGCGTGCCGTCCATGAAGAAGCACACTTGGCGGGTGCCCTGCATGCGGGTTAGGGTATTGACCATGGCGTACACCATGTCCAGCTCCTGCTGCTCATCATAGGAGGATGTCAGGCTGCGCAGGTTGCCTGAGAAATGGACCAGCGCGGTGTCATCCTTGCGCGTGATGCCCAGCAGGTCGGCGTCCTTGAGTTCAGGCGGCAAAACGGGGCTTAAGCCGTTTTGGCTGTCCGTGCTCTGCGGGCCTTGGACCAACTGGTTCATCAGGTAGCGGGGGTTGCTTGCCTGGTAGTAGGGGATGGGGCGCTTAGTCTCGCTCAGCCCGCCCTGGGCGGAGCGGAAGTAGAGGGAGCAGTGATTGAGCAGAAAGCGCTCAAACTGCGCCCGCTGCATCACGCCGTTTTCAAAGATGATTTCTTCACCCGCTCCCTCATACAGCCCGGCCGGCACAACAGCCTGCACCGCCTCATTGCCGATGGTCACGCTCACGCCCGAGGTATAGGGCAAAAAGGTGGTCAGCGTATAGGTCAGGGAGGCCATCATGACCGAGCGGGGGATGGCGGCCGCTATCAGCGCTTCATTCATGCTTTCATGAAAGCGCAGGTTCACAATCCGTCCGGTGGACCCGGCGGACTCGATGATGGTAGGTGGCTCGGCCAAAAGGACGCTCAGGTTGGGCACGCTCAAGGCGTTTGGCAGGTTGTCCGGTTGTACGGACAGGGCCTCCAGCACACTTTGCGCCAGTTGGCTTAAGGTCTTGTCCTTGGCGGTGATAAGCCTTGACTGGGCCAGGATGCCTCGCCCCGCGCTCACTGGGTAATACAGCGTCGCCACGGCGGAATAAGGACCTGATTGGGTGGTGGAGGCGCGCCCCGCGGTCTCCCAAAGGGCATTGATATCGCCGTCCTCGGTTCTGGTCAGCGCCCCCAAGGGCAGGGTGGCGGCGGTGTCCTGGCCGGGGTGGCGGTTGTTAATGAGCAGGTTGACGTATTGGATATCGCCCCATTGGGTCAGGGTGTTGGTGATGGCTCGGGATACCAGGTAGCGCTCCTGGTTGGACAGGGACAGGGCGCTGGGCGCCAGGTTGACGGTCGCGGTATCACCGGAAATTTCAATGCTGCTGCCCGGGTTTAAGCTCAGTTGCGCCTGCGTGGTCAGGGGCTTAACCTGGGTGGTGCCCGGGAAGGTAAACAAGCGCCTGACGGCGTACTCGCCCGGGTGGCGGGTGTTGGACAGCAGGATGCGCTCAGACACATACTCCAGCCGCCCTGTCGCGGCGCCCGGCAGGCTCAAGAGCACGCTTTCCGCCAGGCTCTCGCCCGTATCACCCACCGGTGCCGTAAAGGCGGCGCTTACCGGCGGCAGTGTGCTGCGTCCCGTTTCGCGGATGGGCACGGAGGCCGTGCACCCGGATAGGAGCATGAGGGCCAGCGCCAGCGCGGCAAGTTTCAATAAATGTGTGTTTTTCATCGTTGTCCTGCCTGGGTGAGGGAGAGGAGGGAGGCAAAGCTCATCAGCCAGGCGTTGTTCTGCCGCAGCAGTTTCACGGTCTGGTCGCTGAGGATGACGCTCATCCCGTCTTTGGTTTTCATCTCAAGGGTCACTTGAGTCAGGGCATAAGTCATGTCCGGGGCCAGGGTGCCGGGGCTTGCGGTATAGGACAGCAGCACCGGCAGGTTCTTCACATCCAGGTCATTGGCTGTCTTGGGCTTCTCACCCGGCATCAGCGCCAGGCGGCTGATGAGGCCGTCCCAGTCCTGGGTTTGCCAGCGACGTAATATCAGTTCCGCGGCCTTGCCGGGCGTGATGATGTCGCCTTCCTGCCGTTTGCTTGGCGGGGGGATTTGGTCGTTGTCCTCCAGGAAGTACCGCTGGCTTAAGCGCATGGACGCGTCCACCGCCGCCTGGTCAAAAATGAGCACCTGCACCTTCTGGTAGCGCCCGGTTTCTGTCAAGGTGTTGGCCAGGGCGGACAGCGACAGCCTGCGCCTTAAGACAGCGTCTTCCCTCTGCGCGCTGCCCTCATTGGGCATGGCGCTTTGGAATTCCTTGGACAGGGTGACAAACAGGGTGTCACCCTCGGTCAGCACGCTGATAACCTCTGTCCCCTCAGGGATGAGGGCCTCACCGGCGCTGCCGGCAGGCGCGGGGCCGTCAATCAAGGCCCGTACCAGGGCTTTCTCCGGGCTTTCGGTGTGCTCCACCTGGATGGTGCGCGTCTCCTGCACCAGGTAGGGGCTGTCCTGATAGCGGAAATAAAGCACCGCTTCTGTTGAGGTCTTGTTGCCTGGCTCCTCATAGGTCAACAGCCCGCTGGCTGATGCGCCCGGTATCAGACACAAAAAAAGGAAGCCCATCAAAATGAGGGGCATACCCAGGCGTTTTATCAGTCGTTTACTTGTCATCTTGCAAAGGCTCGCTGCCAAGGCACCAGCCGCGCAGCTTGTTGACCGTCCGCTCCAACGCGTCCTTTGAGTCGCCCCAGGGCTTTTGCGCGTTCCTGTAGTCAAACTTCAGGGTGAACCATTCAAGCTCATCTTCCAGGCGTTTGAGGTTTTCGCTCAGCAGCCGGGACGCCTCCTTGCGGAAAGCGGCTAATTGCTCACCGGAGAGCAGCTCATTCGCCATGTCCATCACCAGCGCCGTGTCCGGCACACAAAGCCCCTTGGAGGCGGCAAAGGCCTGTTTAAACGCGCTGTCCGTCTTCCACAGGTGAATCAGGCTGGCGGCCTGGCGTTTGCTCTGCTGGTCCATTTCCTCGCACAAAATGCAGGTGCCGAAAAAGGGCTCCAGGTTGTTTTGACCAGGCTCGCCTTTGTTGCCCTTGAGCAGTTTGGACAGCGCGCTGCCTGAAGCGGGCTTGCCCTTGCTTTCGCCCAGCGCCTTGTCAATCCTGGGCCTGATGGTCTGCAGGTGGGACAGCATCATGAGGCCGTGCCCCAGGCGGTTGCCGCCCGAGGTCTGGAACATCATCGCCTGATGGCTGGCACAAAAGCCTTTGTCGTTCACCTTGACCCGGCTGTCCGGGGACATCACGGACGCGCCCAGGCTGCGCTCAACCAAGAGGCGCTCGGTCTTTCTTCTCAGCGCGCATAGGGGGCATTCGGTTTCCGCCTTTACGGCATCCCAGATTGGGATGGTATCAATGTGGTATTTCATGGTCTTTTAGGCGCATTGCAATGCGGGCAGGTCTTCAGGTTTTTAAACGTATCGTTGGATACATCACGGAAGTAGAAGGTGGCCGTCAGTGGCTTGTACTTATCACCCAGGGAGGAGCAGTTGGGGTCAATGTGGTAATATTCCCCGCCGTCCTGGTTGTAGTACAGCAGCGTATCGGCGCTCACCGTGTTGGTGGTGAGCTGGGGAACGGCGGGCGCTGTCTGGGTGGTGTTCTCCGCCTGGACCTGGGTAGTCGCGGTGTCGACCAATTGCTCTGTCCCGGTCTGCGCCGCCAGTTCCTGGTTTTGCACTATCTGGGAGGAGGAGATGGAGTTGGGGTCCACATACCATTCGTTGTTCGCCCGAATCATCAATATCTGGAAATTGTACAGCTCCGGCTCCTTGCCGTCATTCTTGCTGATGCGCGCCTGCATGGTGATGGTGCGGGTCTGGTCAGTGTCCGAGCCCGACACGTCCATAATCTGGTAGCTCACCGGAGTTCTAATCGCGCTCAGGTGGAAGATGCTGGTCTCGGCGTCCCGCTGGGTTTCAAACTGGTTGGTCCAGTTGGGTGCTGAGTAAGACACCATGGAGGCGTAGTCCTTCACACCCCAGGCGGCCATGAACTGCTCCAGTTTTTGCTGGGCTAAGGACGCGGTGCCGGGGACGACGGTTTCTTCCTCCGTCTGGGCCGCGGCCTGGCTCTCGTTCATGTCCATGATGCTGGCGGTTGTGTCATCAGAGAAGGTGGCCTGGAAATCCTGGGTGGTCTGCACCCGCTGGTCATCAGGCCTGGGCCCGGACACCAGGATGGTGAACAGAATCACAATCACCATCGCGCTGTGAATCACGCCCAGCACCCGCCTGGCGTTTGGCACAAAGGCTTTGAGCAGGTACATCGCGCCGATGGACAGCAGGCTGGCGGCTACAAAGGCCCAGTACAGCATGTTGTTCTTGGAAATCAGGGCAATGATAAAAGCGATGGGTAAAATGGCCACCAGAATAATCTGCAGAATGACAAAACTGCCCGGCGCGGTCACGGGGCCGGCCTGCTTCTGGGGGCTTTTTACGGGCGCCGGCTTGGCAGGGCGTTTTCTCATGTCCTGCAGCGGCGCGCTGGAATATCTTGAACGGTTTTCGCTCATTGGCGATTCTCTCTCCTATCCGTTTGCTTTCAGTCTGGTGTCTATTAAGAAACAGACACGGATTCATTATAGCATAATAACGGATTCTTTTCATTTATATGAACTATCTTGCCGTCATCCCGTGAAAACGCGGAACGAGTGGGGGAAGGCGTAAAATAATGAACGATAATTCGGTTTAAAGTGGATTTAAGATGGTGTTTAAACGCTGGATGATAAGGCGGGGTGGCACCCTGCCGGTTTCCCGATTGTCCTCAAGCTCAATCGTTCTTCAAAACAATCTTGTCCCGGCCAAACACCCTGGCCAATTCCTCAATCTGCGTTTCCACCTCGTTGGCTTTTCCGGAAGTGGCCCTGTCATCCTTGTTGACCGCCTCAAACTTTACCGCCATGCCCATTTCCTCGCTCAAGATGGCGGCTATCGGGTCCGCGCGCTCGGCTTCGTTCAGCATGGAGATAAAGACCCTGTCCTGCTCGCCCATTAAGAGGGTAAAGACCTTGTTCTCATATCCGCCGTATTTGCCCTGGTACAGATAGGAGTACAGGCTGGGATGCTCGTTCTTCAAGCGCTTCAACAGGTTGTTCCAGGCGTCCTTGGGGCTCTTGGCCAAGGCCTGCCCCGCTACTTCCATTACCGGCTCTTCTTTTACCGGTTCTTCCTTTGCCGGCTCTTCCTTTTTTACTTCTTTTGTCGCCGGTCTTTCCTCATTGGCAAAGGGGAGGGGCTCCTCAAAAAACACCGGGATGTCATCCTCCGCCTGTGCGGGGACAGGCTTGGGCGCTTCCTTGATGGCCGGGGCAAGCGGCGTTACCGCCTGCTCATCCACCTTACCGGAAAATGGCATCCGGATGGGCTCGTCCGCTTTTTCCTTCACAGGTTCTTTGGGCAGTTCCTTCACGGGCTCCGGCTTGCTTTCAGCGCGCTCAACCGGCTTTGAGGCCAGCCTGGGCTTGGAAGGGTGTACAGATACCGCCTGCTCCTGATGGTTATTAGCGCTGCGCAGCGCCAGCAGTTCCAGCACCGCCCTTTGGGAGGTGGACCAGCGGGCGTCCTGCTCAGAGCGCATGCAATTCTCCAGGAAGAACAGCAGGGTCTGCCCGTCTGTGCTCTGCGCCTGGGCTTTTAGTCGCTCCAGTTGCTCCTTGGACATGTCTTTGCTGCCCTTGCCTGTCCACAAGACGGCCAGCACCTGGCGGATGTGGGCGTTGAACTCGCGCAGGAAGACGGTCACGTCCCGCCCGTCCTTCATCAATTGCTCAATGAGGCCCAGCGCCCTTGGTGTGTCATCATCAATCAGCGCGTCCAGGAAGTCAAACAAAAAGTCCTGGCTCACAGCACCCAGGGCGTGGCGCACGTTTTCCTCAGTCAGGCTGCTGTTGCTGCCCAGGCACATGTCCATCAGGCTCCAGGCGTCGCGCATCGCGCCCTGGGCGGAGGCCGCGATCAGGCGCAGCGCCTCTTCCTCGGCTTCCACGTTGTCCTTTAAGGCAACCTTTAATTTCCGGATGATGTCGTTCTCCGGTATTCTGCCAAAGTCATATCTCTGGCAGCGGGAGAGGATGGTGGCGGGCAGCTTCTGCGGCTCGGTGGTCGCCAGGATAAACACCATATAAGCAGGCGGCTCCTCCAGGGTTTTAAGCAGGGCGTTAAACGCCGCGTTTGAGAGCATGTGAACTTCGTCAATGATGTAGACCTTGTAAGGCACAAACTGCGGCGGGTAGTCCGTGCGCGAGAGCATCTCGCGGATTTCCTCCACCCGGCTGTTGGACGCAGCGTCCATCTCAAACACGTCCAGGGTGGTTTCACTCTTTAAAGCCTTGCAGTTATCACATTCCAGGCAGGGGTCGCCGTTTTTGGGGTTCTGGCAGTTGATGGCCATGGCCATAATCCGCGCCGCGCTGGTCTTGCCCGTGCCGCGGCTGCCGCAAAACAGGTAGGCGTGCGCGATGCGCTTGGTCGATACCTGGTTTGACAGCGCGCGCACAATATTTTCCTGGCCAACCATCTCGGAAAATGTCTGCGGCCTGTAAGTACGATACAAGGTCTGGTAGGCCATCAGTTGTCCTCCTGAATCAATTTGGCGAAGCCTTCGCCCAGGGTCTCATGGGTATCGGTGATGAACATAAAGGCGCTGGCGTCCTCTTCATTGACAATGTTCTTGAGTTTGGGGGCCTCAAACCGCCCCACGATGCACATCAGCATCTTGATTCCCTCACCCGAATACGCGCCGGTCGCGTCAAAGCGGGTCACCCCGCGCTCCATCTCGGTCATCAGGCGCTTTTCTATCACCGCGTACTTCTTGCTGATGATGTAGCAGGCCTTGTCATTGCCAAAGCCGGTCAATACCTGGTCCAAGACCTTGGCGGACACAAAGACGCAAATCATGGCGTACAGGGCATGGGAGGCGCTCAAGAAAATCCAGGTTAAGATAATGACCAGGCTGTCAAAGGCAAACAGGAAGGAGCCGATGGTGATGGCCCGCTGGTAATGGTGCACAATGCGCGCCATCAGGTCGGTTCCGCCGGTGGTGGCGCTGCCGCGCAGGATGAGGGCCAGGCCGATGCCCAGCAGGATGCCGCCGAAAATGGAGGCCAGGAGCGGGTCATTGCTCAGGGCTGGCAGGTGTAAAAAGTCAATCATGAAGGAGAACAGCAGGGTGGCAATCAGTGTGCGCAGAATAAAGCCGGCGCCGATTAAGCGCCAGCCAACAATCAGCAATGGAATGTTCAGTACCAGGCTGGTCAAACCAATCGGCAGCCCGAAATGGAAGTTCAGGATGGTGGTGATGCCGGTCAGGCCGCCGGGCGCGATATGATTGGGCTCCAGGAACAGGGGATAGCTAGCGGCCCCGATAAAGCAGCCGATGATAATCATGGCGTATTGCAGGATAATTTTATTCTCGCGGATTTTTTGAATGGTGCTCACGCTGTGCCCTCAGTTCATTCTATAGCTTACACTTATTCTATCACAGTTCGGCTTCCAGGCGCACGGCCTTGCCGATGACTTTGACATCGGCCATCGCCACCACCTCAGACTCGCTTTGCTGGTCAAAGGTCTGCAGCAGCAGCTGGTAGCGTGGCAGAACCTTTAGCATATACAGCTGTTTGCCCTGGGGGGTATCCAGCAACATCATCTTGCCGTCCTCCACCGTGTTTGACGGCACAATTAAAACCAGGTCGCCCTTTTGTACGCGGTAGCCGCGCATCCTGTCATCCGGCGACATCAGGTAGTACACTTTCTCCGCCGCCACGCCCTCAATCTTTCCCTGGGTCACGGGCAGAAGCCGGCTTCCGATTTCCTTCATTACAGCGTTATAAATTGGGACATGCTGCAATACGCCCTTTAAGGCGTCCAGCCAGATGGAGCCGTCCGTCTTCTCATTCTTATCGGGCTTGTCCTGCTTGGCTTTCATCACCCTCTCCGGGCTGACCGCTGTTTGCAAGTCCACCGTCACCGCGATGTCATCCAGGGTAAACATCGCGTCGGTCTGCTGCTCAAGTCCCATTTTGGCCAGGATGCGCCTGGCCTGGTCGTCCTGGATGATGCGGGTGCCCGCCTCCACGTCCAGAATGTATTTCTCATTGACCCCGGCCAGTTTGGCCACGGCCTTGGCTGTCATCTTCCGCCTGGTTCTTTCCAGGTGCAATAAATCGCCCAATCTGCTCATACTTCGTCCTCCTGTTTGTTTCAGAATAGCCCAAGAGGGCAAAATCGTCAATCAATTCACAGGTTTTTACGCCTTGATGAAATTTTTTGCCGATGCTTGACAAATGAAAAATGATGAATTAAACTGACTACGAAAACGATTAATATTTCCAAATTATCTATGCGAAGGGGGATGGCATGGTCACACTTAAGGATATCGCGCTCCACTGCGGCGTGTCAGTGGCCTCAGTTTCCAAAGCCATCAATCACATGCCGGGCGTCGGGCAAAAGACCGCCCAGCGTATCAGGGACACCGCCAAGGCCTTTGGCTACCTGCCCAATGCCGCGGCTCAGGCGCTGAGAACCAATCGCTCTTTCACCATCGGCGTTTTGCTGGTGGACGATGAAAACCACACCCTGCTCAACGAGTTCTTTGTCATGATTCTAGAAAGTTTCAAGATGAACATGGAGCAAAAGGGTTATGACCTCATGCTCTTAAACCGCACGGTGGGCCGGCGCAAAATCAGCTACCTGGAACACTGCCGCCACAGCAACCTGGACGGCGTCTTCATCGCCTGCATTGATTTTTCCGACCCTGAACTCCTGGAGCTGGCCTCTTCCGGCATCCCCATCCTAAGTGTGGATCACAGCTATCCGGGCCATCCCTCCGTTTATTCCGACAATGAGGACGGCGCCTACCAGGCGGTCAAATACGCCCATTCCCTGGGCCATGAGAAAATCGCCATCATCTCTGGCGGCACTGCCGGCGTCACGGACATGCGCTTAAAAGGCTATGAGCGGGCGTTATTAGATCTGGGGCTTGAACAGCGCGATGACTACCATGTCAAAGGCCGCTACCGTGATATCAGGCGCACCTATGACGCCACGCGCGAACTGATTGCGCTTTCTGACCCGCCCACCTGCATCCTGATGCCGGATGATTACGCCTCCCACGGCGGCAAGCTCGCGCTGCAAAACGCCGGGCTGAATATTCCGGAAGACGTCTCCATCATCGGCTTTGACGGCATTGACTACTTCAAGTACATTTCCCCGCGCCTGACCACCGTGTTTCAGGACGCGATGAAGATGGGGGAAATCGCGGCAGAGCTGCTCCTGGACGCCATCGAAAACAAGGACGGTGGGGTCGAAGCCACGTCCATCACCGTACCCACCGCGCTCATTAAGGGCGAGACGGTCGCCCGGATCAACAAGTAACCAATTCCGGCTGTATGTGTCCGGAAGGTAATAAAAAGGAGGAACCCCTCAATGAAGAAACTGGTTGCCCTGATGATGGCTCTGGTCATGATGCTCTCCGTAGCGTCCCTGGCCCTGGCCGAAACCCCCAAAGTCAAACTGGTCGTTTGGTCCTTCACCGATGAACTGCGCGGCATGATTGACAAGTACTATGTCCCCGCCCATCCGGATGTGGAAGTGGTCTACACCCTCTATCCCACCGATGGTTCCGAATACCGCAACAAATTGGACACGGTCATCGCGACCGCGCCCACCGGCGATGAAGCGCCCGACATCTTCGCGCTGGAAGCCGCCTTTGTTAAGTACTATGTCAATTCTGACATCACCGCTCCCTTAACCGACGTGGGCTTTGCGGCTGAGGATTTTGCCAACAGCATCCCCGCCATGGTCCAAATCGGCACTGACAACCGCAACGGCCAGCAGAAGGCCTCCGCCTGGCAGTCAACCCCCGGCGCGATGTTCTACCGCGCGTCCCTGGCTGAGAAATACCTGGGCGTGACCACCCCCGAAGAATTCCAGGAGAAAGTGGCCGATTGGGACACCTTCATGGAAACCGCCGAGGAAGTCAACGAGGCTTCCCAGGGCGCTGTCAAGATGTTCAACTCCATCGGCGACATCTGGAACGCCTATCAGTACAACCGCGCCGCCGGCTGGGTTGTGGATGGCAAACTGAACATCGACCCGGTGCTGTATGACTACCTGGACCTCACCAAGATGGCTGAGGAAGATAGCCTGTACAACATGGGTACCGCCTGGAACGAAACCTGGTTCCAGGGCATGAAATCCGATATCACCCTGACCTACCTGCTGCCCACCTGGGGCCTGCACTATGTTTTGAAGCCCAACTCCGGCAACTATGACGCCGCGACCGATGCCAAAATCGAAAGCGCGGAAGGCACCTACGGTGACTGGCGCATGGTCGATGGCCCCATCGGCTACTCCTGGGGCGGCACCTGGCTGGGCGCAAACGCCTACAAACTGGCTGAGGCCGATGACGCCAAAAAGGCCGCCATCAAGGAATTCATCCGTTTCTTCACCCTGGATGAGGACTTCCTTTACACCTACGCCAAGGAATCCGGTGACTTCGTCTCCAACAACAATGTTGTGAACAAAATCGTCGCCGAAGGCGGCACCCCCAACCCCTTCCTGGGCGGCCAGGATCACTACGCTGCCTTTGCCACCGCGGCCAACCTGGCCAACGGCACCATCATGACCGAGTATGATGACGCCATCAACACCCTCTGGTCTGACAACGTGACCACCCCTTACAGCAAGGGTGAAAAAGACCTGGAGACCGCCATCGCGGACTTCAAGGCCGCCGTTGCAGCCGCCTTTGCCAACATCGTCGTAGAATAATTTTTCCTGCTCCGGGAGCCGCGGGTTTGCCCGCGGTTCCCGGGCCTTTTCCCGCCAAGCGCGCTTGCGGGAATTCCGCATTGAAAGGAAAGAAGCATGAGTAAGCCGGTAGCCGGTTCAATTGGAGGAAGGCAAAAGAGGCTCAGCAAAGTAAACTACAACCGCTATGGCTATTACTTCGTTGCGCCTTTCTTTATTGTCTTTCTCATCTTCCAACTCTATCCCATCTTTTTTACCTTCCGCACCTCCCTGTCTGACGCCATCGGCTGGGAAAAAATCAACAACAGCGTCCTCATTGGCTTTGAGAACTTCAAGATGTATTTAAACCCCGCCAGTCCGCTGTTTAATGATTTCTGGAATTCCTTTGGCAACACCCTCATCATCTGGATTACGAACTTTATTCCGCAGATTTTGATGGCGCTGCTCTTGGCCAGCTGGTTTACGGATTCGCGCATGCAGCTAAGGTTCCGCGGCGGGTTTAAGATGCTCATCTTTATGCCCAACATCATCACCGCCGCCACCATCGCCGTGCTGTTTTATTCCATCTTCAATTATCCCATCGCCCCGGCCAACGCCTTTTTGCAGCAAGTGGGCGTCATGAACGCGCCTTTTGAGTTCTTCAGAAGCACCACCGCCGCGCGCACCCTCATCAGTTTTGTGCAGTGGTGGATGTGGTATGGCAACACGATGATTATCTTAATTGCCGGTATCATGGGCATCAGCCCTGAACTGTATGAGGCCGCCCTGGTGGATGGCTGCTCCAGCCGGCAAACCTTCTATTACATCACCCTGCCGCTCATCAAGCCCATCCTGCTTTTCAACCTGGTCACCAGCATGATTGGCGGCCTGCAGATGTTTGATATTCCCCATCTGCTCACCGAGGGCAACCCCAACAAGACCACCAACACCATCGCCCGCTTCATTTACCAGCAGGCCTTCACCGGCTCCCGCAACTTCAATTACGCTTCTGCCGCCTCCGTTATCCTCTTTATCTTCATTGTCATCGCCAGCCTAGTTCTGTTCTGGCTGATGCGTGAGCGTGATACCGGCCGGGATTTAAGGAGGCGCGGAAAATGAAACGCACAAGATGGTTGATTGTCATGGCGCTGCTGGCGCTGACCCTGGCGTTGATGTTCCTGCCCGTTGCCAAGTTCGCGGAAAACGCCCTGGGCGAACTGCAGGCGGATATTGATAAGTACACCGGTCGTGTGGCTGATTACCAGGCCACCTATGACCGCTATGTCAAGCAGGGCGACCCCCAGGACAAACTGGACAAGCAGAAGGCCAAGGTTGAAAAAGCCCAGGCGACCCTGGATGAATACCTCAAGGAGGCCGAGGCGCTCAAAAACGCCGACTCCGGCGGCGGTATCAGTTATTCCTTTTTGCCCGGCCCCCTGCCCGGTGAATTAAACTTTGACCAGACCCGCATCAACGAATCCAAAATCTACCAGCCCAATGTGCCCCAGTACAACGTATTGGTGTACCTGGCAGCCGGTCTTTTCCTGGGCTCGCTGATTCTGCTGGCACTAGGCGGCGGCAAGCTGGTCAGCAAGCTGTACACGGCTTCCGGCATCTTGAACCTGGCGGGCATTCTGGTGCTGCTGTACGCTATGCTCAGGTTAAATGCCTTCCCCATCCAAAGTCCTTTCGCGGACGCGGACATGACCGGCTTGCAGTTCCTGCTCCTGGCTTTGCCCATAGCCGCCCTCATCATCGCCTCCTCCGGTGTCCGCAACACCAAACGGACCATGATTTGCATTCTCTGTACCGCACTGTGCGTGCTGAGCATCCTGCCCTTCTGGCTGATGATAGTCAACTCCACTCGCTCCACCTACCAAATTCAGCAGGGCATGTCCCTTTTGCCCAGCACCTTCTTCCAGAGCAACCTGAATATCTTAACAGGCAAGCAATTTGACATCATGGTGGGCTTCCGCAACAGCGCCATCATCGCCTTTGGCTCCACCATCTTAAGCGTCTACTTCTCCGCGCTCACCGCCTATGGCCTGTCGGTTTACAACTTCAAGGGCAGCAAGTTCCTGTATTCCTTTATCCTGGCCATCATCATGATTCCGGGCCAGGTCACCGCCACTGGCTTTTACATGTTCATGTACCGCTTGAACCTCATTAACTCCTATGTGCCCCTCATCATCCCGGCCATCGCGGCTCCGGGCACGGTGTTCTTCTTAAAGCAGTACTTAAGCGCCAACCTGCAGCTGTCCCTGGTGGAAGCCTCGCGTATAGACGGCGCGGGCGAGTTCCTCACCTTCAACAAAATCGTTATGCCCCTGATGATGCCGGCTATGGCCACCATGGGCATCATGGCAGTCATCGGCTCCTGGAACAACTACTTAACCCCCTTGATGCTGCTGTCCAACCCCACCATGAAAACCCTGCCCATGATGGTCAAGGAACTGCGCGGGGACATCTACCGCACCGAATACGGCTCCATCTACGTGGGCCTCACGCTGACAGCCCTGCCCCTTTTGGTCGTTTACTTTGCGCTGAGCAAGTACATCATCGCCGGTGTCGCGGTGGGCGGCGTCAAGGAATAAATTACCATTCTTCGAAATTTAGCACTCAAACCTTCCGAGTGCTAAATTTTACTTGCATTGTCTATTCCCGCTTGTTATAATGGAAGCATCATTTATACTCGGAGGAATTTTCTGGTGACAATGCAAGACAACACAATGAAAAAGGGCAGCATTTCCATTGATGCCCAAAACATCATGCCGGTTATCAAGCGCTGGCTGTATTCGGATAAAGACATCTTTCTAAGGGAAATCGTCTCAAACGGCGTGGACGCCATTACCAAACTCAGGATGGTCGGCGGCCATCAGGACGATACGGAATACAAGGTGGTTGTCACCCTGGACAAGGAAAAGGGTGAAATCCGCGTTTCTGACAACGGCATCGGCATGACGGAGGACGAGGTTGAGCAGTACATCAACCAGGTCGCCTTCTCCAGCGCCGAGGAGTTCTTAAAGAACTACACGGGGGAAGATTCCTCCGGCATCATCGGCCACTTCGGCCTGGGCTTTTACTCCGCCTTCATGGCGTCTGACCTGGTCAGGATTGACACCCTGTCCTACAAGGACGGCGCGCAAGCCGTGTCCTGGGAAAGCAAGGACGGCATCAACTATGAAATGGGGGAGGGCACGAGGACCAGCCACGGCACCACCATCACCATGCACCTGATGGACGAGGAAAAAGAGTTCTTAGACGGCGCCAAGGTGCACGAGGTGCTGGACAAGTACTGCGGCTACATGTCCGTTCCCATTTACTTTGAGGATTTGGAGGACATCGCCCGCCGTCAGGAAGACAAGAAAAAGCGCGAGGAAGAAAAGGCCAAGGAAGACAAGGTTCCTCACGCCGACATCCCGGATGAGCTCCAATCTGATGAGGATTTGGATGACCGTCCTTTGGATGCTGAGGAATCCGAGGAAGACGTCGGTCCCGTTCTCATCAATGAGGTTAATCCGCTCTGGCTCAAAGCGCCCAAGGATTGCACGGATGAGGAATACAAGGAGACCTACCGCAAGCTGTTCCGCACCTGGGAGGATCCCTTGTTCTGGATTCACCTGAATGTGGACTATCCCTTTAACTTAAAGGGCATCCTCTACTTCCCGCGCATCAAACGCGATTTCTCCGGCCAGGACGGCCAAATCAAGCTGTTTAACCGCCAGGTCTTCGTGGCTGACAACATCAAGGAAGTCATTCCGGAGTTCCTCCTTGTCTTAAAGGGCGTCATTGACTGCCCGGACCTGCCGTTGAACGTGTCCCGCTCCTTCCTGCAAAACGACGGCTATGTAAGGCGCCTGTCCCAGCACATCGTCAAGAAAGTGGCCGACAAACTAAACGCCCTGTTTAACACCGAGCGGGAAACCTATCAGGGCTACTGGGACGATATCAACCCCTTCATCAAGTACGGCTGCGTGTCCGACCGCAAGTTCTATGACGCGGTCAAGGATTC
>CAZHPW010000023.1:0-13371 GCA_964534515.1 uncultured Christensenella sp.
GAGCGGGAATTTCTGCCTGTTCGCTTTTGCTCTCGGTCGGCAGAAATTCGCGGAAGGTTTGGGCTGAAAGCCCAAACCTGCGGCACCGCGCATGTCGCTGTCGCAGATTACCATCAGTGGGCTTTGCCCTCCGATACCTCCCAGGATTTACTTTTTTACAGCCTGAACCACCAGTGCAATCCGGTGGTTTTATATCGTCTATTCATCTTTTTAAAACAAGATACCTGTGTTCGTCCTCTCCCTTATTTGCCCACACAGAAAGTGGAGAACACTTCATCCAGAAGACGCTCAGAGAAATTATCGCCCGTGATTTCACCCAGGGAGGCCAGGGCCTCATTTAAATCCACCGCGGCCAAATCCAGGGGCATGTCCTCCTGCATGGCGTTGGCCGCGCGGATGAGGGCGTCAGCCGCCTTCCTGGCCAGGGCCATGTGCCGGGCCGAGGTCAGCGCCGTTTCCCCCGGCTGTCCGGCAAAATCGCGGATGCGCTGCCTGAGCGTGTCAAGGCCTTCACCTGTCAAGGCGGACAGGCTCAAGGTCTGCTCTTTGGGCAGATGATACTCGTTTTGAATGTCTTCCGGCTGCCCGGTCTTGAGGTCAGATTTGTTCAGCAAATACAGGTTGTCCATACCGGAGATGAGGCTGAGTATCTCTCTGTCCTCCGCGTCCGGCTTTTGGTCCACATCCAGCACCATCAGGCGCAAATCCGCCGATTTGATGGCCTTGACCGCGCGCTCAACCCCGATGCGCTCAACCGTATCCTGGCTGTCCCGGATGCCCGCTGTGTCCTGCAGATGCACCTTGATGCCATCCAGGTGGATGCTGCCAAAGACCAGGTCACGCGTGGTGCCCGGGATGTCGGTGACAATGGCGCGGTCTTCCATCAATAGCGCGTTTAATAAAGAGGACTTGCCGGCGTTGGGCTTGCCGCAGATGACCACCCGCAGCCCCTCTTCCAAAATCTGCGCTGAGCGCTCATCACAAGAGGATAAAAGGGAGGCGGCCAGGGACAACAGGGAGGGAGCGATTTCCCCCACCGCTTCCTCCTGGGAGATTTCTTCCGGATAATCAATGGCCGCGGTGACCCCGGCCATCAAGCCAATCAGTTCCTGCTGGGCGTCCCTGACAAAGCGCAGGGTGCCGCCTTCCAATTGCCGCAGGGCGGCGTCGCTGGCCAATTTGCCGGAGGCCGAAATCAGCTGCATAACCGCCTCAGCCTGGCTCAAATCAATGCGGCCGTTTTCAAACGCGCGGCGGGTGAACTCCCCCGGCTCCGCCGGAACGGCGCCGGAGGCATACACAGCCTTTAAGACGCTGTCCACTACCGTTTCACCGCCATGGACCTGTATCTCCGCCACATCCTCCCTGGTGTAGGACCTGGGCTGAGGCATCAGAACCGCCATGCACTCATCCAGCGTACGGCCTTGAAAAACCAGATGGCCATACATTAAATACCGGGGCTCAAAGGCGTTTTGAGTACCGGCCGGGACAAACAGTTTGCGCAGAATGGCTTCCGCCTCAGGGCCTGAGATGCGGATGACGGCCAGGCCGCCGGTTCCCGGCGGTGTGGCGAGCGCTGCGATGGTGGTTGAAAACATGGCGCCTCCTTTTTGCCCATTATATCGGCCCTCTGCCAGACAGGCAAGGCGCTTGATTGAAAGCCGGGGGGCAATTTAGTATACTTGGATATAACAAGGAGGACGAACATGGCCTTTGCGCACCTGCACCTGCATACGGAATACAGCCTGCTTGACGGCGCCTGCCGCATCAAGCCACTGGCGGACAGGCTGATTGAGCTGGGGATGGACACCTGCGCGGTGACCGACCACGGCGCCCTGTATGGTGCGGTTGATTTTTATAAAGAGATGAAATCCAGAGGCATCCACCCGGTGATTGGGTGTGAGGTCTATGTTACAAATGACAGAAAAGAAAAATCAGGCGGCAACCGGGAAGCCAGCCACCTGATTTTGCTGTGCGAAAACAACACCGGCTACAAAAACCTGATGAAATTGAGCAGCGCCGGCTTTACCGAAGGCTTTTATTACAGGCCGCGGATTGACCTTGAATTGCTCAAAGAGCATCATGAAGGTTTGATTGCCGCCTCCGCCTGCCTGTCGGGTGAGTTGCCCAAATTCCTGCTTGAAAACCGATATGAGGACGCCAAAAAACACGCGCTGTTGATGCAGGATATCATGGATGAGGGCAATTACTTTATTGAGGTCATGGACCATCAGCTCAGGGAAGAGAAGCTGGTGCTGCCGCAACTGGTCAGGTTGTCTGAGGACACCGGCATCCCCCTGATTGTGACGAACGACTGCCATTACTTAAGAAAAGAAGACGCGCACGCCCAGGAAGTGCTGATGTGCATCCAAACCGGTAAGACGCTGGAAGATGAGCAGCGCATGCGCATGGAAACCCAGGAATTGTACGTTAAGAGCGAGGAGGAAATGCGCGCGCTCTTCCCCCATTTGGGGGAAGCCATTACAAGAACCCATGACCTCGCGATGCGCTGCCAGGTTCAGCTGGATTTCTCCACCTATCACCTGCCCCACTACATCCCCAATGTGGATACCGGGGAGAGCAACCCTGAGCTGCTCAGGCGGCTGTGCATGGAAGGCCTGGCCGTGCGCTACCCCGGCTTGCCTGAGGAAGCGGTCAAACGCTTGGAGTATGAGCTGTCCATCATTTCCGGTATGGGCTTTGTGGATTACTTCCTGATTGTCTGGGATTTTATCCGCTATGCCAGGGAAAATGACATTATGGTCGGCCCCGGGCGCGGCAGCGGCGCCGGTTCCATCGTCGCCTACAGCCTTAACATCACACAGCTGGATCCCCTCAAATATAGCCTGCTCTTTGAGCGCTTTCTAAACCCGGAGCGCGTGTCCATGCCAGATTTGGACATTGACCTGTGCTATGAACGCCGCCAGGAAGTCATTGACTATGTTGCCAACAAGTACGGCCATGACCACGTGGCGCAGATAATTACCTTTGGCACCATGGCAGCGCGCGGCGTCATCCGTGACGTTGGGCGTGTGCTGGGCTACACCTACCAGGAAGTGGACCAGGTGGCCAAGCAAGTGCCGATGGAACTGAACATGACGCTGGAAAAAGCGCTGGCGCAAAACCCGCAGCTTCGCCAGATGCGGGCGGAGAGCCCCAGAATTAAACGCTTGCTGGACACGGCGGAACTGCTGGAGGGCATGCCCCGCCACGCGGCCACCCACGCCGCCGGCGTATTGATTACAGAAGAACCGCTGACCGAGTTTGTGCCGCTGCAGACCAATGACGAGGTCATCACAACCCAGTATGCCATGGGCAACATCGCGGAATTGGGCTTGCTCAAGACCGACTTTTTGGGTCTGCGCACCCTGACCGTTATCCGGGACACCCTGGCGCTCATGGCCTTGTCCGGCGTTCACTTAAAAGAAGACGAAATCCCCATTGATGACCCCCGGGTGTATCAGATGCTGTCCCTTGGGGACACGGATGGCGTGTTCCAGCTTGAAAGCGCGGGCATGCGCAGCTTTATCGCGGAACTGCAGCCGGAGGGCTTTGAGGACATCATCGCCGCCATCTCCCTGTACCGGCCGGGGCCCATGGCCTCCATCCCCCGCTTTATCGAGGGCAAAAACTATCCTGACAAAATCACCTATATCACCCCGGAATTGGAGCCTATCCTGGGCGTGACCTATGGCTGCATGGTGTACCAGGAGCAGGTGATGCAGATAGTACGCGACCTGGCCGGGTTCAGCTATGGGCGAAGCGATGAAATCAGGCGCGCCATGAGCAAGAAGAAAAAGGACGTCATGGAGCGCGAGCGCCAGACCTTTATTTATGGCTCTGATGAGGAGGGCGTCGCGGGCTGCCTGAAAAACGGCATTTCCCTTGACGCCGCCAACACCATCTATGATGAGATGATTGCCTTTGCCAGCTATGCCTTTAACAAATCCCACGCCGCTCCTTACGCGCTATTGAGTGTCAAGACTGCCTGGCTGAAGCGCTTTTACCCGGCGGAGTTCATGGCCGCCCTCATTAACTCCTACCTGGGCGCCGCGGGCAAGGTGGCCGCCTATGTCCAGTATTGCAGGCGCAACAAAATTCCGGTCTTGCCGCCCAGAATCAATCAGTCCTTCGCCAAGTTTACGGTGGACCACGATAACGGGGTGAAGGGCATCCGCTTTGGCCTCAACGCCATCAAGTCCCTGGGCGAAAAAGCGGCGCTACACATCGTATTTGAGCGTGAGAAGCGCGGCAACTACAAGGACATCTTTGATTTCTGCGCCAGGGTGGACGGCAGCTATGTCAACAAACGCGCCGTGGAAGCGCTGATAAAGGCCGGGGCTTTTGATGGTCTGGGCGGCAACCGGGTGCAGTGCATGCAGGTGTATGAGGCGGTGATGGACGCGGAAGCCAAGGCCAAGCGCAGCCACCATAAAAACCAACTGTCCTTGTTTGATGTCACCTTTGAGGACCAGCGGGGCACCCAGAACGCCGGATACCCGGATTTGCCGGAGTACCCCCTGCCCGTCCTCTTGGCGATGGAGAAGGAAGTGACCGGCATTTATATCACCGGCCACCCCCTGGACGCCTACGCCGAACAACTGGAAAAACTGAAGTATTCAACCGCCGTGATTGATGAGTTGGTGGAGCGGGAAGACCACGGCTTAAGCGAGGACGGCCGCGCCGTTCAACTTGGCGGGTTGGTGGTTGGCATCAAGCAGAAAGCCACTCGCAAGGGCGATTTGATGGCCTTTGTTACCCTGGAGGACCTGACAGGTCAGGTGGAGTGCCTGTGCTTTCCACGGGTTTGGGAGCAATTATCCGGCGTGATTGCCGAGGAGCGTGTCCTCATCTTCTCCGGCAAACTGTCCGTGCAGGAAGAGCGCCCCACCAGCCTGATTGTGGACAGCGCCAGGGAACTAACCCCCGACAAACAGACAAAGAAGGAAGAAAAGCCCGAAACCAAGGCGGAGGAGCCCTTGCTTGCAAAGGACGCGCCTGTCAAGTTATACTTACAGGTAGCGCGCGAACAGATGCCCGCCTGCGAGCGTCTGCTCAAACGCCAAACCGGCAACATCCCCGTGTTTTTGCACATTAAGGAAGAAAACCTCACCCTCTTGGCCCCAAGGGACTGGTGGGTGAAGGAAGCGCTGGACGCACGCGCGGACCTGTTAACCGTGCTGCCCAGCAATCAAATCAAGGTGGTGAACAAAACAAAATGAACAGCATGAACTTATCCGTACCGGCCAAATCCGAATGGGGCTTGGTCGTGCGCACAACGCTTGGCGCGGTGGGCGTGATGGCCAACCTTTCCATGGACGTGATTGATGACCTGAGGACAGCGGTTGAAGAGGCCTTTGACCTGGTCACCCATCAGCAGCGGCTGGTTGAAAAAGTGATTTTAAACTGCAAAATGGAAGACGGCAAAATCTTCATTACCCTGGAAGCGCAGCGCGCGCCTGATGCCCAGGCCTGCGACATGATGGACCCTGAGGTCGCGCAGTTAATCATCGGCACCCTGGTGACAGAAGTAAAGCTGGAAGGGGACCAGTGCGGCATCTACACCGTGCGCATGTCCTTGCCGACAGGAGCATAATCGAGTGATGAACGCAGACGATATTCATAACGCGGCCATGCGGTACGCCACGGAACTGACACCGGAGTCACTGGATGACGCGGTGAACGTGGCGCTGCCCCTGTGCCACGCGATTGCCGCGCGCTTTACGGGGCGAGGCATTGAGCTGGATGACTTAAGGCAGGTGGCAGCGATGGCGCTGGTCAATGCCTTAAAAGGCTTTGACCCCAGCCGCGGGCTTCGCTTTACAACCTATGTCACGCCCACCATCACCGGCACCGTGCGCAACTACATCCGCGACCGCGCCCACCTGGTCAGAACCCCGCGCGGCCTGCGCGAGCAAGGGATGCAAATGGACCGGGTGCTGGAGCAGGTGACCCAAAAACTGCACCGGGAGCCGACCGTACCCGAACTGGCGGAGCAGTTGGGCTGGACGCTGGAGCAGGTTATCAGTGTGCATGCCTCACGGGAAAAATCCCAGGTATCCAGCCTCGACGCCCAGGATGAGAACGGGATGATGGTCTTTGACCACCTGGGCAGCCCCGAAAAAGGCTTTGAGGATTTTGAGATGCGCGAAGACCTGCACAACGCGCTGATGACCCTGTCCAATGAGGAACGCTCCCTGATTAAGTACCGCTTCCAGGAGCAATTGTCCCAGCAGGCCAGCGCCAAAAAAATGAACCTGACCCAGATGCAGGTTTCACGTATGGAGCGCCGGGTACTGAAGATTTTGAAAGATGTCATGCAGCCCACATGAAGCAGCCCTTGTCCAAGGTTTTGATGGAGAATGGTATCTGCGACAGCAAAAAGCAGGCTGACGTATTGGTGATGGCCGGCAAGGTGCTGGTGAATGACAAACCGGCGAGACCCGGGATGAGCATCTCAAGCAAGGACACCATCAGACTGAAGGAACAATTGCCCTACGCTTCAAAAGGCGGCTTCAAACTGGAAGGCGCGATTAAGAGGTTTGGCATCACCGTCAAGGACAAGGTCTGCCTGGACGCGGGCGCGTCAACAGGCGGCTTTACCGATTGCCTGATTCAAAAAGGAGCCAAAAAGGTCTACGCGGTGGACGTGGGTTTTGGCCAGCTGACCGGTACGCTCCGGCAAAATGAGCGCGTGGTCAACCTGGAGAAGACCAATATCTCAGACACCGCACTCTTAACCTTAAGCCCCAAGCCAACGCTGTCCACCTGCGACCTGAGCTACCTTTCCCTTTGTGACGCCGTGCCCATTTACCGGGACATCATGCAGGGAGAAGGCGAGATGCTGGCGCTGGTCAAACCCTTGTTTGAAATTAATGACCACGCCGCCAGGCGCACAGGACAGATTGATGAAAGCGCTTATGAGCCGCTTTTAAACGACCTTGCCGCGGTATTAAACCGCGTTCCCTCAGCCCAGGTTATCAACGTCTGTGAAAGCCCGGTGACCGGGAACAACGGCACCCTTGAGTTTTTCTTTCACCTGGTGTTTGGCAGGGACGAAAAAACACCTGACCTGCGTTATACCATTGCGGAGAGCGTCATAAAGGCGCTGAAGCTGACTCCTTACGAAAAGGCAGGTGACCTCACCCTTGGACAAACACAATAGCCTCTGGGATGACCCTAAACAACTCAGGAAAAAGCGGATTATCGCCATCGTCAGCGTCGTCGCCGTGGTGCTCGCCTTCCTGATTATCGCCGTCCTGTTGGGGAAGCCGATTGCCAACGCGCTGAGAAACAAGGAACAGTTCCGGGAGACCATCAACAACACCGGTTTTTGGAAATACCCGCTGATGGTGGGTGTAGTGGCCCTGCAGGTGATCATCGCCCTGATTCCGGGTGAACCGATTGAAATCATCGCCGGGTACATCTTTGGCGGATGGATGGGCATGTTTCTCTGCCTCATCGGCCTGGCCCTTGGCAGCCTGGTCATCATCCTGGCGGTCAAGAAATACGGCATGCGTCTGGTTACCCTGTTTGTTCAAAAGGAGCAGCTGGACAACCTCCGCTTTTTTAAGGACACCAGAAAACGCGACGTGACCACCTTTTTGCTGTTCCTGATTCCGGGCACACCCAAGGACGTGCTGACCTACTTGGTCGGCTTAGCGCCCATCAAAGTCTGGAAATACATCCTGATTACCACCATCGCACGCATCCCATCCGTCATCACCTCCACCATGGGCGGCAAGATGCTGGCGACCAGCAACTTCAGGCTGGCCATCATCATTTTTGCCATCACCCTGGTGATTACCGGGATTGCCTACCTGATTTACAAGGCTTATGAAAAAGCGCACCCGCACAAAGAGGATGATGTCGAGGTTATTGAGAACGCCATTACGGATGAGGTTGTAAGCCCTGTTGAAGAAGAACAGACGCCTCTCCCCCAGGCCGAGAACGCGGTGAATCCTGATACAGTTACAGCGGACGAAATTGAGACCCCGGAAAAAGAAGAATTAGTAGACGAGGACAAGGTAGACAAGCATGTTTCAGCGGACTGAACAATTAAAACAGTTTGGCGTGACGGCGGTGGAAAATATTTTCATCACCGAATATCTGCCTGCCGCTGACGGGGACAAACTCAAGGTCTACCTGTACGGTCTTTACCAGAGCCAGTTTAATATCGAAGGCTTTGGCATCGCGGAGATGGCCGTCGCCCTGTCCATGGAAGAGGGCCTCATCCTGTCCGCATTGCGCTATTGGGAGCGCCGCAGGCTGGTGGAGCGGGTACAGGACAAGCCTCCCGTTTATGTCTTCCACCACCTGGGTCAGCGCCTGATGACCGGGCAGGACCAGATATCAGGCGATGAGCAGTACATCATTTTTTCAGAAGCCGTCAACACCCAGCTGGGCAGCCGCAGAAAACTGCGCGAGAGCGATATCTCCATGGCTTATGAATGGGTGGAGGAACTGGGCTTAAGGCAGGAAGTGGTGCTGATGCTGCTCAACTACTTCGCGGATACCAGAGGCGCGCATTTCTCTTTTAAAAGCGCGCAGACCACCGCGGTCATGATGAAGGAAGAAGGCATCAACTCCCCCGATGAGGCGGAGCAATACTTTAATCATTCCAAGAAAACCCACCAGGGCGCACGGGCTGTGCTGTCCCAGTTTAACTTAAGAAGGCTGCCCACCGAGCCCGAATTGGCGCTGTATCGCAAGTGGACTGAGCAATGGGGCTTTGATGACAAGTCCGTCTTGGAAGCGGTCGCGGAAACCGTGGCGGCGAACAACCCCTCCTTCTCCTATCTTAACGGAATTTTGGAGCGGCTGAAAAACAAGGCGCCGGGCAAGGGTAAGAAATCTGTTGCCGCCCAGCTTCAGCAGGAGAACAAGGACGCGGCTGAGGTACGCCAGGTCCTCTTGGAACTGGGCCGGCCCCAAATCAGCCCCTTTACCCTGCTGCCGGTTTATTTGAATTTGAAAGAGCGCTTCAGCTTTGAGATGATCTTGTTGGCCGCCAAGTCCGTCCAGGCCAGAAACGGTATGTTTGAGGACATCGAGCCGCGCCTGGTCTCCTGGCAGGAGCAGGGCTTTACAACAGACAGCCAGGTGGTCGCGCATCTGCGCGCGCTGAAGCAATATGAACCCTTGATGCGTCAAGTGTTTGAACTGTCAGGCCAGGAAGGCCGCCCCGGCGAAACCGACCTGATGCGCTTGAAAGCCTGGGAAGAGAAGGGCAGCAGCAAGGAGCTCATCCTGGAAGCGGCCGGACAGGCGCGCTCCGCCAGGCAAAAGCTTACTTATATAGAAAAAGTGCTCTCCTACTGGCAAAAAGAAGGCATTAAGAGCCCCGAAGACACCAGAGCCCAGGCAGGCAAACAAACTGAGAAACCACGCAAGAAAGTGGGCTTTCAGGATTATGAGCAAGGTCAGCCCGACACCCCCTTTGTGGGCCCGGACCTGTTGAAGGAAGCGAGGGAAGCGGATGGCCAATGAATTGCTGCTGCAGGCGATAGAAGAATGCAAGAGCCGCAAACATCAAAATGAAGCCGAAGAACAAAGGCGCATGGCGCAAGCCATTGCCCTGTGCCCTGAGATTGAAGCGCTGGACAACGAGCGCCGGGAGGGCATCCTGTCCGGCTTGAGGCTTGCCATGGAGGGCATCAAACCTGAGGGCATTGAGGAAAAGACCATCAGGATCAATGAGCGCATCTTGGAATTGCTCAAGGAAAGCGGCTTGGATGAGGACTACCTGCAGCCGGTGTTCCAGTGCGAGGATTGCAGGGACAGCGGCTACATGGGCGATGCGCCCAAGCGGCTATGCCATTGTGTGACCAGGCGCTACCATGAACTGTTATCAGGCGAGGGCGAGAACGAGGGCAGCCCCAGCTTTGAGCGCTTTGACCTGAATGTCTTCCCTCAAACCGTGCTGGATAACCAGGGCACCACCCAGAGAATGCTGATGAGCGTGCTGAAAAAGCACTGCGAGCGCTATGCTGATGAGGTTCCCGGCGGGAAACTCAACCTCCTGCTGTATGGCCCCAGCGGCCTTGGAAAAACCTATCTGCTTAAGTCCATCGCCAAAAGGGTGCGCCAGAGAGGCATCCAGACGCTGACCATGAACGCGAACGCGCTACTGAACCACATCCGTCAGGCGTATTTCGCCAGGGACGAGGAAGTGGATCAGCCTTATTATTCTGTGCCTTTGTTGTTGATTGATGATTTGGGGACGGAGCCGCTGTGGGAAAACATCACCCTGGAGCAGTTGTTTGCCCTGTTGGAGCACAGGATTCAAAACAACCTGCACACCGTCATCAGCACCAATTTCCCGCTGGACAAGATTGCGGAGCGCTATACCAGGCGCATCTATTCCCGGCTGCTGGACCAGCGTTTGAGCCTGGTGCTGCAGTTTCAGGGGCAGGATGTCCGTTTGACACCGGGCAATTAGTCCGCTTCCTCCATCTCCTCTTGCGGAGGCTTAACGCCTTTCCCGACGCCCTCAAACAGGGCGTTTTTCTTTTCCAGCATCTCATCCACCCGGTTTATATACTGCTCCACATTTTTGACATTGGGGCTGCGCAGGATGCGCTGATTTTTAAGATCAACCAACTTTGACACGGAACCCGCGCCCATGGCGAGCACCGTGGTTTGGTCCTCCATCATGTCGATGTTATATAAGCAAGCGTGATTTGGTTTGGCGTAACCCACGTTCTCCAGGTTGCCGGCCATGTGTTTTTGCCGATAGAGGTAATAGGGCGACATGCCCTGTGCCTTGGCCGCTTCACGGGCGAGGGACACCATGGTTTCCACGGCATCACCTTCAGCGACAGGGTCGGCATAACGGTGCATGTCGCTCGATCGCTTGATGGCCAGGGTGTGCACAGTCAGCGCTTCCGGGTTCAATGCCAGCACCTGAGTTAAGGTATCCTTGAACATGGCGATGTCCTCACCCGGCAGGCCCGCGATGAGGTCCATGTTAATGTTGTCAAAGCCCAGTTCCCGGGCCAAGGAAAAAGTTTCCAGCACCTGTTCCGCGGTGTGGTCACGGCCAACAGCCTTTAAAGTCTTGTTGTGCATGGTCTGCGGATTGATGGAGATGCGGGTCGCGCCCAGATCACGGATGACCTGAAGCTTATCCCGGGTGATGGTGTCCGGCCGCCCGGCTTCCACCGTTACTTCCAGCGCGCCATCAACCAAAGGTTTCGCCGCCAGCATGACCTGGCGCAACTCATCCTCCCGAAGCGTGGTCGGCGTTCCGCCCCCGATATACAGGGAGCGCGCTTTTAATTTTCTCTTATCCATCAAGGCGATGGTGCCCTCAATCTCCCGGACCAGGGCTTTGGTATAACCCGGAAGCAACCGCCCATCCCCCACCTCACTGCTTAAAAAACTGCAGTAACGGCAGCGTGTGCGGCAAAAGGGCACCCCAATGTAGCAGGCGACCTCGTTTTCAAGTGTTGCGGGCAGGCTTTGCTGTACCAGCACAATCTCACGGAGCAAGTCCGCCTTCTCAGCGCTCAAGCGGAAGGTGTTGGTGACCTCCCTCATCGCGTCATCCATGCCGAACCCTAAAGACATCGCCTCATAAACCAGGCGGGTCGGCCTGATGCCGGTCAGAGAACCCCAGGGCAAGTCCTGGCCGGTTGCCTGTGTTAAAGCGTCAAACAGCAGTGTCTTGTGAAGGCGCTTGTGCAGGCGTTTGTTTTCCAGCGCCGTTGCCCCCACCGGGCTTTGCCCATTGAGGGTTAATTGGTATTTTCCTTCAAGCGTCAGCACGCTTTGCCTGATGTTTCCGTTTTTGGTGTCCTTGATGGATACCATCAAATCGGGACAATCAAAAGGCTCCGACACCATTTGGACGGAGCCGAAGAAAAGGTTTAAGATATCAATCAGTTCTTTTTGAAAGCCCTCCATCGGGCTTGTCAGGGAAACCTTCACTTGATGACATTGCCGGGGCCATGTCCCGGATAAAACCTGCAGCCGTGCAGGGAGAGCAAGCGGCGAAGGGAGACGCGCATCTGCTCCTCGCTGCCGCCGGGCAGGTCGGTTCTGCCATAGTCACCGTCAAACAAGGTGTCCCCGGTAAACAAGTCGTCCCCGATTTTAAAGCAGACACAGCCCCTGGTATGACCCGGGGTGTGCAGAACATCCAATTGAATACCGGCCAGGTCCAGACGCTGGCCTTCTGTGAGATAGTCAGTTGCTGAGGGCCGCTTGCACTGGTCCCCCATGTAGGAACCGATGGAAAAATGCGGGTCTTCCAGCATGACGCTGTCCATCTGATGGATGTAAATTGGCGCGTCCGCGAAGGCGTGCAAAGCCCCGGTATGGTCATAATGACCATGGGTTAATAACACTGCGGCCACCTTTTTACCAGACAGGGCTTTTAAAATCTTCTCCGCTTCATCGCCGGGGTCAATCACTATGGCGTCATCCCGGTCATCAAGGGAAAGAATATAGCAATTGGTTTCAAGTTCCCCCACGGGAACGGTTTGAATGCGCATGATGGTCTCCTAAAACTGTTTTTTGGAATCAAGCAGGATGGTTACCGGGCCGTCATTGACCAGGGATACCTCCATGTGTGCGCGGAACACGCCGCGCTCAACCGGCAGGCCCAATTTTTCCACCTGCTCACAACAGATAAGATAAAGCTCATTGGCTTTCTCAGGCTCCTCGGCCTTCACAAAGCCGGGGCGGTTCTGGCCGCGCGCGTCACCCAGCAAGGTGAACTGGCTGACCAAGAGCACCTGACCTTTGATGTCTTGCACAGAGCGGTTCATCTTGCCGGCTTCGTCCTCAAAAATACGGAGCTTGGCAAGCTTGTTGGCCAGGTAGGTGGCGTCCTGCTCGGTGTCCCCGGTTTCCACGCCCAAAAGGACCAGGAGTCCTTCATCAATCTGTGAAACCGGCTTGCCGTCCACGCTGACCCCGGCTTTTTTCACCCTTTGCACCACTGCTCTCATGCCTGCTCCTTATTTCGCGCTGCGGTAGGCTTCCAGAACATCGGAGCGCTTCTGCAGACGGTTCAATACGTTCTTGACCTGCTCGCGGCTGGAGACCTGGACAACCAGGTGCAGGGTTCTGATTCCCTTCTTGACCTCTTCCTGCATGCCGGCCGCGACAGGGGTGCCGCCGTTGGCAATGAACATCATCAACTCACCCAGGATGTTGGGGCTGTCATAGACCATGACACGAAGACCGGCGTTGAAGTTGCCGGTGTCTTCCTCCGCCCAGGAGACGTTGATGAGCCGCTCGGGCTCGGCTGACACCGTGTTGACACAGTCGGACTTGTGAACGGTTACGCCGCGGCCCCTGGTGATATAACCGGTGATTTCATCACCTGGCACCGGGTTGCAGCACTGGCCAAAGCGCACCAGC
>CAZHPW010000023.1:13381-21651 GCA_964534515.1 uncultured Christensenella sp.
AAATGCCGTGGGTGGGCTTGCCCTGGTGGAGCACCTGTTTGGGTTCCGGGAGCGTGGCGGCCTTCTTGACCACTGTCTGGTCGGTCAGCCGGCGCTGTTCCTCCAGAAGGTGGGAAATCACATAGACGGACGCGATGCCGTTGTAGCCAACCGCGCCGTAGAGCGCCTCCAAATCGGGGAAGGAATAGCGCTTCAACAAGTTTTCATAATATTCAGGCTTGGTCAAATCGCCCAGCTTGACGCCGCGGCGCTTGGCCTCATGCTCCAGCATGTCCCGCCCTTTTTGAACGTTCTCCCCGCGCAGTTCTTTCTTAAAATACTGGCGGATTTTGGCCTTGGCCTGCTGGGTCTTGACCACATTGAGCCAGTCCATGCTGGGGCCTTTGGAGTTGGAGGACGTCAAGACATCCACCCGGTCTCCGGTTTGCAGTTCCGTCGCCAGGGGCACCATTTTGCCGTTGATTTTGGCGCCAACGCAGGAATTGCCAACGCCGGAGTGAATGCGGTAGGCGAAGTCAAGCGGGGTCGCCCCGCGCTGCAGGTTGATGATATCGCCCTTGGGGGTAAAGACAAAAATGTCCTCTGAATACAGGTCGGTCTTTAAGCCGTCAATAAATTCCTTGCTGTCGCGGGTTTCAGACTGCCAATCCAAAATCTGGCGCAGCCAATACAGCTTTTTGTCCAAGCCGCCGTCAGAAGAGCCTTCTTTGTAATTCCAGTGGGCGGCGATACCGTACTCAGCGACCCGGTGCATTTCACGGGTTCTGATTTGCACCTCAAAGGGCGAGGGGATGGTGCGCCCGCCAATCAAGGTGGTGTGCAGGGATTGGTACATGTTGAACTTGGGGGTGGAGATATAATCCTTAAAGCGCCCGGGCATCTGCGTCCATAGGGTGTGGGCGATGCCCAGAACCGTATAGCACTCAGGGATGGTGTCCACCACCACGCGCACGGCAATCAGGTCATAAATCTGGTCAAAGGAGCGGTTCTGGATGACCATCTTGCGGTAGATGCTGTACAAATGCTTGGGGCGGCCATCAATCTCAAAATTGGTGATACCCATCTCCTGAATCTTTTCAGTCAGGGTGCGGATGATGGTCTTAATTTGTTCTTCGCGCTCAATACGCTTCTGTCCGACCTTGGTAGCGACGTCCTTATAGCCTTGGGGGTCAATATAGCGAAGGGCCAGATCCTCTATCTCAGCCTTGATGGTGTACATGCCCAGCCGATGCGCCAGGGGGGCGTAAATATCCAAGGTCTCATGGGCGATTGCCACCTGGCGCTCCTGGGCCTGGTAGGTCAGGGTGCGCATGTTGTGGAGACGGTCCGCCAATTTGATGATAATAACGCGGATATCCTTGCTCATCGCCAGAAGCATCTTGCGCCAGGACTCCGCCTGCTGCTCTTCCCGGTCTATGAAGTCCAGTTTGCCCAGTTTGGTTACGCCGTCCACCAAGGAGCGGATTTCTGCGCCGAACTCTTTTTCAATCACTTCAAGGGTGACGCCTTCCACGTCTTCCACCGTGTCATGCAACAGGGCCGCGGCGACGGACTGGGCATCCAATTGCAACTCAACCAGGACGCTGGCCACGTGGATAGGATGGGACACATAGGGGTCGCCACTGCGCCGGATTTGACCGGCATGGGCGTTGGTTGCAAACTCAAACGCTTTTTTGACAACCTCAAGAGACTCCGGCGGCGTGTACTTGCTCAGCCGGGTAATCATCTCTTCCAGGGTGTAGGATTCAAAAGCGGTGCGTGCCATGGGCCTCCTCAGGCAGTGAGCGCGCGGTAAAGCGCGCTGGACTCGGGTTCAATGCGGGTCATGGGCAACAAACCGGAAAAGGTGCCCAGTTCGTTGAGGGTGATTAGGTGGAGCTGCTCATAAATCTTCAGGCTGACAAGCTCCTTGCCCGGATGGCTCAAAAGCCCTGCGATGCTGCCGCCCTTTAATTGGCGGTAAACCTCGCGCAGCTCATCAAGCGAGGGGGTCACATCATGCATGAGGGCGCTCAGTTCAGCGCTCCACGGCATCACGTCAACCTGGCTCGCGCCGGTCGCCTTTTCTGCCAGCACCTTAGTATACACGCTGGGCAGGCCGTCTGCAAAGACCAGGCGCTCCGCCTTGGCAAAATGTTGATTAAAATCTGGCGCGAACACAATGGCGTTGAAGGAGCGGGGGTCAGTGGCGCTGCCGGTGAAAGTCTGGTACTCGGGAAAACGCCTGTGCAGCTCATTGGCCATTTGCGCGGTATAGGCCAGATACAGCGTGCCGCGGGTGCCTTCCGGCTCAGGAATTGACTTGAGCGTAACAGGCCTTACCTCCCCCAGGTCGGCCTCCAGGGCGGAGATGATGGCCCGGGTCTGAACGAAAACATCTTCCGCGTAGGCGGTCTGCCCGGCTAAGATGGCTTTGACCTTCAGCTGCGCGCTGCTTCTGCCGTTGAATTCATTGCGGTCAACGGAAGTAACGACGGCGACCTCCTTGGACAAGACGGCCTGGGATTTGCCTAAACCAAAGGCGATGCCCTCCCGAATGGCCCCGTTTTGAGCAAGGGTCAGTTTCAAATGGGACTGGTCGGCGCCGACCGCGCGAGAGGTCACCACCTTCAAATCCTCCATCAGGAAGACGGGCGCCGGGTTATCAAGGCCAAAGGGGGCCAACCGGTCCAATTTGTCAATCGTGTCCAAACTGACCTCGTTCAAGGGCAAGGTGGTGTCATAGACGGTTTCGGGGACCAAATCCCCCTCCCCCAATTGCTCCCTGACCGCGCTGTCAAAGCAAGCGGTGAACTCCGCGATGTTTTCCTCCATCAAAGCCAGGCCGGCCGCCATTTTGTGCCCGCCAAAGCGGGTCAAGAGGTGCTCACAGGCAGAAAGGGCGGCATGAAGGTTGACACTGCCCACGCTTCTGCCGGAGCCGGAGTACTCTTCACCGTTTTTGGTTAAGACGATGGTGGGATAGTTCCAGCGCTCAGCCAGCTTGCCCGCGGTGAGGCCGACAACGCCGGGGTTCCAGTCCTCCCCCTTTAAGACCAGGCTGCGAACCCGGCTTAGGTCCTTGCCAATGAGCATGGCGCTGGCTTCTTTTAAAACCTTTTGCTCCACCTCACGCCGTTCCTGGTTTAAATCCTGTAATTGTGCGGCCAATTGCTCCGCTTCCTGCGCGGAGGTGGTTGTGAGCAGGTTCAAGGCCTGCTGGGCTGTTGCCAGCCTGCCTCCGGCGTTTAAGCGGGGCGCCAATTGGAAGGCAATCTGCTCAGACGCCATCATGAGCCCTTCCTTGATGCCCGAAACCTTTTTTAACGCCACAAGGCCCGGCCTTTTTGTGCCAGACATCTGTTTTAGCCCCAGGCTGACGATGACCCTGTTCTCCCCTTTTAAGGGAACCAGGTCGGCTACCGTGGCCAGGGCGGCCAGCTCCAGGCTGCTTTGCGCCTGGTCAAACCCAATCAGCGCGCAAGCCAGCTTCCAGGCGACGCCCGACCCGCATAGATATTTCTCCGGATACTGGCCCAACTGCGGATGAATCAGGGCGTCCGCCGGCGGCAGGTCATCAGGGATGGTGTGATGGTCGGTGAGAATAACCTGCATGCCAAGCGCCTTGGCCTCTTTGACTTCTTCCACCGCTGTGATGCCGCAGTCCACGCTGATGAGCAGGCCCGCCTGCTTGGACAGCGTGATCATCGCGTCCAGGTTCAAGCCATAGCCCTCTGTCTGCCTGGAGGGGATGTAGGAAAATGCCTTCGCGCCAAATTGTTCCAGGGCATCCAGCAGGATGGCGACAGCGCAGACTCCGTCAGCGTCATAATCCCCATAAACGGCGATGACCTGCCCTTTATCCCTGGCGTCGGAAATCAGTTTGACCGCCTTGTCCATATCATGCATCAGAAAGGGGTCATTCAACTGGGTGACATCAGGGTTTAAGAACAAATCAGCGGACATAGTACCCGTGATGCCGCGGGCATATAACAAGGCGGACAAATAATCCGGATAACCCGGGATTTGATAGGGCGTGGCGCGGGCGGTCAGTTTTCTCATCGATTCACTTTCTATAAAAGAAGGCACCTCTGCCAACAAAGGCAGAGGTGCCCGGTGGAACTTACTTGCGCTTGGAAACAGGCGCGTTCAAGGAAGCCCAGAGATAGGGCGTTAAGAAACAAGAGGACATCAGCGCGGCCAAAAGGCCGGTGATGAGGGGCAGGACGGTGCCAACCATGACAGCGTTGCCGGAGACAACCAGCGCCGCCAGGGAAAGGACAGCCACGATGGCCACCGTGAACTTGAGCGGGCGGCCGGCTTTAACAGCCTGCGCGGCGACGGTTTCACGGCTTAAGTTGGTATTGGCGCGCAAACCCTGACGGGCATCCCGCAACACAGGAATGGAGAACACATAGCTGGCTGCAACCCCGGCGATCACAAAGACAGGCGCGTAGGCGGACAGCGGGAAAACCAGGCTTAAGAGCGAGGTTAAAGCCAGGGAGAGCAGCAGGTCATGCAACACGGCAACCCCCAGGGTGATGCCGCCGTCCAATTCATAGCGGACCCAGCCAAACAGGAAGCTGACCACAACAACGGCCAAAATGGCGTAAACCAGGGGCAGGTAGGCCACCGTGGCACCGGCGCCGAAGTTAAAGCGCATGCCCGTTCCAACCAAGGCCAGAACCAGGGCGATGATGACAACCAGAGCGGAAACAGCGAGAGTTTTCAACGCGGATTGATGTAGACGCATGTCGCTCAACCCTCCTTCTTAGTGGTATTGGCGGCGTACAGGGCATTCTTGCTGCCAAACAGGTGAATGGTTTCATTGAGCAGGAAACGATGAATCAGCTGGGTGCAAACCAGGGCGCAGAAAAGCGCCAGGGCGAACACTTCACTAAACAGGGAGATGAGGCCCAGGTTCAGCATGACCAGAATCAGGCTGATGACCAAGAGGCCGACAATGGCGTCAAGGCCGGCATGGCCCATCTTGGAATAGGCGTCCTTGATGGACTGGCGCAGGGAGCGGCCGGATTTGATGTCCGCTTCCATGGCAAAGTACAAGCGCAGGATGGCAAACACGCTCACCAGGAAGGGAACGGTAATCGCAATCAGGGTCAGCATGGTAAAGGCCGCGCCGACAATGGCCGCCAAGAACCAGGAGAAGGCCGCTTGCAGCAGCAGCACCCAGACGGCGATGAGGCCGGCCAAGCGGAAGCGGATAACCAGGTAAACCGCAACCAGGGCAAAGACCAAAAGCAGCGCGATGATGACCGTCTTTTGCACGCGCTCGCCCAGAAGGGGGGCGCCTGCGGCGGCTTCATCCTGCGCGGTGAGCACAAAGGGCAGGGCGCCGGAGCGCAGCAAAACCGCGTTCTCACGGGCGCTTTCCAGGGTAAAGCCGGGGATAGAGACAGAACCCTGGGTGATGGGCTCATCAATGCCCGGGTCGGCCAGGGTTAAGCCGTCACGGTTGATGATAATTTTCTGGCCTTTCAGGTCAATGGACTTCTGACCGAAGGCTTCCTTGCCTTCCTTGTCAAACTGCATGGACAGGGCGATGTTGGTGCCGGTCTGGTCAGCGTAGCCAAAGGTGGCGGCGGTGACATTCTCCCCGGTCATAAACACATTGCCCTCAGGATCGGTAAAGGTGTACTCGCCCTTGGCGGACAGCAGGTTCTTCAGGTACTCGACATCGGCGCTCTTGGGCAGGGTGACAAGCACCTTGCTATCCTTTAATTCAACGGCGGTGTCCGTCCAGCCAAGGTCATTGAGGCGCTTGACCAGGATTTCAACGGTGTCACTGAGCTGCTCCGCGGTGGCGGCTTCAGCGTCCGGGCTGAAGGTGAGGCGAACCGTGTCACCAAGGCCGGCACCGGGCACCAGCGCCTGTCGCCAGGCAAAGGAAGAGGACGGGGTGGGCAGCCAGGGCAGCAGCTTGTACAGGCCTTCTGAGTCCATATTGCGGCCGGTCACGCCCAGCACAAGGAAGACGACGGTTAATACCAAAGCCACAACAAGCGTCAGCGCCGCAATCAGCTTGCGGTTGACGGGCGTGGACTTTTTGGGTTGTTCTTTAGCCATTGAAAATGTTTCCTTTCAAATTTCGGTCGGGTCAGGCCATCAAGCTTCCTTTACCCGGCTTCTGTTTTGTAGTCAAAAGCAAAATAATTTTGCAGGTGGAAGGGTTTGTCCGGGATGATGATACCCGGGTTTTGGCGTGATAATAAGGGATTTGGCGAAGTATCGGCATGGGATACTCGGATAACCGGAGAAGCCATGCCCGCCTCCACTGGCTCAAGCGAATGCCTGGCCGGCAGGGCGTAAAAGGCCTGGATTCTTGGCGGAGCCTTGATTAAATCATCAGTCTGTTCGACCGCCAGCGTCAACAGCAGGCAAAAAGCCAGACACAGGAAGAAAAGCCAAAAGACCCGTTTGAGCACAGCTTCCCCTCCTTTTAAACAATGCTGGTATTATATATGGATTTCGGGGTGGTGTAAAGCAAAGCCGGGTTGACATCAGGACGCCAAAGCCCCTACAATCCACTCAGAAGAAAGGCGGAAATGAGCATGGCAACAGCGCTGGTGACAGGCGGTGCGCGGGGCATCGGCAAAGCAATCGTGGAAGAGCTGACAAGTGAGGGCTGCCGGACCGCGTTTACCTATCTGCATTCCAAGGATAAGGCACAGAGCCTGATGGACGCGACAGGCGCCATGGCTTTGCCCTGCGATGTCCGGGATGAAAATCAAATCAACCTGATGGTTGAAAGCGCACTCAAACAGTTGGGACACCTTGATTACGCCGTCATGAACGCCGGCATCGCGCACTGGGGCTTAACCCAGGACATGAGCGCCGCCCAATGGGATGAGGTGCAGTCTGTCAACTTAAGAGGCGCTTTCTTGACGGCACGCGCGCTCATCCCCCATTTTATCAGCCGCGGACAGGGCAGCATGCTATTTGTGTCCTCCATGTGGGGCTTGCATGGCGCGGCCTGTGAGGCCGCCTATTCCGCCAGCAAGGCGGGGCTCATCGCCTTGACCCAGGCGCTGGCCCATGAATTGGGGCCTTCCGGCATCAGGGTGAATGCGCTCGCCCCTGGTGTGATTGAAACCGATATGCTGTCTGAGTTTACTTTAGATGAATTGGATGCTCTTAAAGCGCGCAGTCCGCTTGGCCGGCTGGGCACACCCCGGGAAGTCGCAAAAGCCGCCCTCTTCCTGCTATCAGACCGGGCCTCGTTCATTTCGGGGCAGGTCCTCTCAGTGGACGGCGGCTTTGTTTAAGCTAAATCTTATTCTGCCTGCTTGTTTTCCTTCATCAGGCGGTTTAATTCATACATAAATGTCGGGATATCCGTAAACTGGCGATAGACCGAAGCAAAGCGGATGTAGGCGACCTCATCCAATTTCCTCAAGGCCTCCATCACCATCTCCCCAATTTTTGAGGTGGAGATTTCTTTTTGCATGCTGTTGTAGCAGACCTGCTCAATGTGGCTGACAAGTGCGTCAATATCGCCCGCTGTCACAGGCCGCTTGTGGCAGGCGTGGATGATGCCGGCGCGAATCTTGTCCGCGTCAAACACCTCGCGGGTCTGGTCCTTTTTGATGACCAGCAATTGAACGGTCTCCACCTTCTCATAGGTGGTAAAGCGCTTGCCGCAGGTGATGCACTCACGGCGGCGCCTGATGCTGGCGCCGTCATCGGTTGGCCGGGAATCCACCACACGGCTGTCTTCGGAATGGCAAAATTGACACTTCATACAGTCACTTCCTTTACAATTAAGCGAAGTATACCCTAAATCGCGCCAATCTGTCCATCATCCCAGGGCTGATACAAAGTCTTGAACCATTCCCCCACATCCATGCCGTACACTTTCTCAAGGTTTTCCTGTCGAAAAGCAGACGCGATGTCTCCGGACGCGAGCACACGCCCCTCCCGCATCAAGAGGGCGTGCGTGCCGTATTTCCGTGCCAGGAGCAGGTCATGCACAACAGAAAGCACCGCCCTTCCGGGCGTCTTCAGCCAAAGTGAGACCAGGTCAAAGATGCTCTGCTGGAAACTTAGGTCCAGATGGCTGACCGGCTCATCCAGAAGCAGCAGCGGTGCGTCCTGGGCAAAGACCTGGGCCAAAAAGGAGCGCTGCAGTTCACCGCCGGACAAGGTGAGCACATTTTGCTCCCGCAGGCCATCCAACCCGCACAGCCTGATGGCTTCATCCACCTTTTGCGCGCCCAGGTCATCCCTTTTTGACCAGGCGGACAGATGCGCATATCGGCCCAGGGCAACCAATT
>CAZHPW010000023.1:21661-25782 GCA_964534515.1 uncultured Christensenella sp.
CGTAGCCAACCTGCTGGGACTGGCGAAGAACCGCCATGCTCCTTGCGATGTCCTTTCGGGACTTGGTTTTGATATCTTTGCCCATCAGATTGATTTGGCCGGTGTAAGGCACCGTTCTTGACAGGGCTTTTAACAGGGTGGATTTGCCTGCGCCATTAGGCCCGGCCAGCATCAGCCACTGGCCTTCATCCAGGCTGAACTCAGCCCCGTTGACCGCCTCAAAGCGCTGGTAGCGCACACTGACCCCTTTCGCGCTCAGCATCATGCGGCCTTCCTCTTTTTCATCAAAATCACCACAAAGAACACCGCGCCAATGAGGCTGGTCACAACGCCCAGGGGCAATTCCACGGGGCTGAGTAACGTTCTGGCGGCCAAATCGCAAAGCATCAGGAAGATACCGCCGATAAAAACGGAGGCCGGCAGCAGTTTCTTGTGCGAAGGCCCGGTCAAAGCCCGGGTGATATGCGGAATAATCAAACCGACAAAACCAATGGAGCCGCCAATGGCCACGCTGACCCCGATGAGGATGGATACCAGCACCATCACGGAGATTTTGACCCGGCGGACGGATACCCCGATATGGGCCGCGTTATCTTCCCCAATAGCAAAGGCGTCCAACTCCCTTGCACGCATAAACAATAGGCTGCCGCAAACAATCAAGGCGACGAGCAGAAAAAGCGCTTCCTGATAGCCGCTGCTGGCCAACGAACCCAGCATCCAGAAGGTCAGCGTGCGCAGGCGCGTGCCGGAGAATGAAATCAAGAGGCTCATCAGTGAACCGGAGAACATGGTGAAGATAACACCGATTAAAATGATGGTGCCGGTTTCAAGGGAGCGGTCCAGCACAAAAGCCAGAGACAACACCAAAGACAGGGATAGGAAGGCGAAAACAATGGACAGCACCGCCGTCCCCGCGATGGGCAGTTGCGGCAGGGTGAGCCCCATAAAAATGGCCAGCATCGCGCCCAAAGACGCGCCTGAGGAGACGCCCAGGGTCGCGCCGTCCGCCAGCGGGTTGCGCAGCAATCCTTGCATCGCGGCACCGCACAAGGCCAGTGAGGCGCCGACCAAGAAAACAGACAGCACCCGCGGCAGGCGTACGGTTAAGACGATAGTGCTTTCAACAGAATTGCCGGCAGCCTGGCCAGTTATGGCCTTCCAGAGGATATCAGCCGTGGTGGGAAGCGGGATGCTGACAGAACCCAGCGCCACACAGACCAGAATGGCCAGCACCGTGAACAAGCCCAGGGCGGCAAGACGCAGGTAGCGCGCCTTGCCGTCCCGGTTCCTTATTTCTATCTTGTTTTGAGGGGCTTTACTCGCCATACACAAAGGTGTACAGGGCTTGCGCCGCGTCCACCAGGCGCGGGCCCGGGCGGGTGACGGCATCGGCATCGGCGTTGAAAACCTTGTTGTTCTTGACGGCTTTTACATCAGCCCAATTGGCGCGGGAGAGCACTTCCTCTTCCGGCGTCTGGCCTTCTCCAAAGTACATGGCCGTGGTGACAATGACCTCGGGGTCACGGGCCAGCACCTGCTCTTCGGACACGACGCTCCAGCCTTCCACATCGGCAAAAATATTGGTCAAATTCAACAGTTGGGCAAGGTCATCCATAAAGGTGTTCTTGCCTGTCGTCCAGAGGCCAAACTCCAGGGGGGAAGCCTCAAAGTAGACGCTTACACTTTCTTTGTCCGCGGCTTTTTCTGCAATCTTGTCAAACTCGGCTTTCATGGAAGCGACAAGGGTTTCAGCGCCTTCCGTCTTGCCGGTGACCTGGCCCAAGAGCGTGATGGCAGTGTATACATCATTGACCGTCTGGGCGTCGGAGATGATGGTTTGAATACCGGCGTTCGTCAGCTTTTGCAGGTCTTCCTCGCGCTGACCCATTTTGGTCATGATGACCACATCAGGGTTTAAAGCGATGATTTGCTCAAAGTTGATTTCAAAGCCGGATTGAACGGAAGGAACGGTTTCGGTTTCCTTGGGGTAATTGGCGTATTCGCCGCGGCCGACCAGGGCGTCACCCGCGCCGATGGCGTACAGGATTTCCACATCGCCTGCCTGAAGGGCGACCACACGGGAAGCGGGAGCGGCCAGCGTGACTTCACGGCCAACCATGTCAGTTACTACTATGGGTGACTCTGCGAAAACAGGCAGAGCCAGAAGCAGGATGCACAGCATCAGAGACAGGAACCGGGTACTTTTCATGGGGTATACCTCCTCCAGTTGTTCAAATGAAAACGGGCAACTCCACAGCAGGAATTGCCCGCGAAAAAAGCGGTCACCCACGCCCAGGAGTTAAGCATGTATTCAGGTCTCCCGGCTTGGCTTCATCCTTGCAGACGCCTTCCCGTTTTCACAGTGGCTTTCTGTCTGCTCGTCGGCTTCACGGTTACTGGGTTAGCGCGGAAATCGCATCCGTCTTCCCATGGCACCTTGCGGCACCGTGCTCTCGCACAAACACACGCGTCTTTTCAGTTGACGGGTTGATTATAGTCTTTTACAGCCTCAGGGTCAATTCATCTTTCGCGTGAAAATGTTAAGATTACTTGTCATTTCTATTCTGAAAGTCAGTTAAGATTCCGATGAATGACTTCTCTGACAGCGCCAAATCCGGAAATCATCTCCCGGAACATATGTTCAATCTGGTGACCCAAACCAGCCTCATACAAGTCGATAGAAAAGATATTCTTATCAGACAGATACGGACGTAGCTGGTCATTGAAACTGTCCGATTGCCCGATGACAATGCCAGATAAAGCTTGATGAATTTCCTTAGCCATTGGATCCGGCGCGAGTTCATAGGGTTCGCCACGATCCCCACACCCAAGCAAATATCGAAACCAGCCTGCGATGCCAAGCGGAATGGCTTTCAAGCCCGCCGCTGTCCCAAAATGACTGATATATGCCTTGATGGTTTCGCCAAAACGCACACCGAGCCCTTGAGATACATCCGTTGACAAGCGGAGATTGGTGTCCCCCAAATATTCATTTGGAAATCGCTCAAGAAACAATTCGTCAGTAAAAGCCTGAGGTGAAATGATACCTGGGGATTCAATCATCGGCATTCCCTCATCATAGGCAATTTTCCGAGCGAACTGGAGCATGAGTGGATCAGTATTTAACATGCCGGCAAATGTCTCATAGCCTAGCACCACACCCAATGGTCCTGTGGCGGTATGAACGGGATTTAGGCAGGCGGTAACTTTCATTTTTTCTGCCAATTCAACGGTTTTTCGGTCTGTCAGATAAACCCCTCGGCCTTCCTCAAAATCCGGGCGACCATTTGGGAAGGCATCTTCAATGACCAGATATTGGGGTCCTTCCGCATTGACAAAAGGCGCGATATATGTTTGCTTTGCGGTTTTAACCACTTGCATTTCCTCAAGCCCCAACGCTTGCAAATCCGCTGCTATCCGCTCATTTGGTCGCGGGGTGATTTTATCAATCATCGTACAAGGAAAAGACACCCGAGCCGGATTTAGGATATAGTCAAGAAACACTTTTGACACGAAGCCCTGGCGCTCCCATTCATGGGCTATTGCAGCCACCTCATTTTGAAGCAACACACCGTTGTGGGCACAATTGTCCATAGAGACCAGTGCCAAAGGCGCTCCTCCTGACATGAAGCGGTGATTAAGCAGTGCCGTCAATTTGGATATAAGACTCTTTGGGTAATCAGGACCATTTTGGATATCTTTACTTACTTGTTGAGTAAACTGCCCGTCAGGACCCTTCAACACATACGCCTTCTCCGTTACCGTTAGTGATACAACCTGGAGACTTTGCGCAGCAAAAATATCCTTGATTCGTTCCCAGGACCGTGTGTTCTCTGACTTGGCTTTCAAGACTTCAGCAAAAGCACCGATAACCTTGTACTCTCGCCGGCCATCCGTGTGCAAAATTACGCTCAAAGACAGGTTGTCATATGGGTCATAAATCCTGTCCACTATCTCACCGTCATGGGCTTCAACACAGACAAGGCCCTCTTTCATCAAGCCTTTTTCAATTAGGTCTTCGGCAACGCCACCAATAAAGACCCGGAAGATATTCCCAATACCGATATGCATCCATCTTGGGTGCTCCAGGGTTTGAGCACGGACTTTCGCAATGTCATATC
>CAZHPW010000023.1:25792-26065 GCA_964534515.1 uncultured Christensenella sp.
AAAAGAATGCCGGCTTTGTCCCAGGCAGCTCTGTCCTTGATACCATCAAGGTTCAGTTTCATAACGAACCTCCCTATTTTGCCTTTGATCTTGCATACAATTATAGGGTGAACTATGAACATGGTCAACGAAAGCAGACTACACTAAATGAATGAAAATTAACGCTTGAATTCCTCTCAACCTGATGATATACTGTCTGAGCGTTTGAAAACGCACACGGGGCATTAGCACAGTTGGTAGGACGAGGTAAGCGTACTTTCGCCTCAACCAAGC
>CAZHPW010000024.1:0-20260 GCA_964534515.1 uncultured Christensenella sp.
CCATCACAAAACGGCAGTGGTTAAATGAGGCGTTAACGTTTTAGAGTAGTATGAGAAGGTTTTTATCTCCCCTGGGCTATGAGGAGCGAGTGAAGGAGTTTGAGGTGTCCAGCGCCACCGTACCCCTGGCCGCCCTGACTTTGGGGGTTGAGGAGGCGCACATTGCCAAGACCCTGTCCTTCAAACTGGACGAGGAGAGAACGCTCTTGGTCGTGGCCGCGGGCGACGCCAGGATAGACAACCCCAGGTTCAAGGCCGCCTTTCAATTAAAAGCCAAGATGTTAAGCGCGGAGGAGGTGCAAGCTCGCACCGGCTACCTGCCCGGCGGCGTCTGCCCCTTTGATGTAAATGACAAGGTAAGCATCTGCCTGGACGAGAGCCTCAAGCGCTTTGAAACCGTCTACCCCGCCGCCGGCAGCGCTAGCAGCGCGGTGAAGCTCAGCCCTGAGGAACTGCAGGGGATAACCCGGGGTGAATGGGTCAAGGTGTGCAAATTGCCGGAGGCCGCCTCCGAAGAATAATCCAACTATATGAAAAAACCAGGCTTTACAAGCCTGGTTTCGTTTGGTCTGTTAATCAGCGTCAATCGCTTAGGCTTCTTCAGCCGGGGCCGCTTCCTCAGAGGCAGTTTCCTCAGCGCCCTCAGCCGCCGGGGTCTCCTCCTCCTGCACACGCGGGTAGGAGACATTCAAAATCAGCCTGTCGGGCTCGGTCTCAACCGTCAGGCCCTCGGGCACCACCAGGTCGGCCACGGTGACCTGCTCGCCCGCTGTCATCTTGCTGACGTCCACGTCAATCGCCTGGGGGAAGTCAGTGGGCAGGCCGCGCACGGCAACCGTCTCCAGCTGCTGGAGCAGTTCCAAACCTGCATGCTGAACATCGTCCTTGCCAATGACGTTAATCGCGATATCGGCCGTGGTTTCCTCCGTTAAGGAAACGCGCTGGAAGGTGACATGCTGCAAATCCCGCGTCATGGGCGCGTACTGCACCTCACGCACCATGGCGGGGTAGGACGTTTTCTTGTCCACTTGCAGGGTGTAGATGCCGCTCAAGCCATTCTGATTGACCAAGCGGCGGAAGGCGTCCTTGTTCACTGCGAAGCTGACGGACTCCTCCCCCTTATAAGACATGGAGCCGGGCAGCAGGCCCTCACGGCGCAATTGCCTCATGGCGCCTTTTCCGGCGCGCTCACGCAGGGTGATGTTCAGGATGTTTTGTTGTTTCATGGGTACCTCCATTCGTCGATGAGTAGGGCTTTTCCAAGCCGGGAAGATGCGGATTTCGTGTTATTTTCAGCAAATAACCACATCTATTATACCCTTTTGTGTCAAATCGGGCCAAAAGCGCGAAAATCTGTTGTCTATTCAGGGTGCAGGACCTCTGTTTATCAGACCATTTCCTTGAGCGGGAAGGCCGGCTGTGTTAGGATAAAAGCAGCGCAATGCAGTTAACAAACACATATGACCGGACAGACTGAAGGGAGATTGCGATTGAAAACGGATCAGACCTACCTCAATCTGCTTGAAGGCATCAAGCAATTTAACATCATCGACACGCACGAGCACCTGCCGGGTTATGAGAACAGGCGCGACCCATCTGGCGACCTCTTCACTGAGTTTATAAACCAATACTTCAACCGCGATTTGGTCTCAGCAGGCTGTGCTGAGGACATCATCACCCGTGTGAAGAACAAGGAAGGCACCGTGATGGACAGGTGGCTTAAGCTAGAGCCCTTCTGGGAAGCATCCAAGCACACCGGCTACGGCCGCGCTTTGGAGCACGCAGCAAAGGACATCTACGGCGTTTCCGGGATTGCAAGGGACACGATTGACGAATTGTTCCAGCGCTTTGAGGACGGCAAGCAGCCGGGGCATTTTGAATATGTGCTCAAGGAAAAATCCCGCATCCGCGTCAGCCTCTTGGACGGCGACCAGGATTGCGACAGAAACCTGTTCCGTCCGGTTTTTCGGACCGAGCAATTTCTCTTCCCTGAGGATGACCAGGACCTCATTGCCGCGGTCAAAGAGGTGGGCGGCACGCGCGCGCATGCCTTTTCCGACTGGCTGGACGCCTGTGACGCGGCGGTTGACAAGGCCATTCAAAACGGCGCGGTGGCCTACAAAATCGGCATGGCCTACTCCCGCTCCCTGGCCATTGCCCAACCGCGCTACCAGGAGGCGGAGGACTGCTTCCTGGGCTTTAAGGACGCCCTGCATCACCCGGACTGGCTCAAACGCCCGCTGCAAAGAACGCGCGCGTTTGAGGATTACATGCTCCACCACGTGCTCAAACGCTTGACCCGGCATGACATCCCGGTTCAGATTCACACCGGTCTGCAGGAGGGCAGCGGCAACGAAATCCGCAATTCCGATCCCCTCCTGCTCTCCCCCACCTTCCTGCAGTACAAGGACCTGGATTTTGTCCTGATGCACATTTCCTATCCCTGGCACATCCAATTGTCCGCCCTGGCCAAGACCTTCCCCAATGTCTATCTGGACATGTGCTGGGCGCACATCATCTCGCCCAACGCCTCCGTGGCGGCGCTTGATGAATGGCTGGACGCCGTGCCCTTCAACAAAATCTGCGCCTTTGGCGGGGACTACGGCTTTGTGGACGGGGTCTACGGCCACCAGCTGCTGGCGCGGGAGAACGTGGCCCGGGCACTTGCCAACAAAGTTCACCTGGGCGTCTTTGACGAGGACAAGGCGCTGCACATCGCGCGCAGGCTCTTCATTGACAACCCCCACCACATCTTCCGCCTGGGCCAACACGGCGTGAGCCTGGACGACTAAACAGAAACCGGCGCCAAAAAACACCCTGAGCGATTCAGGGTGTTTTCATTTGAAGATTTAACGCTTGTCAGCCCTTCCTGGCGCGGCTCTCGGCCCTGGCGCGCAGGGAGTGGTCCAGTTCGCGCTTGCGCATCCTGAGGGACTGGGGCGTGACCTCCAAAAGCTCATCGTCATCGATGAACTCCATGCACTCCTCCAGCGTCATCGGCCGGGCTGAGACCAGGCGCATGCTGTCCTCCGCCGCCGCGGAGTTGCGCGTGTTGGTCACGTGTTTCTTGCGGCAGATGTTGACCACGATGTCCCCAGGCCTGCCCGACTGCCCGCAAATCATGCCCGCGTACACCGGCGTCTGCGCGCCCAAGAACAGCGCGCCGCGCTCCTGCGCGCCAAAGAGGCCGTACTGGGTGGATTCACCCGTCTCATGGCAGACCAGCGCGCCCACATTGCGGTGGGGGATGTCGCCCCGGTAGGGCTCAAAGCCGTCAAACACGGCGGACATGATGCCCTCGCCCCGGGTATCGGTCAAGAACTCGTTGCGGTAGCCGAACAAACCGCGAGAGGGCACGGAGAACTCCAGCCGCACCCGGTCCTGGCCGGCCATGCTCTTTAAGACGCCGCGCCTGCGGCCCAATTTTTCAATCACCGAGCCCGCGGCCACCGCCGGCACGTCCGCGCGCAGCAGTTCCATCGGCTCCATCAGCTGGCCGTTTTCCGTGTGCATAATGACCTCAGGCCTGGACACCTGGAACTCATACCCCTGGCGGCGCATGGTCTCAATCAGGACAGACAGGTGCAGCTCGCCCCTGCCCTTGACGATGAACTGGTCCGGGGTCTCCCCGTCCGCAACATGCAGGGACACGTCCGTCTGCGTTTCCTTGTACAGCCTGGCACGCAGGTGCCTGCTGGTCACATAGGTGCCCTCGCGCCCGGCAAAGGGGCTGTCGTTGACCGAGAAGGTCATGGACACCGTCGGTTCGCCGATGGACACAAAGGGCAGCGCTTCCTGCGCCGCGGGGTCACACACCGTGTCGCCGATGTTCAGGTCCGCAAGGCCTGAAATCGCGATGATGTCACCGGCTGAGGCCTCCTGCGCGGGTACGCGCTTCAAACCGTCAAACACGGACAATTCCGTCACCTTGAAGCTGTCCTTCACGCCCTCATCCAGGTAGTTGAGCCGCACCACTGTCTCCTGGGGCCTCAAGCTGCCCCGGCTCACGCGGCCAATGCCGATGCGGCCCACGTACTCGTTATAATCCACCGTTGAAATCAGGGTCTGGAAGGGGCCGTCCGGCTCGCACTCCGGGCCCGGGATGTGCTGCAAAATGGCCTCAAACAGCGGCTTTAAGTCCGTGCCCGGCACGCTCAAGTCCGTCGTCGCCGTGCCCAGCCTGGCCGACACAAACAGCACCGGCCGTGACAGCGCCTCCACATCGGCCTCCAGGTCAATCAGCAAATCCAGCAGCTCATCCACCACCTCATTGCTCCTGGCGTCCGCGCGGTCCACCTTGTTGATGACCATCAAAACAGGCAGGTTCAAGTCCAGCGCCTTCTTGAGAACAAACCTGGTCTGCGGCATCGGGCCCTCAAAGGAGTCGGCCAGGAGCAGCACGCCGGCCACCATCTTCAAGACGCGCTCCACCTCGCCTGAGAAGTCCGCGTGGCCCGGGGTGTCCACAATGTTAATCTTGGTGTCGTGCCAGTGCACCGCCGTGTTCTTGGCCAGAATCGTGATGCCGCGCTCGCGCTCAATGTCGCCGGAGTCCATCACGCGCTCGCGCACCTGCTGGTTCTGGCGGAAGACGCCCGCCTGGCGGAGCATCTGGTCAACCAGCGTGGTTTTGCCGTGGTCGACGTGGGCGATGATGGCAATGTTACGGATATCGGAACGAATCATGGGTACCTCTTTCATCTTGGGTGGTTGGGGGGATTTTATCTGAGGGGTTTCACCCCTCAGGCTCCCTGACAAGGGATTTCATCCCTTGACCCGGAATCATTAAGTCAGTTGTCTTAAAATAAGGACTAAAGTTCTTTGAAGGTTTGGAAACTTTCTTTCAAGAAAGTTTCCGGGGTTCTCCCCCGTCATTCCCCGCCCGAAAGCGCATAAAAATGCCCCGGGCAAATGGATGCCGGGGCAGATGGTTCGGGCAGGCAAAGAATTTGCCTTTTATCGGAACACAAAAAGCCAGCCGGCATGCTTGCGGCTGTCGGGCGGCTCGCCGCGGCGGAAAGCACGCGGCGGTGTTTTTCTTGGGTCAAAAGCGGTCAAAGGGGTGGCCTCCAAATGGTTTCTTGCGCGTTACACGCACGGGCATGATTATAGCCCCAGGGCCTTGAGTATGTCAAGTCTGGTTGCCAAAGTGGACATGAGCGTGCGGGAATAGGCGGAAAAGCCGGGGTTAAACGAACTCCTCCATCGGCTCAATCTCGTCCAGTTTGAGGCCGGGGTTCTTTTCCATCGCCAGGCGGATGGACCACTCGTTCTCAAAGAAGAGGACGGGGTTGTCCTGGGCGTCGCGGCCCCGGGTTGTGGTGGAGGTCAATGACAGCTCCTCAACCGGGCGCGGGGTCTCGCTCACCCAGCGCACATAGCGCCAGGGCAGGGTGTCCATGGCCAGTTCCGCGCCGTACTCGTTTTTGAGGCGGTGGGCGAGGACATCAAACTGCAGCACGCCGACCACGCCCACAATGCTCTGCTCCAGGCCGATTTCATCACGCGTGAAGGTCTGGATGGCGCCCTCGTTGCTCAGCTGGGTGATGCCCTTTAGGAACTGCTTGCGCTTCATGCTGTCAAAGGGGCGCACGCGGGCAAAATGCTCCGGCGCGAAGACGGGAATGCGCGCAAAGCGCAGGTTGGCTTTCTCAGACAGGGTATCGCCCAGTTTGTAGATGCCGGGGTCAAATAGGCCAATGATGTCACCGGGGTAGGCGGTTTCCACCATCGCGCGCTCATCCGCCATGAACTGCTGGGGCGCTTTCAACTGAATAAACTTGTTCTGGGAGGAATGCCAGGCGTTCATGTCCCGGCGGAAGACGCCGGAAACCACGCGCACAAAGGCCAGGCGGTCGCGGTGCGCGGGGTTCATGTTGGCCTGGATTTTGAAGATAAAGCCGGAGAAATCCGGGTTTTCGGGCTCAATGAGGCCTTTGTCGCTCTCCCTGGGCGTGGGCGGCAGGGTGTAGCGCAGGAAGCGGTTTAAGAAGGGCTCCACACCGAAATTGGTGATGGCCGAGCCAAAGAACATGGGCGTGAGCTCGCCTTTCCTGATGGCGTCCAGGTCAAAGGGGTCGCCCGCTTCGTCCAGGAGCTCCACCTCTTCCTTTAAGCGCTTAATATAATGCGCTTCCAGCATCCCGGTAAGCGCCGGGTCATCCAGGGCGACCTCGGTTTTCACCGCCTTGGTCTTGCCATGGTCGCCGGAGAAATACAGTTCCACCGTCTTGGTGTCCCTGTGATAGACGCCCTGGAAATCGCCGTCCGTGCCGATGGGCCAGTTGACCGGGCAGGAGCGGATGCCCAGCACTTGCTCCAACTCCTCCATCAGCGCGAAGGGGTCCTTGGCCGCGCGGTCCATCTTGTTGACAAAGGTAAAAATCGGGATGCCGCGCATGCGGCAGACCTTGAACAGCTTGCGGGTCTGCTCCTCAACGCCGCGGGAGGCGTCCAGCAGCATGACGGCGCTGTCCGCCGCGACCAGGACGCGGTAGGTGTCTTCTGAGAAGTCCTGATGCCCGGGGGTGTCCAGGATATTAATATGAAAGCCGTCAAAGGAGAACTGCATGGCCGAGGAGGTCACGGAAATGCCGCGCTGCTTCTCAATCTCCATCCAGTCGGACGTCGCGTGCGCCGCAGCCTTGCGCGCCTTGACCGAGCCCGCCTGGCGGATGGCTCCGCCGTAGAGCAGCAGCTTTTCCGTCAGCGTGGTCTTGCCCGCGTCCGGATGGCTGATGATGGCAAAGGTGCGCCGTCTTGCTATTTCCTTGAGCCTGTCGTCCATGATTCCCCCTAATATGGCTTTTTGCCACGAAAGAAGATTATAAAACCACAGGGGTGGCTTGTCAAATTGGGGACGGGGCGAGGACGGAAAGGGTGGAGAGGACGGGGGGACGATTCTCCTTTTCTTTGAAAAGAAAAGGAGCAAAAGAAACTTTAGAATCTGTTCTATAACCCATTAAACAAAGAAAATAGTTCAGCTATTAGGGTGGCATCAACATATTTGATTCCCAAAGTTTCAGAGGGGTCCGGGGAGCGCTTTACAAAGCGCTCCCCGGCGTTCTCCATCCCCGTCCCCACAAAAAACCTCCGCCGAAGCGGAGGTTTTAATTCTTATCTACTAACTATACTCAGTAAATCGCGGCGACCACGATGCCGCCCATGTTGTCAGAGGATGCCTCATAGGATGTGGCATTGGCGGGCAGTTGGATGGTGGTGTCGGTGGTGCCGCCGGGGGTGCGGTAGATTTCGTACTTGAGGATGCCGTTTTCATAGACCGCGATGTGCGGGTTTTTGATGAGGTACTCAATGTACTCTTCCAGGCTGAGATCCAGCACATGCATGACAGCGGCGTGCGGCTTGCCCACATAGCGGTAGGCGTCAATGTGCAGGTCAATGCCGGTTTTGTAGGCCTTGTCGACAGTCTGGCTGTCCGGGTAGCCCTGGACGGGGAAGCGGAAGACATAGCCGTACTCCCAGGCGTGCTCATTGAGCCACTTGGCCTGGTCGGACTCCTGGAAGGCCAATTTGTTGAGCACGGAGTCATTGCGGTTGTAAACGTCAATGTTGACCGACAGCGCGGTGTGGTAATCGCTGGTGCCGGGGTAGGCGACGCGCTCGCGCGCTTTTTCGGTGAGGGCATCCCCGGAGTAACGCTCGGTATACTTGGCGATTTCGTTCTCCCAGTAGCCCAATTGGGTGGCGGCGTTGCGGTAGCCCTCGCGGATGATGTAGTACTCAAGCCCCGCGGCTTTGGCGGCGGCAATCATGTTGTCCAGCGGCGTGATGGCGGTATCCATCAAGAGGACATTGGCGTCGGCGACGGGCACGCGGTAGGCGGTGGCGGTGCCGATGGACTTGATGTCCGCCTCCACCAGGGTGAAGTCGCCAGGCATGGGATGCCAGCGGTTGACCAGGAGCAGGCCGCCCTTGAGCAGTTCAGCGCGGGTGACCGCCTGCTCACGCCCGGCTTCGACCGGGAACTCACTCACATTGAGCACGTCCCAGCCCTCGGCCTTGGCTTCCGGCCAGGTCTTGACCTCGCCGGTCTGGGCCTGGGCCTGCTGCTCGGCGCGGAGCTTCATGTTTTCTTCGATAATGGCCTGGTTTTCCTCGTTGATGCGCTGCACCTGGCGGGCGTGCTCACCTTGCTGATATTTGTCCATCAGTACAAACCCGGTCGCAAACAAGGCAGCCAGCACAAGCAGCGCGGCCGTCCATTTCAGCAGTCTGCGAAACGGGTCTTTTTTGGGTGTGTTTGACATCGTGACCATCCTTTCGCGCAAAGCGCAGGTGGACTCCCCCGGAATCTACCCTATTTATAACAGAAGTATTAAGTGAAGTCAACCAAAGGCTTGATTTCTCAAGGTTTTTGACCTTTTTACAGCGGCGCGGCTTCGTTTTCACCTTCAAGGACGGAGGCGAGGGCCAAAACAGCCTGCTCCTCATCCCGTCCTTCGGCCAAAAGAACCATCTCCCGACCGGTTAATTTGCCCAGGGAGAGGATGCCCAGAAGCGACTTGCCGTTGAAGGTGCCGCGGTTGTCCTGGAGGATGATGCTGGAAACAAAGCTGTTGGCCAGGGTCACCAGCTTGTGGGCACGCTGGGGGGTAAAGGGCAGGTCACCCCCGATGACAATTTTTCTGGTAATCATCTTGTTTCCTTTCCGGGCTTGGGCATTGACCGCGTTGGTTTACAGGTTTGCCGGGGTTTTATTCATACGCGCCTGCTTTTAGATAAAACGGCGGGACGGCGCAAATTCTTCGTCAAACTTAAAGTACTAGAGATAAAATCAATCTTGCTCCGGCGTCTTGAGCTCCTCCGCCATGGCCATTAACTGGCGCATTTGGTGGGCGACGCCGGACTTGGACAGGGGCGGGCTTAACATCTCCCCCAGTTCGGACAGTTTGGCGTCCGGCTGGCTTAGGCGCAGCCTGGCCAGTTGTTCCAAGCGCTCCGGCAGGGAGGACAGCCCGCGCAGGCGGGAGAGTCGCTCCAGCGCCTCAATCTGCCGGGAGGAGGCGGACAGCTGCCGCTTCAAGTTGGCGGAGTCGCAGTTGACCTCGCGGTTGGCGCGCTCCCTGAGGCTTTTCTCGGCGCGCAGGTTCTCCATGTCCAATACGGAGAGGGAAGCGCCCATGAGCTTTAATAGCTCTGCCACCTGGTCCCCGCCGGTAATGGTGAGGAGGGCATTGCCTCGGCGCTCAGACAGGGCAGCCTGCAGGCCGGTCTGGGACAGGACGCGCTTGAGCCTGAGGGCGCGGGCGGCATCCTGGTACACCCATTCGGCCTGGTAGCGCCGCCTGGGGTCGGCGATGTAGCCGCAAGCCAGGAAAGCGCCGCGCAGGTAGGCCCTGCGGCAGCAATTGCGGCGCATGACGCGCTGGGGCGCCGCGAAGCGCTCCACACCCTCCTCATCCGTCCTGAGCATGCCCTGCTCGCGCAAAAGGCGATGGGAATCGGCATCCTGCAGGGAGAGGAGGTACTGCCGCCTGCCGGCCAAACGGTCCTGCAGCAGCAGCCGGGGCCGGGCGGAAGCCAGGCCTGAGGCGTTGAACAGCTTGAGCGCGCGCTTGAGCACGGCCGCGCTCTCCGTTCTAAACGACAGGCTGAACTGCCCGCCGCCCTTGAGCGTCATCACAGACGCGCCCAGGATAAACGCGCCCAATTCCGCCGTCACGCAGCAGCGTGTGCCCAGGGGCAGGGTGGCCAGTTCGGCCTTGACATGGGAGGTAAAGCTCACAGCTTTTCGTCCGTGATGATGCGGACCTCCGGCTCCAGATGGACGCCAAAATTGTCAAAGACCCGGCGCTGGACCTCTTCCTTGAGGCGGAGAAAATCCTCCGTCGTGGCGTTGCCGATGTTGATGAGGAAGCCGGCGTGCTTTTCAGACACCTGCGCGCCGCCCACGGTAAAGCCCTTCAGGCCCGACTGCTCAATGAGCGCGCCGGCAAAGTGGCCCGGCGGGCGCTTGAAGAAGGAGCCGACGGAAGGGTAGGTCAGCGGCTGCTTATCCCGCCGCAAGGTCTGGTAGTTGGCGATTTCCTCATAAATCTGCGCCTTCTCACCGGGCTTTAACAGCAGGGTCGCGCCAAGGACCAGCAGTTTCTCATCCATCATGCGGCTGTGGCGGTAGGACAACTGGGCTTCCTCATTGGTGAGGGTAAAGTGCCTGCCCGTGATGTCCACGCAGTCCACCGTCTCCACCACCTGGGACATCTCCCCGCCATAGGCGCCCGCGTTCATCAGGAGCGCGCCGCCTAAGGAGCCCGGGATGCCGGCGGCAAAGGCCAGGCCGGACAAATCGTTGTCCGCGGCGAAAAGCGACAAGGCCTTCATGGTGATGCCGCAGCGGGCGTGGATTCTGTCCCCGTCGCGGGTGACCCCGGCGTAGTCGGAGCCAAAGTGGATGACCAGGCCCGGAAAGCCCTTGTCATCCAGCAGGATGTTGCTGCCGTTGCCCAACAGCAATACCGGGACGCCTTGCTTTGCGGCGGCCTGCCAGGCCGAGACAGCCAGGTCGCTGTCCGTGACCTCCAGAAAATAACGGGCCGGCCCCCCTGTCCTGATGGAAAGCAGGGGTTTTAAGGGCGCGTTTTCAATAAAGTACCGCTCACACAGCGTCTGCCAGGTGAGTGAGGATGCGTGCAGCATGGATTCCTCCAAATTTTCAACATTGTACCATGTAGTATTTGTCCGGGCAAGTACCAAAGGCAACAAGCCCGAAACTTTTTTCGCGGCTTTAAATAAAGAGGCGCCTGCGAATTTCCTCTTTGAGGGTTTTGTTGTTTTCAACATAAAACGCCATGAGCGCGATGACCACAAAGGGGATGGCCGAATACACTGACCAGCCCAGGCGGATGTTCTGCCAGATGGCCAGGTCCAAAATGACCTCCAGCACCACCAGGAAGGCCGCGAAGATGATGAACAGGAAGATGCCCTTGATAATTTTGCGCATTTTCAGCCGCCGCAGGACAAGCATCGTGAGCAGGGTCGTCACCCCGACCAGGACCAGAAGGGGCAGGACGATGCTCAGATACCAGGAGAAGCCGTCCGTCATCACCGCGATGAGCGCCAGATACCCGCACAGCGCCAAGACATCCAGCGCCACATAGGCATAAGGCCTTGTGAAACGAAAGACCAGGGGCACCGCGACAAAGAACCAGAGCATGGCCATGGCGCCAATGGCATAGGGCGACCAGGCGCCGCCACCATCCAAAATATCAATGAGGAGGACAATCAGCACCGGAATCATCGTGATGACAATGGACAACTGACGCAGGTAATTGCGGTCCATCCTGTCGATGATTTCCTCCACCTTTTGGGGCAGCTCGCTCTCCTGCGGCGCTTCCTTCAGGTTGGGGTTGATGACCGGGGTTTTACACAGCGGGCAGGCGCGCAAGTCATCAGACAGGCGCACGCCGCATTGCACACAATAGGACATCCTGGCCTCCTTGCTCTTAAGCGTTGTCGGGGTCGTTGCTCTCAATAAAGACCGGCACCCCCAGGTCAATAAGCGTGGTAAAAAAGACGCGCTCCACCTCGCTCTCCCTGATGGTGCGGGTGAAGTTGATACCGGTTTTCCCGGCGGCGGAAATGACCGCGACGCCAAGCGGCGTTCTTTGCGCAGGGCCCAGGAGCAGGTTCATCCGCTCCACATAAGGCTCCATCTCCTTGGGCAAATCCACCCGGCCCAAATTGGTCAGGGTACTGGTGACATAGCGCTCCCCCGTTGTCCGGTACATGAACTTCAAGACCAGGGTCTTTAAGAACAGGGGCGCTATGCGCAGCAGGATGTTCTGCTCCGCCTTCACGTTGGCGGAGAAGCGGGCGTTTAGCTGCCCTTCCATGGTCTCCAGCCCCATGTAGTGGGTGATGTAGGGAATGAGGCTGTCCACGCTGTCCAGGTTCATGCCCGGGTAGACCGGCACATTGACATAGAAGGAGAAATTACGCAAGGTCTTTGAGTCGTAATACTTTCTCAGGTTGACCGGCAGGGACAGCTTGACCGGTTTATTCTTCTTTTTGCGGCTGCCCTCCCGTGCCTTGACCAGGGAATAGAGCAAAACGGCGGCCAAAAGGGTGTTGACCGTGGTCTTTTTCTCCCGGGCCAAGAGCAGCAGTTTGTCAGTCGGTATCACGCCGGTGACCACGCGCAGGTAGCCATGCTCAGCGCGGGTGCCGGGCAATTGCCAAGCGCTGTCCTCACTGCGGGCGCGGGTCAATTTGCGGGCATTTTTGGGGAAGGAATCCTCCCAATCGCTCTTGTCGGGCTTCTCCTGGACGGACTTGATGAGGCCACCGGAAGGAACCTTGACGCCATGGCGCAAAAAGAGGTAGTGCGCCGACAAGGTTAGCAGAAAGACCGAAGCGCCGTAGCCGTCCGTCAGCGCGTGGAAGACTTCCAGCGCCGCGCGCTTTTTGTGCACGCGCAAGCGGAACATGAAGCGGTTGTCCCCGGTGAGGTTAAAGGGTAGCATGGGGTTGCGCGCGTCCTCCTCCACCTGGGGACTGGCGAGCTGTTTCTCCAGATAAAACCAGAAGACGCCGCGCTTTAAGCGGTAGGAGAACAGGGGCAGCCGGCGCAGCGTGTCATCCAGCGCTGTTTGCATCAAATCCCGGTCGATGTTTTCCTTGAAGGTGAGGGAGACGCGGAACATGGGCATCCAGCCCTTGGTCCGGGCAGCCGGGTAGATTTTGGCGGCATTGTCCAGCATCACAAAGCTGGGCATGGACAATTGCTTTTGTTTCTTCATCGGCTTCTCCCCCTTTCAACGGATACTATGATTGTACCACGGCGGTAAACAGCGGGGTATCAGCCCCGGGCGTGAAATGAAAAATCAGAACCCGGGCAGGTTCTGATAAAACAGAGGCAAAAAAATCAGTTCTTAATCAGGCCTTCGTTGATGGCGGTCTTGAGCGCGTCGGTGGATTCCCCCTGGCGCACGGCGCGAAGGGCGATGACCAGGCGCTCATTCTCATCCAGGCCATGGCAGGTGACCAGGGTCAAGAGTTTGTCCTCCGCGCTGACCTCCACCGGGAAGGTGAGGACGGAGCGGGCGCGCAGCCAGTTGACATAGTCGCCCATCTGCTCGGGCGAGTCAAAATTGGGCGCGATGATGTCATAGTACTGGGGGCTTGCGGGGTCCACGGAAAAGAGGGTAACCGCGTAGGGCACGTACTGGGAATCCTGATAGAGGGTGTCAAAAGTGATAAAGGGCGAGGCCTTGACGACCGCGGGCTCCATCATACGCGCCAGGCGGCCAAACATCGTGCCGTTTTTCATGTTGTGGCCGTGCAGGATGAGGTTTTTGTCCCGGGGGCGAATGGAGTTGGTCTCGTCCACAAAGACGGTGCCGGCGGGGTTGCGCTCGCCGGAGAAGGCGCGGTCCATATAAAACTCGTTGTCCCGCTGGACAACGGCAAAGTCCATTTCAGAAAACATGGGGTAACTTAGCCAGCCCACCACGTCCTGGTTGCGGCGCATCAAGGGCAAAAAGCGGTCCGCCATGGACGCGCGCTCCTCCATGACCGGCGCGGTTGTGACAGGAGGCGCTTCCTCAGCCTGAGCGGTCTGCTCAGGCGCGGGCGTGATTTCAGGCTGGGCCGCGACTTCCGACACTTCAGGCGTGCTCTCCTGGTTGTACAGGGCACGGATGTCCTGCTGCTCCTTGTTCATGCGGCTCCAGTTCACCAGGTAATTGCCCAGCAAAATCAAGGCCGCCAGCGCCAATACGCCGCTCAAGGCCGCCAAGCCCTTGGCCAGCGGCGTCATTTTAGCGCGGCCGCGCTTAGCCTTTCTCACTTTCATGCGGTGGCCCTTGTCGTGTTTGGGGTCATCAAATCTGCTCATCTTGCGTTTCCTTCGTGATACTTGAGCCATCCAGGAAATCCTTCATCATGGTCTGGGCGACCCGGGCTTCCGGAACGGGATACAGCGGGTAGACATGCCACATGCCCTCCTCCACATACAGGGTGGATGGGACGCCCGCGTCCACCAGTTTCTGGTGAATGGCCTCCGACTCAGCCAGCAGGATTTCATCCCCGCCGGTGATGATAAGGCATTCGGGTAGGCCGGACACATCCCCATACAGCGGGGAAATCAGGGGGTCTGTGGGGTCGTTTTCCCCCATGTAATAGCGCGCGGCCGTCTGCAGGCCATCGCAGCTTAAAATCGGGTCCTTCTGCATGAGCTTGCAGGCTTCCAGGGACTGCAGCAAATCCACCCAGGGGGACAGCGCGACCAATTGGGCGGGCTGGGGCAGGCCCAGCTGCTTTAAGCGAAGGGCCAGGGCAAAGCACAGGCCACCGCCCGCTGACTCACCCACCAGGGCAATGTCCTTGGGTTCATAGCGCTTTAAGACCTCTTTATAGGCCTCCACTGCGTCATCCAGGGCTGCGGGATAAGGATCCTCCGGCGCCAAGCGATAGCCCAGGCACAGGACGCTGCGGCCGGACTCCAGAGCCAGCATACTGCCAAAGCCGCGGGCGTAGTCCAGGCTGCCCGCGGTGTACGCGCCGCCATGCAGGTAAAGGGCGGCTTTGTTGATGATACCCTGGGTTGGGAAGACCCAAGCCGCCTCGCATTTGGACAGGGGTAGGGGGTGGTCCTGCGTCCTGTTGCCGGACACCCTGGCGCCCAAGGCGCCCAGGGCATTTTGTAAGGCACGCTGCTTTTTTAAATCCAGGGCATTGAGCAAGGGATTGAGCAATACAATCTGCGCCTTAATCAGGTAGCTGATGACACTGGGCAATTGGAGCGCCTCCTCCCTGTTATTTCTGTGCAAGTTTATCACACAATGGCCATCTGTCACAAGATAAGCGGCACGCCGTCCAAATATCAGACAGTTTATCCCGGCCCGCGCCCGCGAAACCATGCCTGGAGCAAAGGAAATCTTGAACCTTGGCCGAAAAAGCGTTATACTATCGTGGGTGAAAACGGCGGTCTGCCCCAAACACCCCAAAGGAGAGAAAGATGCGCAAAACAAAAATCATCTGCACACTGGGCCCTGCCTCCAACAACCGGGAGACCATCATGGCCATGGTGGAAGCCGGCATGAACGTTGCCCGCTTCAACTTTTCCCATGGCAACCATGAATCCCACTTAAAGACCTTTCATGAGTTGAGCTGGGTGCGCAACGAATTGGGCGTGGCCGTGGCAGCGCTGCTGGACACCAAGGGCCCCGAAATCCGCACCGGCGTATTGAAGGCCGGCAAGGTAACCTTGAAAGAGGGCCAGGAATTCCGCCTGGTGACCAAGGATATTGAAGGTGATGAGAACCAGGTGTCCATCACCTACAAGGAATTGCCCCAGGACCTGGGCGACAACAAGAAAATTCTGATAGATGACGGCCTCATTGAACTGGAAGTCATCGACGTCAGCGAAGATACCATCGTAACCCGCGTGGTAGCCGGCGGCGAGCTGGCCAACCGCAAGGGCATCAACATCCCCGGCACCCGCCTGTCCATGCCCTATTTGAGCGATGTGGACCGGGAAGACCTGCTGTTTGGCATCCGCACCGGCTTTGACATCGTAGCCGCCTCCTTTGTGCGCAAGCGCGATGACGTGCAGCAGATGCGCGACTTCCTGGACCACAACGGCGGCGCGCACGTGCGCATCATGGCCAAGATTGAAAACGCCGAGGGCGTTGCCAACATCCAGGACATCATCAAGGTGTGCGACTCCGTCATGATTGCCCGCGGCGACATGGGCGTTGAAATCCCCTTTGAAGAAATTCCGATTATCCAGAAGCGCATCATCAAAATCGCTTCCATGGCCGGCAAGCAGGTGGTTACCGCCACTCAGATGCTGGAAAGCATGGTCAGCCATCCCCGGCCCACCCGTGCTGAAATCACCGACGTGGCCAACGCCATTTATGACGGCACCAGCGTCATCATGCTCTCCGGCGAGACCGCCAACGGCAAGTACCCGGTTGAGGCAGTGCGCACCATGGCCCGCATCACCGAGCGCACGGAGAATGACATCAACTACAAGAAGCGCTTCTTTGTGGACAACATGTACCAGGACGCGCATGACATCACCGACGCCATCTCCCACGCGACCTGCCTGATTGCCTACAACCTCAACGCCAAGGCCATCATCACCGTGACCAAGTCCGGCACCACCGCCTACATGATTTCCCGCTTCCGCAGCGACATCCCCATCATCGCCTGCACGCCTGACGCCACCGTCTGGCGGCAGATGAGTATGTTCTGGGGCGTGCGCGGCTTGATGCTGGGCGAGGAGAAAATCATGGAAGTGCTGTTTGAGAGCGCCATCAACGCCGCCAAGCACGAAGGCCTGGTGGACTCCGGCGACTTGGTGGTCCTGACCACCGGCATCCCGCTGTCCCAGTCCGGTTCCACCAACCTGGTCAAGGTAACCCACGTACCGGACTAATTAAAACGAATAGACCACACAAAGCCCTGAGAAATCAGGGCTTTTTTCTTGGCACGAAAAAGGCATAGAAATGGGAGCCTGCCAAATTGGCAGACTCCCTTCAGACTGTCAATCAGTAAATCCAGGGAGGTATCGGAGGGCAAAGCCCTCTGATGGTCATCTGCTTAAGCGACATGTGCTGTGCCGCAGGTTTAGGTTTTAGTCCCAACCTTCCGCGATTTTCTGCCGACCGTGAGCAAAAGCGAACAGGCGGAAATTCCCGCTCCTCTTTCCTCAAAGAATTGTCCGCGGACACTTCTTTGACACACAAAAAGGAGCCTGCCAGCTTGGCAGGCTCCCACTTGGTGTTTAGGGTTTATTCAACCGCTGTCTTGGGAATGAAGCCCCGGGCGGGTTTGCCATCGGCAAAGCCGGCGATTTCCACATAGGCCTTGTCCCCTGAGAAGGCGAGCACGGTGACCTTGGTGCCGGAAGCGACGGAGCCCAGGGTGCCGCCGTTGTTGGCCGCGTCCATCAGGTCGGCCGCCGCCGTGGTGGTGCCGGCAGAGGAGCCAAAGTGCAGAGCGGGGGCGCTTGCGCCCTCAGGCAGGGCAGAGGAGAGGATGTAAGCGTTGTGCGTCTTGCCGTCCGTGGTCTGGTAGGCGATGAGGATAAAGCCATCCTTGCCGCCATAGACCTGGGCGTCGCCGCCGGTGAAATACTCAGAGCCAATCAGCAGGTAGTTCTCACCGGGGCCGGAATGCACCGGGTAGGAGCCTTCCAGCAGGCTAACCGTATTGGCAGCCGGGAAATCCGGGGCGGAAATGGGCGCCGCGGTCGGCTCACCGGTCGGTTCATCCGTAGGAACGTCCGTGGGCACATCCGTGGGCGTATCGGTGGGAACGTCGGTTGGGGTATCCGTCGGTTCGTCGGTCGGCACGTCAGTGGGCGTATCGGTAGGCACATCTGTCGGTGTGTCGGTCGGTTCGTCCGTGGGGACATCCGTCGGCGTATCGGTGGGGACATCGGTGGGTTCGTCCGTCGGCACATCCGTGGGGGTGTCCGTAGGTGTATCGGTGGGCTCATCCGTAGGAACATCCGTAGGCGTATCTGTGGGCGTATCCGTGGGTGTATCCGTCGGCGTGTCCGTCGGTGTATCCGTGGGCGTATCGGTCGGCTCCGCCGGGGCCTTGTAGGTGAAGGTCAGGATGGGCGGGTTGGCAAAACCGTTCTGGTCCACCGTGACAGTCAGGGTGTTTTCGCCGATGATGGTGTAGCCCTCGGGCACATAGCCATCATGCGCCTTGACGGTGTACTCGCCGTTTGACAGGGTAATCCTGTCCTGATAGAGGATGGCGCCGTCCTCATCCACATAGTTGATGGGCACCATCACCGTGACCGCGGCCTTGGTATACACGAAGCTAAAGGCGCTGGGCGTCGCGACACCAGCGGCTGACACCGAGACATTGACAGAGCGGACACCGGTTAGGACATAGCCGGTGGGCACCAGTTTGTCATTAGCGTAAATCGCGCTGATGCCCTGGGGCAACTTCAGGGTGACCACATGCAGCTGCACGTTCATGTCATCCACGTAGCGCACCGTAACATCGGCCGTCACCTCAGGCGGGGTAACCGTCTGTTTGACATAATTGAAGGTCACAAAGCCGGGGTTGGCGACGCCCTTGGCGTCCACCGTCACGGTGACGGAGGCCGGGCTGATTAAGAGGTAGCCCTTGGGCACATTGCCCGAATTGGCGCGCAGGGTGGTGCGGCCCTCCTGCAGGGTGACGACCTCGGTAAACAACCTCTCCCCTGTGTCTGACATGTAGTAGACGGGGAAGGTGGTGTTGACGATAGGCCGCTGGGTGGCAGGCGGCGGGGTGACGTCAACGGGCGCGAAGACCACGTTGCGGTCATTGTACAGTTTGTTCAAGGTGTTGCGTCCGGCGACGCCGTCCACTTCCAGGTTGTTATAAGACTGGAAGCGCTCAACCGCGCGCCGGGTATCCCGGCCAAAGACGCCGTCAACGGCGCCGGTTAAGTAGCCCAGCTCCTTAAGCCTGGTCTGCATGGTCCTGACATTCTGCCCGCGGTCGCCCTGGTAGAGGGTGGTAAAGCGGGGCGCCGGGGTGGCGGTCACATCAGGCCGCGGGGTGATGGTAGGCGCGAGCGGGGCCTGGGTGGTCACCACGGCCGGGGTGACAATGGGCGTCGGGCTGACCAGGCTTTGGGGTATGGGGGTCAAAGCCGGGCTCATCATGGTGGAACTTGTCAGCAGGACTGACATATACACCAGCAAGGTTTTTACTAAATCCATGGTTTCTCTCCTTTGGCGTCAAATTCATCCAACCATCAAACGCGCGACACCTTGGCTTTCGTGCAAGACCTGTCAGATTGAAATGAAACGCTCAAACTCCGGCAGGATGCCGATGCCGTCGGGGTAGTGCGCCGCGAACTGGGGCACGGCGTGGCTGGGGAAGGAATTGCCCTCGATTAATTCAGGGCCGTGCTCTGTCAGCGCCACGTCCCAGGCGACAAAGCGCACCTGGGGGATGACACGCATGGCTTCCTCGCACATGGCCTTGGCTTCCTCAAAAAAGGGCAGTTTGAAACCCGTGATGGGGGCGTCGGTCAAGGGGTGGCGGGCGTACTCATGGCCCTGCTTGTCCGCGGCGACCGTGTCAATGACGCCGGTACTTAAGTTTACCCGCGCGGCCATGCCGCCCGCGTCCACATTGTCCATCACCCGGCCGTTGCCGATGCGGATAAAGGCATAGACGATGCCCTCGGCCTTGTCCCCCAGCAGGGTGGCGATGCGCACGGTGTTGACGCTGCCGGGGTAGAGTTTGGCCAGGTCGGGGTGCTGGACAATGGTCTCCTCCAGGATACAGTCGCCCTTCTCCCGCACGCGCTTAAAAAATTCGGGGATGTCCATGAAATCCTTGGGCTCTACCCGCTCTATGCCAACGCCGGAGGAACCTTCCAGGGGCTTGATGAACAGCGGGCCCTTGCCTTTGCAAAACGCTGCCAGGGTTTCCTCGCTCAGCGTGCTGTCCGCCCTCAGCCAAGCCCTGTTGACCCATTTTGAGAAGGTGGCGTTGAACACGCACTTGTCATCAAAATAGCGCCAGTATTCCTTGTCATTCATGCGGCGGACAATCTCATTGCTGATGCCCCGGGTGATGACGGTCTTGCGCTGGGCGTGGTTTAGTTTGTCCATGCGCGCGATTTTATAGTCCATGTACCCGGCGTTGTACCTTAAGCCGCAGACCAGCAAATCAAAGGCCTGGCTGGTGAGTGACTTGCCGGTTGTCTTTTGAATGGCGTCAAAGGTCTGCCGAAACCGCTGGGTGTCGATTTTGGCCAGGCGTTTGAGGAAATAACTAAACCTGCTCATATCACACGTTGAAGCGGAACAGCGTGACATCGCCGTCCTGCATCACATATTCCTTTCCTTCGCTGCGGACCAGGCCCTTTTCGCGGCAGTGCGCCATGCTGCCCTGCTGTTTTAAGGCCTCAAAGGCCACAATCTCGGCCCTGATAAAGCCGCGCTCAAAGTCGGTATGGATTTTGCCGGCGGCCTGGGGTGCTTTGAAGCCGTTTGTAATCGTCCAGGCGCGGCACTCGTCTTCACCCGCGGTGAGGAAGGAAATAAGGCCCAGGATGTGGTAGCTGGCGTGCACCAGGGTGTCCAGGCCGCTGTGCTTGATGCCCAATTCATCCAGGAACATCTGCTTCTCGTCTTCCGGCAGCGCCGCGATTTCCTGCTCAATCTGGGCGGAGATGACAACGGCCTCGGCGTTTTCTTCCCGCGCTTTCTTCAGCACCTTTTGCACCAAGGGCAGGTTCTTGGGGTCTTCCGTCACCTGGTCCTCGGCG
>CAZHPW010000024.1:20270-25989 GCA_964534515.1 uncultured Christensenella sp.
GGCGATGTTGGCGGCGTAGATGACCGGCTTGTCGGTCAACAGGAACCAGGAATCGGTGATTTCTTTTTCTTCCGGCGTTAAGTCACACAGGCGCGCCGGCTTTTCGGCTTCCAGGGTTTTTAACACCTTGTCGGCCAGCTCGGCCTCCACCTCGTACTTCTTGTCCCCGGTTTTAAACATCTTGCGCGCCTTTTCGCCGCGCTTTTGCACGGTTTCCATGTCCGCCAAAATCAACTCCAAGGAGATGGTCTCCATGTCGCGCTCCGGGTCCACCCCGCCGTCCACATGGACCACATTGCCGTCCTCAAAGCAGCGCACCACGTGCACCAGGGCATCCACCTCGCGGATGTGTGACAGGAAGCGGTTGCCCAGCCCCTCGCCCTTGCTGGCGCCGCGCACCAGGCCCGCGATGTCCACAAACTCCACCGTGGCGTAGGTGGTTTTCTTAGGTTTGTAGTGCTCACTTAACCAATCCACCCGCGTGTCCGGCACCGGGACAATGCCGGTGTTGGGCTCGATGGTGCAAAAGGGATAGTTCGCCGCCTGGGCGTTGGCGTTGGTGATGGCGTTAAACAGGGTGCTCTTGCCCACGTTGGGCAGACCGACAATGCCAAGTTTCATTCAAAAGACTCCTTTGTGCGATTAAGTGGATTATACCTTATTTTGTCAGATGATGACAATGAAAAAAGCCGTCCCGGTACTTGGGCGGCTTTTGCGAAACAAAGGCTTGCTTACGCTTCGACTTCGCGGGGCAGGCTCGGCAGCGCGCGCATCACGTTGCCGCTGCGCAGGCAGCGGGTGCACACATTCAGCCTGCGGGCAGAACCGTTCTGCATCACGCGTACTTTCTGGACATTGGGGGCCCAGACGCGGTTGCTCTTACGGTTTGAATGGCTGACCTTATGGCCGCTCATTGTGCCTTTTTCGCATACTTGACATAGTTTGCCCATTTGATTTCCCTCCGTTTGGGTCCTTCGCGCATGGCCTTGTATCAGGCCTGCGGTGACAGCCCAAGTAACATATCACAATCTGATGAAAGACGCAAGCCTTTTTTATGGAATCGCGAAAGGACGCGCCAAAGGTTTATTTTTTGCGGGGGATTCTGCGCCGATGGCCCCTGATTTTCCCCGGCAGGGACAGGATGCCGGCCTTGATGTCCTCAAGGGCGCGAGACAGCAGGACGCCCGGCTTTTGCCAGGGTTTCATGGCCTGCCAGGACGACAGGTACATCTGCCTGGCCAGGGTGACCGCCTCCCTGTCCGGCTCATGCCGGCCATAGACCAGGGCGCTGACGCTGCCCGCCAGTTCGGTCAGGCCATGACCGGTGTCCACCCGGTTAGCGTAGGTCAGCGGGGTTTCAGCGGGCAGGATGCCCAATTTCTTTATTCTGTCCAGGCGCAGCGCCTCCTGCCAGTACATCAATAGCGCGCCGCCGTTTGACTTCAGGCGTTTTTCCCGTTTGAGGGGGTCCGCTTCTATCACCCGCCAGATGAAGAGACCCAAGGCCGCCAGCACCAGGAGCAGCCACCAGGGGAAGGGCGGCTTGTTATCAGGCGGCGTCGCGCCGTCATTGTCCGGCTGATAGGAAGGCTGGGGCGAGGGCGGGTCCTGGGGCGGCGGGGTGGGCGTGGGCGCGGTATCCGGCTCCTGGCTTGGAGACGGTGAAGGCGAGGGGCTGGGTGAGGGCGAGGGCGTGGGGTCGCTCTGCGGGTCCTGATTGCCCTGGTTGTCGTTGTTGTTATTGTTGTTGCCCTGCCCCTGCTGGGCGGTGGCGTCAAAGACCACCCAGCCCAGTTCCGGGAAATAGATTTCTGTCCACGCGTGGGCGTTGGTGCCGTTCAAAGTGATGCTGCCCTGGCCCTGGGGGTCGGCCAGAAAACCCTCCACATAGCGCGCGGGCAGGTTGCTGGAGCGCGCCAGCACCGTCATGGCGGTGGCGAAATAGGTGCAGTAGCCCTCCATCACCTCAAAGAGGAAGTGGGCGGCAAAGTCCTGGTTGACAGGCGCGTCCGGCACCTCAATGGTGTAGCCATAGTTTTGCTGCAGGTAGCGCATGATTTTCATCGCCTGCTGGTAGGAGTTCTGCTCACCGCCCACAATCTCCTTTGCCAGTTCGGCAATTAAGCCGTCAGGCGGCAGGTGCTCCGGCAGGGCGGTGAAGGTTTTTAATATATCTTCAGGCACCGGGGCGGAACCGGCGTTCAAGGTGCGCGCCAGGGTGTCTGTGCCGATGTCGCCTGCGACATAAGGCTCATAGCGGAAGGAGTAGGTATCGCCGTTTCTTAAGTCATGGGTAATGAACAGCTCAGAGGAGGCGTTAAAATAGGGCACCATGCCGCTGCCGGGGGTGATGCTCCTGATGCGCTGGGGCACAAAGAGGGTGGAGGGCATGTCAGACAGCAGGGTGACCTCGGTTGTCTTGCTCTCGTTGCGCTCATTCTGCGGCAGGTTGATGTCAAACAGCTGCTTTTTGAGCGTGTCATAGCGGGCGGAATTCCAGCCGTAGCGCTGGGCGGACAGGGAGTCATACCAGTTGCGCCCGGTGTAAGTGTCAAGCGCCGTTCCGCGCAGATAGACCCGGGCGTCCGCCTTCACCGTCATGACCGGTTTTAGGGAAATGTCAGGCCGCCCGCCCAGGCCTCTGTCCCCCATGGGCTGATAGCCCTGGGAATCCAGGGTGAACATGTTGCGGGTGGCGGTGAAGAAGAACAAATCTTCCAGGCGGGTTTTGATGTCCTGAGCCAATTGCTCAAACTGCGGCTGGGTCTGGCGCTCCTTGGGCGTGAAGGAAAAGGCCAACAGTGACAGCGCCAATACCAGTACCAAGGCGCGGGCCACCAGGGCCCTGGGCTTTTTGGACAGCAAGCCTTCCTGGCTGTGGTGGGCGGTATAGACATACAAAAGCGGCAGGCTCATCACCGCCGGGAAAAAGACCAGAATTTTGTCCTTGCTGCCCAAAAACCAGAGCATGAAAACCGGCACGGTCAACAGCGGCAAGGCAAAGCCCGGTTCGCCTTCCATAATCAGCCGGGCAAACAGCACAAACAGCAGCATCAAAGCGGGCAGGAGCGCATTGTTGTACAAGTTCATCGCATGGTAAAAGCTGACCCCGCTGCCCAAACTGCGCGTGAGCGCGACCAGGCGGGCAGCGACCGAGCCCGGCATCAAAAAGCCGCTCACAATCAGCCAGCCCAGGGTCAACAGCGGCACCAGGAAGCGGATTTTTAGGGGCAAAATACCATACAGGCTGATAAGCCCGGCAAACAGCAGGGCGTAGAGCGCGGCGACGATGATTTCGCCCTCCATGTTGACCGCGGCCAGGAGCGGCAAGGCCAGGGAGAAGGCAATGAAGGCCGTCAACAGAAAACCAAAGGCACGGCCTTTGAGCAGTTTAGGCAGGCGTGACATAGTTCACCTCCACCATGTTCTGCTGCATCTGCGCGATGTAGGGGGCGTATTTCTCATGCCCGGCGTCAAAGGTAATCAAGTAAAAGCGCACGTGCGGGCCGGAGCGCTTGATGTGGTTGACGCCATCGGCAATCAGGGCGTCAAGCCGGGTGGTGATGACCACACAGGCGCCCGTTCTGCGCATGCGGCGCAGTTCCAGGTTCAGCACGCGCTCAAAGGCCTCCCCGCCGCGGAAGAGCTGGTAGGCCAGTTCCTCTTTGAGCAGATGCAGGGAGCCAGAGCGGTCGGCATGGAACTCGGACTGGACCGCGCCATACAGCGGCAGGCGCACGGCGTGCTCCGCGCTCATCTGCATGGCAGCGACCGCCAGCGCGGTTTCACACAGCGTGTCTCTTAAGCGCAGCGTGCCGTCCAACTGCCCTTCCCCGCCCAGGGGCTCGGTGCAGTCCATTAAAATCAAGGTGTCCGGCGGGGCCGGAATCTCAAACCGGCGCACGACCAGGGATTGGTTGCGGGAGGACAGCTTCCAATGAATGCGCTTGAAGGGGTCACCGATGCGATAGGCCCTGGTGTCCTCTGGGCTGGTAACGTCCTCACCCGAGCGGTTGGGCAGGGCCTTGCCGTCATCCATCTGGGCAAAGGGCAGGGCGGACACGGCAAAGCCTCGGGGCAACACCGCCATCTGCGGCAGATTGCCCTTAACTTTCTTTTTCTTTTGAAAAATGCCAAAGACGTCAGACACCAGCATGGTGACAGCGCCCGCGTCCCAGACGCCGATGTGGTTAAACTGCAAGTTAAATGAAGCCTTTTTCTCAGACAGGAAGCCGGGATAGAGGGAGACCTCCGTGCGCCCGTCGGGCAAAAGCAGGCTTAGGGTGACCGGGCCTTGGGGCAGGATGTTCTTGGATGATAAAGCTACCACCAACTCGGCGCGGCCGCCGCGCTCCACCTGGGGGCTGCTCAGGTGCTGGCGCAAAGCGATGGTCTGCCCCGAGAGCAGGACGGACAAGAGCGCGTAAGCCAGCATTAAAACAATCATATAGGAAACAAAATAAAACACCTGCCCGCCCAGGGACAGGGCGGACAGCGCGCTTAAAAACAACACGCCCAGGGCCGCGTAAAAGCGGCTGGTCATCTCTTGGCGCCGGGCACGGGCAGGGTATCCAGCAGCTGGCCCAGGATGCTTTCAGCGGAGACGCCCTTCATGCGCGCCTCGGGGCTTAAAATGAGGCGGTGGCTTAAGACGCTGCGCGCCATGCGCCTGACGTCATCCGGCAAAATGTAGTTGCGCCCGGCCAAAATGGCACAGGCCTGGGCCGCGCGGACCAAAGCGATGGCCCCGCGGGGGGAAGCGCCCAGCTGCAGGGAGGGGTGCGCGCGGGTGGCCGCGGCGATGGTGGCCACATAGCTTCTGACCTCCCGGCTACAGTACACCGTGCCCACCATTTCCTGCATCGCGATGACCTCGCGCTCCCCGCAGACCGGGCTTAGGGTCTTCAGCGGTGACTCAGCGCCCGAATAGCGGTCCAGCACATCCATCTCTTCCTCAATGGAGGGGTAGCCAATCATCACGCGCAGGAAAAAGCGGTCCATCTGCGCCTCGGGCAAGGGGTAGGTGCCCACAAAATCAATGGGGTTCTGGGTGGCCAGCACCATGAAGGGCCGGGGCAGGGTGCGGGTGACGCCGTCCACGGTAACCTGGCCCTCCTCCATGACCTCCAAAAGGGAGGACTGGGTCTTGGGCGAGGTGCGGTTGATTTCATCAGCCAGAAGAATCTGGGTCATGACAACGCCGGGCCTGAACTCCATTTCGCCGGACTGGGCATTGTACATGGTAAAGCCGGTCACGTCAGAGGGCGTGACATCGGGCGTAAACTGGATGCGGTTAAAGGAGCAGTCCAGCGAGCGGGACAGCGCCGCCGCCAGGGTGGTCTTGCCCACGCCGGGCACATCCTCAATCAGCACATGGCCTTTGCACAACAGGGCTATCAGGGTCAATTCAATAGCCTCATCCTTGCCCACAATCACCTTGCGGACGTTTTCTTTCAGTGCGTAGACCAGGTTGCGCGGGTCAAAACTCATACATCTATCCTTTCAGTCATCCGCCATTGAGGCGGCAAACACGAGGGCGGTTTTTAGAAGCGTGTCCAGCACATCAAACGCCTGCGAAGGCCGGATTCCTGCCGGGACACATCCTTCATTATAAAGAAAATAGGCTGCACGCGCAACATAATCGTAAAATTTACGTAACAATCCATGTAGAAGTGTCAAACATAGGTAACACATTGGCCTGCAATCTGAGCAGCTGGTG
>CAZHPW010000025.1:0-25071 GCA_964534515.1 uncultured Christensenella sp.
GTAGGTGTTGTCCTCGCCCTTCACGGGGAAGCGGACAAAGGCGGAATACTCCTCCACCTCTTTGTAGCCCTGCGCCACCTCATGGCTGGACAGCGCGGTGCCGCAGCGCGGGCAGTAGGGAACTACCTTGTGACCCTTGTACAGCAGGTCTTTCTGGGCGATTTGTTTTAGGCTCCACCAGACGGACTCGATGTAGGAGTCATAATAGGTGACATAGGCCTTGTCCATGTCCACCCAATAGCCGACACGGCGGGACATCTCTTCCCATTCCTTTAAATACTTCCAGACAGATGCCTTGCACTCCTGGATAAAGGGCTCGATGCCATAGGCCTCAATCTGCTCCTTGCCGTCGATGCCCAGCTTTTTTTCCACTTCCAACTCCACCGGCAGGCCATGGGTATCCCAGCCGCCGATGCGGAAGACCTCCTTGCCTTTCATGGCATGGAAGCGCGGAAACAGGTCCTTCATGGCCCTGGTGATGACGTGACCGATATGGGGCTGCCCGTTGGCCGTGGGCGGCCCCTCAAAGAAGGTATAGCGTTCCTTGCCTTTGTTTTGGTCAAGGCTCTTTTTCATGATGTTATTGTCTTCCCAGAATTTGGAGACTTCCTTCTCCCGGGCAACAAAGTTCATGTCTGATACGACTTTTTGGTACATCCTTTTCCTCCAATAAAAAAACCGCCCACTTGGGACGGAAAATCCGCGGTACCACCCAGATTGGCGCATAGCGCCCTGCTCTTGTGCCTGATAACGGGGGCGGCCGTGAGGGATTGGCTCATGCTCCGGGGTGATTTGGCTGCGTTCTTCACGCCGGGCTTACACCGCCCCCGGCTCGCTTGTGGAAGTTGCGCGCAGCCCGTCCCTTTCAACGCCTTATCATTATACATGAAACTTGAGGATAAAGTAAAGCCCGCGGCGCGGGCCGCGGGCTTTGGATGGCGGGCAATGAATCAGACGAAATGCTCCCTTAAGAAGTCAACGGCCGTGCCGATGTCCTTTTCGGGGCTGTCCCCCACCTCGCGCTCGATGGTCAAAAAGCCCTTGTAGCCGATTTCACGCAGGGCGTTGAGGTAGCCCTTGAAATCAACATCGCCCTGGCCCAGGGGCTCCTCAATGAAGGAGGGGCTGACCAAAGACTCTTCATAGGCAATGCCGTAGACCTTTTCAGGCTCGCGGTAATACAGCCGGCGGCCGTCCTTGGCGTGGGTGTGGACGATGTAGTCCTTGAGGGTGTGAACGGCGGCGACCGGGTCATCGCCCGTGACCATGACCAGGTTGGCCGGGTCCAGGTTGACGGAGACGCCGGAGGAATTCAGGGAATCCAGGAAGGCTTTGAGGGTCTTGGCGGTTTCAGGGCCGGTTTCCACGGCGAACTTGGCCTTGACGCTGTCAGCGTACTGCGCCAGGGCATAGCAGGCATCCTGCATGACCTTGTAGCGCGGGTTGCTCCTGTCCTCCGGCACCACACCGATGTGGGTGGTGACGATGTGGCTCTCCCAGTCATTGGAGAGGTCCAGGATACGCTTGGACTGCTCGACCAGGTCTTTATTGAGCTCCGCGTCGCCAAAGCCGCGGCCCAAGTCGCCGCAGACGGCCGAAATGACCAGGCCGCGGTCCTTGACCTGCTTTAAGAAGTCTTTTCTGGCCTGAGCGCTCAGGTTTTGGGGCGCCAATTCACCATTGGTCGCGTACACCTGGATGCCCTGCACGCCCAGCGCCTTGGCCTTGTCCAGGGCTTCTAAAAGGGGCAGGCGGAAGGATTCGAGAATGACACCGATGGGGAAAGATTTCATGGGGATTCCTCCTTGCTAAATAATCGTAAACAGGTAGACAACGGGGATGGAGATGAGGGCCAAGACGCCGCCATAGAGCAGCATGTCGCGCGGGCCTGCCCACTCAGACCCGGCGGCCAGGGCGATGTGGGCAATGGCGGGCGGGGTTGCAAAGGCCAGGGAAGCGCACAGCCCCACCAGGATGGCCGCGGTCTGATAGGGCATGGCCCCCAGCGTCAGGGCCAAACCGGCCAGGATGGCGGCTGAAACATTGTACATGACCGTGGTGGTGACGATGTTGGACATAAAATTGGTCATGAGGACGGTGGCGGCAATCACGATGAGCAGCGTGCCGTCAATGCCCAGACGGCCGGCCAGGGGCGCCAGGCCATCGCCGATGAGAGCGGTAATGCCATACTGCTCATCACTGACATATTTACCCAAAGCGAGGGCCGCCGCGCACAGGAGAATGCTGGTCCAGCTGACGCCCTGGGCAAAGCCCTTTTTGATGTCCAAAACCGGCTTTTTGTTGATGGGCACCGCCGCCAAAAGGACCACCCCGGCCATCGCCGGCCAAACCGTGCCCAGGTCACTGACCGCCTTTAAGGGTTTGGGAAAAACGCCGGTCAGGAGCCAGGTGATAATGACCAATAGGAAAACCAGGGCGGAAAAGACCTCCCCGGCGTGCACAGCCCCCGGCGGGGTCAAGTTGAGCGCCGAGATGTTCAGGGATTCTTTCAAGAACTGTTTGCGCAGGCCCAAATAGAGCAGACCAATGGTGATGAGGAAGAGGATGATGCCCACCGGCAAGCCGATTTTTAGATAGCTCAAGTAGCTGATGACTTCCCCCGTCGCCGTTTGATGAAAACCCAGCGCCATCAAGGGGAAGGTGTGCGCGATGGGCGTCATGGCGCAGGAAATGGAGGTCATGCAAGCCGTGCCAACCATGAGCGCCTTGGCCATGGGGCTGCCGGGCTTTAAGCCCAGCGCCAGGGACACCTCTTTGTGCAGGGCGAAGAACAGGAGGAAGGTGACCGTGGGCGCGATGAAGCTGCCCAATGCCAAAACCGCCAGCAAAAACATGATGACAAAGGCCCAGGAGCCTTTCCTGGCGAATCGGGAGTTCAAAAAAGCCAGCGCCAGGCGGCGCAGGAAGCCGGTTTCACTCAGCGTGAAGGTGATCAGGAAGGAGAAGACCAGAAACCAGATGGTGGAATTGCCAAAGGAGGCGGTGATGACGGCATTTGTCGTGATGCCGGGCACCAGGGCCAAGACCATCAAGGCCAGGACACTGGGCCAGGTGATGTCCACAAACAGCCACAGCACAACCGCGCCCAAGAAAATGCCCAGCACCTGCATGCCGTCAACGGACAAGCCAAAAAGCGGCGTTAAGAAACGCGGCAAGACCATGAGAGCGAGGCCCAACAGCAGCGCGGGCAGGCTTTTTAACAGCTTGCTCATAGGCAGAAATGCATCATACGCAGCACTTCGTACCAGTTGTCTGATTCAAAGCGCAGGGTGTGGCTGTCCAGCCGCTGAACACCCGGGTAAAAGCCGGCCCGGTAAGCTTTGTCATGCTTCATATAGCGCACATCCAGGGTGAAGGTTTCCGGCAGGGTTAGCATGAACTGCTCCCTGTCCTCAAGACAAGCCTGCTTGACCGTTTCCTTGATTTGCTTGAGCGCGACATCCGGGTGCACGCTCATGACCAGGTTGCCGATGCCCTTGTTGGTTACCACCGCCCCGCAATTGGGGATGAGCGTCTTCATCCTGGCGCAGATGCCGGCGTCCCCCGTCACCGCCAGCACAGGCACCTTGTAAAAAGCCGCGGTGTAGGCGTTGATTTTGCCCTCAGACAGGGTTTCACCGTTGATGGACAGCCAGACAAGCCCTGTGTCCATGGTATGGGACAGGGGGTTGGTGCCGGTGCCCGCTGCGTCGTGATAGCCGGTAAAAACCGCGCCAAAAAAGCTGTCATCCAGGCCGGACATCATGCAAAGCGGGTCCTGGCCCCAGCCGCGGATGAGCTGGACCTCCTTGGGTAAGAGCTCGCTGTCGATGTTCATGGCGGTGTCATGGGCATCGCGCACCAGCACCTGGTCCATGCCGCCCTCCAGCGCGCCTTCGCAGGCGGCGCGCACTTCCAAAGTCATCCGGCGCGCGAAACGCGCGTAATCCGGATGCCCTTTTTCGGTTTCCTTCCAGGAGGCGATGCCGCAGGTGCCCTCTATGTCGGCAGAGATGTAGAGTTTTTTCATGCTTCGGGACTCCTTTTGCTCCAGGTATCTAAGAGGAGGACGTCCTCATCCCAGACGGACAGGCGCAGCTCCTCACCGCTAATGAGGGTCAGGGTCGCCCCTTCCTCATTCATTTCAAAGTTGACCGTCCTGCCCCTGTACTCAAAGCGGAAGGCATAGCCGGTCCAACCGGCGGGCAGGAAGGGCCAGAAGGACAGGCCGTCCGCCGTGCGCATGCCGGCAAAGCCCTGGGCGATGACCAGCCAGGAGCCGGACATGCTGGTGATGTGCAGGCCATCCTCCGTGTCGTTGTTGAGGTTGTCCAAGTCCAGGCGCGCCGTTCTGTGGTAAAGTTCCACCGCCTTGTTCTCATAGCCGATTTCAGCGGCCAGAATGGCGTGGACGCAGGGCGAGAGCGAGGACTCGTGCACGGTCAAAGGCTCATAGAAATCAAAATTGCGTTTCTTGGTGTCCCGGTCATAGAGGTGACCTAAGAAGTAGAGGCCTTGGAGGACATCGGCCTGCTTGATGAAGCAGGAGCGCAGAATTCTGTCCCAGGACCAGTGCTGGTTTAAGGGGCGCTCCTCCTCCGGCAGCAGGGCGGCCGGCAAGATGTCCTTGTCCAGGAAGGTATCGTGCTGGACAAAGATGCCCCATTCCTCATCGGTCGGATAGTACATGTTGCCCGCGACATCGTGCATCTTGAGCAGCTCTTCTTCTGTGACGTCAAGCGCTGCCCTGCGCTCCGCCCCCGCCCTTTTCCAGGTATCCAGAAAATATTCCAGACACCAGGCCGCGATGCGGTTGGTGTACCAGTTGTTGTTGACGTTGTTTTCGTACTCATTGGGGCCGGTGACGCCGTGCATCATACAAAGCCCGGTGCGCTCGTTAAAATGCACGCGGCCTGCCCAGAAGCGCGCGATACCCAATAGGACAGAAAGCCCCTCGCCCAGCAAATAGGACTCATCACCGGTATAGGTGGTGTAGTCAAAAATGGCGTGGGCGATGGCGCCGTTGCGGTGGATCTCCATAAAGGTGATTTCCCACTCGTTGTGGCACTCAATGCCATTGAAGGTGACCATGGGATAGAGCGCGCCAGGCAAGCCCTGCTGGGCAGCGTTGTGGTAGGCGCCGTCCAATTGCTCAAAGCGGTAGCGCAGCAACTGGCGCGCGATTTTGTCGCCCGCGGTTGCCATGTAGACCGGGAAGCAATAGGCCTCCGTATCCCAATAGGTGGCGCCACCGTACTTCTCGCCGGTAAAGCCCTTGGGGCCGATGTTGAGCCTGGCATCATCGCCCGTGTAGGTGGAAAGCAAATGGAAAAGGTTGAACCGGATGCCCTGCTGGGCGTCCGAATCGCCCGATATGGTGACGTCCGCTGTCTCCCATTTCTTTTCCCAGGCGGAGGCGTGCAGGTACTTTAAGCCCTCATAGCCCAGCTTGCTGGTGTAATGGGATAGGCGCTTGGCCACCTCGCTCAAGCCCTCCCGGTCATAATCCCGGTCGGTCGCGACGTTGATGATTTTATCCAGGCTGACCTTTTCCCCCGGCTGGCAAGCCTGCTTGAAGGTCAGGCCGACATAGCCGGGCTTGCTGACGTCGTCAATGTATTCCATGCCAGTTAGAACACGGAAGGCGGCGGAAGCCGTGAAGCGCGGGGTGCCAAAGGGGTTTTCCTTGGTTCTGGCAACCAGGTAGCCGCCCTGGGCGTGCTCCACCACACCGCCGTCCTCCTGCAGCCAGAAGGTTTCCTCGTAGTTGCTGTCTTCGTTTTTGACATTGCCGTCGAGGAAGGCGGTGATGACAACCTCGGCCTCATAGTCCGGGGTGACCTCATAGCGCAGGGCAACACAGGAGGAATCCGCCATGGAGACAAAGCGCTCCGCGTTGATTTTGACCAGGCCTTGTTTGGTTTTGACCGTCATTTCGCGCCGGAGGATGCCGGTGAACAAATCAAGCTCGCGATAGAAGTTGAAGACTTCCAACTCCCCCGCGTCTATCCTGACGCCATTGACCGTGACATCCAGGCCGATGAGGTTCATGGCGTTGATGACCTTGCCAAAATACTTCGGGTAGCCATTCTTCCACCAGCCTACACGGGTCTTGTCCGGGAACCAGACGCCGCCAAGGTAGGTGCCCTTTAGGGTATCGCCCGAATAGTATTCCTCAAAATTGCCGCGCATACCCATGATGCCATTGCCCAGGGACATCAGGCTTTCGGCGAAGCGCTGGTCTTCGGGTAGGAAGGCGGTTTGGATGACTTTCCAGGGATGGACGACAAAATTGGTTTTCATGCCGGCTACTCCTTACAGCTCACGATTTGAGAAGGCGAACAGCGACGCTAACAACAACAGGGCGGACAGAGCCAGGGCGATCAGCGCGCCCAGCCAGCCGCCCATGCCAAACAGAAGGGGAACTCCCTCAAACAGGGACCAGAAGGTGACAAAACGCAGGGAATTGACCCAGCCCCGCAGGCGGGAAACCACCATCAGTAGCAACATCAGGTTAAACACCGCCCAGGACCTGTTGACAGCAGGTTTAGGCGCGCGGCTGACGCTGACCATGAAGACAGCAAAAGAGCCGCACAAGATGGTCAGAGCCATGAAGCCCAGGTTGACGCGGAGCAGGTGCAGTACCCCATTGCCGCTAAACAGAATAAAAGACAGCAATACCTGGCCCAGGAAAAGGGCGAGATTGAACAAGAGCAGGGCCAAAAGAACCGCCAGCCAATGCGTGAGCATGACCGACTGCCTGGAAAAGCGCGAGGTCAGATACCCGGCCATCCTGCCGTCATACAAGGGCTCCAGCACGATGGTGCGCGTGGTGGAAACCGCAAGCAGGCTGACGGACAGCGGTAGAATGAAACCGTACAAGAGATTAAGTACAAAGGTTGGCAGGCTGGTGGAAATGTAAAAGCCCAAGAGGGTGAACAGCTCCGGCATTTCTGACTGGACATAGCGGATGCCTTCCAGGGAAGGCGGCAGGTAGGCCGCCACGGACGCCGCGCCCAGCAAAAAGGCGAACACCATCCTGGGCAGGAAGCGCTTGAATTTGAACCGGGCCTGAAACAAGGATGGAATCATACGATGTCATCTCCATAAAAGCGCAGGAAGCCTTCCTCCGCCTCTTCCCGGCCGCCGATGAAGTCCACCACCTCATAGCCCGCCAACGTCTTGAGCAGGGCTTTGGGGCTGGAGGGAATGGCGACCATGGCGCGCGCGCCGATGAGCTCCACCCCGGCCTCCCATTCCCCCGCGAAGGCGGCCGCCTCAGCCGGGGATACAAAGGTGATGTGGTAAACCTTCTGGCGGGTCAAACTCAAGGCTTCTACCGGCTGGGTGACCACCTGGCGGCCTTTTCTGATGATGGAGACATGGCTGCAGGCGCGGCGCACCTCATCCAGGACATGGGAGGTCATGAGGATGGCGGCGCCGGAGGCACGCAGATCCTTTAAGACATCGATTAAGATTTGTTTGGTCTGGGGGCCAAGGCCGATGAAGGGCTCATCCAGCAGGAAGACATCCTTGTCCTGGGAGAGCGCGGCCAAGATGGCCAGCTTTTTTCTGTCCTCGGTGGTCATTTTGCGGCAAAGCCCGGTTAAGGTGACGTCCATTTTCTCTGTCAGGTTGCGCGCCTTTTGCGGGTTGAAACCGCCGTAATAGTCCGCCGTAAAACGCAGGTACTCATCCCCCGTCATATGCGGTTCCAGAATGGGGGCGGCAGGCAGGAAAGCGGTTTTCTTAAAGATTTCGGTCCGCTTCTCCCAGGCGTCCATGCCCAGGACGTCGGCGATACCGGCGTCCTTTCTGATTTGCCCGGCCAGAACGCGCAGCAGGACGGACTTGCCAGCCCCCGCAGGGCCCAGCAGGCCCAAAGCCTGGTCTTTTTCAACATGAAAGGAGATGTCAAAAACGCCATCTCCATCAAACTCACGGGTTAAGCCTTTACACTGTATCAATCGGCTGCTCCTTTATCAACTCCTGCTCTTCCTTGCGCTTGACGTACTCGGCCAGGTAGTGGAAGGCGACCGCTGTCAAAGGGATAAAGAGCAGCATGCCCGGGATGCCCATGATGCCCCCGCCCACCGTGACCGCGACCAGCACCCAGATGGAGGGGATGTCAATGGCGTCTGACATGATGCGCGGGTAGATGACCGAGCCCGCCACCTGCTGGACAATGAAGAAGGCCAGCAGGAACCACAGCGCCAGGCCGGGGTTGGCCGTGAGCACCAGGAGCAAGCCCAGAAAACCTGAGATAAAGGGACCAAAGACCGGGATGAAAGCGGCGACAAAAGTTATGAGGCCAATAAGAACGGCATACGGGAAACCAAAGACCCACAAGACCAGCACCGTTGCCAGGGAAGAGATAAAAGACTGGAGCAATTGGCCGGAGAGGAAGTTGGAATAGGCGCGCAGCAGGCGCGTGACCAATTCCCGGACGTGAACGGCCGTTTTCTCAGGCAGTGCGGCAGTTATCAAACGGTACAGCTGGCCTTTGACCTTTTCCTTGCTAAAGAGCAGGTAGATGGCAAAGACCAGGCCCACAATGACATTGAACAGGTAGGAGGCGGCGGAAATAACCACGGTGGATGAATAGCTCAAGCCGCCCATCAGGATGCCGGAGGCGCGCTGGAACAGGCTGCGCACCTCGCCCTCGTTGGTTTCGGTTAAACCAAACAGGGCCCTTAAGTTGGTATTCTGCTGGTCCAGCCACAGCTCCAGATCCTTCATCAGGCCAGGGATGACGCGGATTAAACGGTCCACCGCGACGATGATTTCAGGGATGATGACCACCATCAGCAGCGTCACAATAGCCAGCACAACGAGCAGGGACAGGGTTAAACTGATGGCCCGGCGGACCGGGAAGAGCTTAGGCTTTGGCATCAGTTTTTTGAGCCAGAAATCCAGCCGCCGCATGGGCAGGTTAATCATCAGCGCGAAGAAAACACCCAGGATGAAGGGGGACACAATGGTCAGGAACTTCATCACAAGGTTTAAAATATCATTAAAGCGGAACAGAACAAAAGCGAACAGCATCAAGCCAATCACAAGCGGCAGCCAGAGCTTTTTGTTGCGCAGCAAGGATGTGTTCCCCCTTCATTGTTTGACTATTGGCAGTATATCAATAAGCCCGGAAACTGGCAAGATTTATAGAAAAAGGCCGCCGATTGGCAGCCCTTTCGTGTCAAAGTAGTGTCTGCGGACACTTCTTTGAGGAAAGAGGAGCGGGAATTTTTGCCTGTTCGCTTTTACTCATGGTCGGCAGAAATTCGCGGAATGTTTGGACTAAAAGCCCAAACCTGCGGCACCGCGCATGTCGCTGCCGCAGATGACCATCAGAGGGCTTCGCCCTCCGATACCTCCCGGGATTTGCTTTATTGACAGTCTGAGGCTGCCGAAATTGGCAGCTCTTGGCATAGTTAAATCAGAATCAGTTGGCGATAGCGTCGTCAAACTTGACGGTGGAGGGGCTGAAGTTGAGGTTTTTGACAAAGGCGGCCGCCTCCGTCGCGCCATAGACGCGGTCCATGCCCATGTCTTCCCATTCAACCGACAGGGGGCCGTCATAGCCATGAGCGTTGAGCACGCGGATGATTTCCTCAAAATTGACGCAGCCATGGCCCAGGGAGCGGAAGTTCCACCCACGGCGCATGTCGCCAAAGTCGATGTGTGAACCCAGGAGACCGGTGCGGCCGTCCAGGGTGACGGCGGCATCCTTCATGTGGACATGGTAGACGCGGTCAATGAAGTCATTGAGGAAGAGATGCGGGGTGACGCCCTGCCAGAGCAGGTGGGAAGGGTCAAAGTTCAGGCCGAACTCCGGCCAATCCTTGAACTTTTCAAGCAAACGCTTAGTGGAATAATAGTCAAAGGCGATTTCACCGGGGTGAACTTCCAGGGCGTACTTGATGCCGAGTTTGCGGTATTCCTCCAAAATGGGCACCCACAGGTCATAAATCTGCTGGAAGCCGGCCTCAATCATCTCCTCCGTGGTCTGCGGGAAGGAGTAGACATATTTCCAGATGGGGCTGCCTGTGAAGCTGGTGACGATGTTTACGCCCATCATTTCCGCCACCTGGGCAGACTTTTTCATTTGGTCAATCGCCCAGGCGCGGATGCCTTCGGGGTTATCCGCCAAATGGGCGGGGGCAAAATTGTTGAGCCGGGGATCCGGCGCGTCGCCCACGCACTGGCCGATGATGTGGGTGGAAATAGCGCGGCAAACCAGGCCGTTCTTCTCGAGATTTTCCTTAATCCAGGGGATGTAGTCCGGGTCAGTCAGCGCGCGGTCGATGTTGAGTCCATTGCCCCAGCAGGCGATTTCCAGGCCTTCATAGCCCATTTGCTTGGCCAATACGCACAATTCATCAAAAGGCAGGTCAGCCCACTGGCCTGTGGTGAGGGTTACGGGACGCTTGTTCATGTTTCCTCCTTGACGCGTGAAAAGGACGCGTGTGTATTCATTGCTTGCCTTTATTGTAACGGCGCGGGATAGGATGTCAAGGCGGACAAGCGCGCTGAAATGGTGTGGATTTTGTGAAAATAACTTGTGATTTTCCCTTGACGGGAGGCTGGAATCTGTTATAATTAAATCAAGGTCAAAGAAGGTCAATATCCTGCTTGGCCGTGAAATTTGAGAAGATAGGCAGAGGAAACAGTATGAGCCAAGTAAAATACACACAAAAAAGCATGGAGGCCATTCAGGCAGCCCAAAGGCTGGCAGGCGAATACGCCAACCAGACCCTGGAGCAGTCTCATCTCCTGGCTGCCCTGCTGGAGGACAGCGCGAGCCTGATTCCCCAGCTGCTAACCCGCATGGGCAAGCAGCCGGAGGGCATCCGTGACAACCTCATCAGCGAAATTGAAAAACTGCCTCGCGTGCACGGCAGCGTGCGTGAGGAGGGCAAGACCTATGTATCCCAGGACACCGACCGCGCCTTAAGGGAAGCCAGTGACGCGGCGGAGAACATGAAGGATGAGTTCATCTCCGTTGAGCACCTGTTTTTAGGCCTGCTGCGCAAGCCAGACCAGGTATTGCGGCAGGTGTTTAACCGCTTTGCCATCAAGGAGGACGCCTTTTTAAAGGCGCTGTCTGAGGTGCGCGGCGCCGCCAGGGTGACCAGCGACACGCCGGAGGACAGCTATGACGCCTTGACCAAGTACGGCAGCGACCTGACCCAATTGGCCAGAAACCAGAAGCTGGACCCGGTCATCGGCCGGGACAGCGAAATCCGTGACGTCATCCGCATCTTAAGCCGGAAAACCAAAAACAACCCGGTCTTGATTGGCGAGCCCGGCGTGGGCAAAACCGCCATCGCCGAAGGCCTGGCGCAGCGCATTGTGCGCGGCGACGTACCGGATAACTTAAAAGACCGCAGCATCTTCTCCCTGGACATGGGCGCCCTCATCGCCGGGGCAAAATTCAGGGGTGAGTTTGAGGAGCGCTTGAAGGCTGTTTTGGCCGAGGTCAAACAGAGCGAAGGCCAGATTTTGCTCTTCATTGATGAACTGCACACCATTGTTGGCGCGGGCAAGGCCGAAGGTGCGATGGACGCGGGCAACCTTTTAAAGCCCATGCTGGCACGGGGTGAACTGCACTGCATCGGCGCGACCACGCTGAATGAATACCGGCTGCACATTGAAAAAGACGCCGCGCTTGAGCGCAGGTTCCAGCCGGTGTTGGTGGAGGAGCCGACGGTTGAAGACACCATTTCCATTCTGCGCGGTTTGCAGGAGCGGTATGAAGTCTTCCACGGCGTCAAAATCCAGGACGGCGCGCTGATTGCGGCCGCCACCCTCTCCCACCGCTACATTACCGACCGCTTTCTGCCGGACAAGGCCATTGACCTGGTGGACGAGGCCTGCGCGATGATTCGCACGGAGATGGACTCCATGCCCCAGGAATTGGACGAGGTCCGCCGCAAAATCATGCAGCTGGAAATTGAGGAAGCGGCGCTCAAGAAAGAAACCGACAAGATGAGCAAGGGCCGCCTGGAGGACTTGCAAAAGGAGCTGAGCGAGCTTCAGGAGCAGTACAACGAGATGAAAGCCAAGTGGGAAAACGAGAAGGCCGACATCGGAAAAACCCAGAAACTGCGCGAGGAGATTGAGCAGGTCAACGCCCGCATCAAGCAGGCGGAGCGCACCTACGACCTCAACACCGCCGCCCAATTAAAGTACGGCGACCTGCCCAGGCTGCAAAAGGAACTGGCCGACCAGGAGGAGCAGGACAGCGAAAACAGCAAGGCCATCTACCTGCGCGACAAGGTGACCGAGGACGAAATCGCGCGCATCGTAGGCCGCTGGACCGGTATCCCGGTGAGCAAGCTGCTGGAGAGTGACAGAGAAAAACTGCTGGCGCTGCCGGAGACCCTGCACAAACGAGTTATTGGTCAGGACGAGGCGATTGAGCTGGTGTCCGACGCTATCCTCCGCTCCAGGGCCGGTATCTCCGACAGCGCAAGGCCCATAGGCTCCTTCCTGTTCTTAGGCCCCACGGGCGTTGGTAAGACGGAACTGGCCAAGGCGCTGGCTGAGAACCTGTTTGACGATGAAAAGATGCTCATCCGCATTGATATGAGTGAGTACATGGAGAAATTCTCCGTCTCCCGCCTGATTGGCGCGCCTCCTGGATACGTGGGCTATGAGGAGGGCGGACAGCTGACCGAGGCCGTCAGGCGCAAGCCTTACTCCGTCATCCTGTTTGACGAACTGGAAAAAGCCCATCCCGATGTCTTCAATGTGCTTTTACAGATTTTGGACGACGGACGGGTGACCGACAGCCAGGGCAGGACGGTGGACTTCAAGAACACCATCCTCATCATGACCAGCAACCTGGGTTCCGCTTTGATTCTTGACAACATTGACGAGAACGGCGAACTCAAGGACAGCGCCAAGGAAGGCGTCAGGGCGCAGCTGCGCGCGCACTTTAGGCCGGAGTTCCTCAACCGGATTGACGAAACCGTGTTCTTTACGCCGCTGAGCCGTGGTCAGATTCGACAGATTATTGACCTGCAGTTCGCAAGGTTAAATGACAGGCTCAAGGACAAGCAACTGGGCTTGAACCTGACCCAGGCCGCTGAGGACCGCTTAATGGAAGTGGGTTATGACGCGGTGTACGGCGCAAGGCCGATGAAGAGGCTCATCCAAAGCCAGGTGGAAACCAAGATTGCCCGCGCTTTGACTGAAGGCCGGGCAGCGCACGGCGACACCCTGGTGGTGGACGCGGGCAGCGAAGGCTTTGATATCAAGGTGGAAGAACCCCTTGTCTTTGAAGGCACAGTCAAGTAAACCAAATCCCCATACAAAAACGCGACCCCGGCGTATAGCCGGGGTCGTTTTCGCTTTGATTTACTTAAAAGCCAAAGAGCTTGAGAATCAAGGGCATGAACAGGGAGGTAAAAACCCCGGCCAAGCCAATGGCCAAGGAGGAATAGGCGCCGGCCTCCTCCCCTATTTCCATGGCACGCTTGGTGCCAATGGCATGGGCGGCGGTGCCCAGGCCGATGCCCAGGGGCAGTTCCTCCGTAATCTTAAAGAGGGCAAGGAACTTGACGCCGGCGACATAGATGGTGATGCCGGCGATGTTGACAAAGGTGACTGTCAAGGCCGGGTCCCCGCCAAGGGTGGCCGAGAGGGCGAGCGAAATGGCGCTGGTCGCGCCTTTAGGTGCCATGGAGATGGCAATTTCCCTGGACAGACCAAGCAGGAGGGACAGCGCAATGCCGCCCGTCAAGGACACCAGCACACCGGTAATGACCCCCAGCAGGATGGGCAGGGCATTGGCTTTTAGTTTGTCCAGCTGTTTGTACATGGGGATGGCCAGGGCCACAATGGAAGGGCCCATAAAGAAACTGAGGATGGACGCGCCTTTTTCATAATGCGCGTAGGGAATCTTGGCCGTCATCAGGAAAATGATGATGGTAATCATGGAAAACAGGAAGGGGCTTAACAAGGGCGATTTGCTCTTAGCAAACAGGCGCTGGTAAAACAGCAGGATCATAATGGTCAGGGTGACGCCAAAGAGCGGGTTTTGGGTGATGTTGGACCAATTCATGACGCGCCACCCGCCTTTTGACGCCTCTGTCTGAACTGGGCGGTCTTTTTGGCCACATAGGCTGAGGACAGGATGCACAGCAGGACTGAAACCACGCCCACAAAGATGACCTGCGGGATGATGCCGGAAAACTTGTCCAGCACGTCCATCATTTTGACAGCGCCGGGCAGAATAAAGACCAGCATGAAGCTGATGAGCAAGGTGGAAGGCGCTTCAACCTGCTCCAGTTTGATGACCTTCAAAACCAGCAGGGTCAGCATGAAGAGCAGGCCCAGCACCGAGCCCGGAAAGGGAAGCCCGGTCAACTCAATGACGAGGTTGCCGGCAAAATTGCACAACAGGATGTACAGAAAACCAATCAATCTCTCCAATGAACCTGCCTCCTCTCACAAAAGCGGGCTTCAGCCCAGCAGAATGCCCAGGAAATAGGCCAGCTGCGCGCGCCACCAATCCCAATCGTGATTGACATCCACGCCCCAGACATCCACCCAGGGGTGGATGCCTTTTTCGCGCATGGCTGCTTCCAAGAGCCTTAAGGAGCGGAGCATCTCCTCCTCCCATGCGCCCTGGCCGCAGCAGAAAATCATGCGGCTGTTGTTGAGAAGTTCCACATAGGGGTGATCCGGGCTCATGCCCTTGATGGAATGTATCGGGGAATTGAGGTAGACCAATTCATTTATGTAGCCGGCCAGCAGCCAGCCCGCGTCATAGGCGCCGGAGAGGGCGATGACGCTTTCAAAGATGTCCGGCCGCCTGAGCATGGCGTTGGCGGCGTGGGTCGCCCCCATGCTACAGCCCAAGGTCATCAGCCGCCCCTGATAGCCGCTGTCGCGGTAGATGAAGGGGACAAACTCCTCCATGAGATGGTTAAACCAAGCTTCGTGGTGGCGCATGCGGTCAGCGGGCGGCAGGTGGTAAGCTGACCAGGTGTGCTCATCCACCGTGTCCACGCAGTACAGGCGCAGTTTGCCCGCGTCAATCCAGGGCCGGCAGGTCTCCACCATGCCAAAGCCCTCAAAATCCCGCGCCTTGCCGTTTTGGGATGGGAAAACCAGGCAGGGGACACCGTCATGGCCGTAGATGACCATGTCCAGATGGCGGTTTAGGATGGGGCTGAAGAAATCGCTTTCCCGTTTTTTCATTCCAACCTCTCACAAGCGTAATGGATAAAGGCTTCCACCTCGTCCCTGGAAATGCACTGGGCGAGGTAAATCTCATTGCCCATGGCGCCGGTCAAGGCTTCGGGCATGCGGTCGTGATGGACAATGCGGTGCCCCCAGTCGCGCATCAAATCGTAATAGGAATGGGCGTAGGTACGCACATCCTGGCGGCCGACAAAGACGCAGAAATAGGTCTTGCGCTCAGGACTCAGGCTGACCTGGTCGGCCACAACCATGTCGGCATAAAGGGCATGGATGTCGATACTGCCGGCGTAGTTAATCATGTCCGGGGTGAAGCCGCCGGAGGGGCGCAGGTTGACCTCCAGCCCCAGCAAATCCCCCTTCTTGCCCAGGCCTTCCTGATCCTCCGTGAGGCGGAAGAACTCAAAATGGATGAGGCGGTTTTTGACCTTGAAGGCTTCCACCGCCTTTTGGCCCATCTTGGCCAGATCATCCGCCAGCTTGGGCACAATCATATAGACCGATTCCTGTTTTTCATTGACCACGTCCATGATGGACACGCGGGTGATGTTGCCGGTTTCATACAGGGGCTGGCCTTTGGAGCCGATGAGGGAGTCATAGGAGCAGATTTCCCCGATGACATATTTTTCAAGCAGGTAGGGCGTGAGCGGCAGCTTCGCGAAAAAGGCGCGCAGCTGGGCTTCATCGTGGATGCGGAAGGTGTCATTGGCGCCAACACCCACGTTGGGCTTGGCAATTAAGGGGTAGCCCACCTTGTCGGCAAAGGCGATGGCCTTGTCCAAATCCTCCGCCAGATGACAGGGCGCGGACTTGATGCCAGCCTTCTCATAGACCCTCTTCATTTCGGACTTGAGCTTGTACATGTCCATGTCCGATAACTGCGGGCCGGTGGTGACATTGAACATGGTTCTCAGCCACGCGTCCTGGGCCAGCCAGTACTCGTTATTGGACTCAATCCAGTCAATTTTGCCGTGGCGGCTGATGAAGTAGCCGATGCCGCGCAGGACCGCGTCCCCATCCTCCAGGGAGCCGACCTGGTAGTAATCCGTCAGGTTGCTCTTGAGCTCGGGAAGCAGGTCCTCATAGGGCACATCGGCAATGCCCAGCACCTTGACGCCGCGTTTGTTCAAAGCGGCGCAAAAACGCCAAAAATGAGAGGGGAAGTGGGGAGAAATAAAGACAAAATTCATGCGTTCCTCCTTCACACCGCCGGAAATTTGGATAACAATGACCGGTGAGTCTGAATATGACAAAGAGGATAACATGAGCCCCGGAACCCGTCAATGAAACCGCGGTACAACTTGTGTTTTCCACTGTGATTTTGGCCTTTCTTTTAATTGAAGGCTTTTAACCCGCGTGCTATAATGATTGACTAAGGAGGGACTTATGCAGCAAAACAAACCTAGTGCGGTCAACCTGCCAAACGCCTTGACCCTGTTTCGCTTCTTGCTGATTCCTGTCTTTATTTATTTGATGAGCATCGACCAAATGATGCCCGCGCTCGCTGTTTTTATCATTGCCAGCCTCACGGACATCCTGGACGGCTGGATTGCAAGAAAATACAACCTCATCACCGACTTTGGCAAGCTGTTTGACCCCCTGGCGGACAAGCTGATGGTATTGTCGCTGCTTATGATGTTTGTGGTGAAGGACATCGCGCCCTTTGCTGCGATCGCGATTTTGTTTATCAAAGAGATGCTGCTGATGATAGGCGGCATCCTGCTGCTTAAGAGAAACCTGGTGGTGTACTCCCAGAGAATCGGCAAAATCGCCCAGTTTGTGACGGTGTTGGCGCTGATTCTTTGCTTTTTCCACAAACAGTTCAACGCCTGGGGCTATCCCATTCACCTGTATGTGCTGTGGACCAGCGTGGGGCTGGCCATCCTCAGCTTTATCTTTTACTTTAGAACCAACGGTGTCCAACTGCTCAACTCCAACGCCAAGAAAACAAATAATATAGAGGGGGAACAATAACCATGCTTCAGCAACCGCTCAGGGAAGGACTGACTTTTGACGACGTACTTTTGGTGCCGCGCAAGAGCGAGGTGCTTCCCAAGGAAGTCGACCTGTCCGTTCAACTGACCAAAAAAATCCGCTTAAACATTCCGCTTTTGTCAGCGGCCATGGACACGGTGACCGATTCCCGCATGGGCATTGCCCTGGCGAGGGAAGGCGGCCTGGGCGTGATTCACAAGAACATGACCATGCAGGAGCAGGCCAGCCACGTGGACAAGGTGAAGCGCAGCGAGCATGGCGTGATTACCGACCCCTTCTACCTCTCCCCCAACCATTTGATTTCAGACGCGAAAGCCCTGATGGCCCGCTACCGGATTTCCGGCGTGCCGATTACCAATGAGCAGGGCATCTTGGTGGGCATTTTGACCAACCGCGACCTGCGCTTTGAAGAGGACGACAACAAGCCCATCCATGAGGCAATGACCAGCCGCAACCTGGTGACGGCGCCGGTTGGCACGACGCTGGAGGAGGCCAAGAAGCTGCTGGCCGCGCACAGGATTGAAAAGCTGCCCATCGTGGATGACAGTTTCCACCTGCGGGGCCTGATTACCATCAAGGACATTGAAAAGAACATCAAATACCCCAACTCCGCCAAGGACAGCAACGGCAGGCTGCTGTGCGCGGCCGCGATTGGCGTGAACAAGGAAATGTACGAGCGCGCCAAACTGCTAATTGAGCAGAAGGTGGATGTGATTTCCCTGGATACGGCGCACGGCCACAGCGAGGGTGTGTTAAAGGCGGTTGAAAGCCTGCGCCATGATTTTCCTGAACTGACCATTATCGCGGGCAACGTGGCGACGGCCGCGGCCACCCGTGATTTGATTCTGGCCGGCGCTGACTGCGTGAAGGTGGGCATCGGGCCCGGCTCCATCTGCACCACGCGCGTGGTCGCGGGCACCGGCGTGCCGCAGATGACGGCGATTGCCGACTGCGCCAATGAGGCGGACAAACACGGCGTGACCATCATTGCGGATGGCGGCGTGAAATACACCGGCGACATTGCCAAGGCCATTGGCGCTGGCGCAAGCGCGGTCATGATGGGCAGCCTGTTCGCGGGCACGGAAGAAAGCCCGGGCGCCAATGAAATCTACCAGGGCCGTTCCTTTAAGGTGTACCGCGGGATGGGTTCCCTGGGCGCGATGGCGCAGGCGCATGGTTCCGCCGACCGCTATTTCCAGGAGGACGCGAAGAAACTGGTTCCAGAAGGTGTGGAAGGCCGGGTGCCCTACAAGGGACCGCTGTCTGACACGGTATTCCAGATGATGGGCGGCTTGAGGAGCGCGATGGGCTACTGCGGCACCAGGACGATTGATGAACTGCGCAAGAATGCCGAGTTTGTGCGCATCACCAGCGCCGGGCTGACCGAAAGCCACCCGCATGACATCTTTATCACCAAAGAGGCGCCCAACTACTACCAGATGGGCAGCTAAGAAAGAAGCGCAGGCGGATGGCAGAACATAATTGTTTTGTGGTGAATGAGGATGAGGTCTTCCGCTACCGCGCGGCCGCCATCATTCACAAGGACAGGCACATCCTGATGGCCGGCAGCAAGACAACCCCTTACCTTTACTCCATCGGCGGCGCGGTGCATGTCAATGAAAGCGCCAAGGACGCGGTGATACGCGAGGTGGAGGAAGAAACCGGGGTAAGGATGAAGGTGGACAAGCTGCTGTTCATCCATGAAAACTTCTTCAATGAGTCCTATCAGGGCAAGACGCGCAGATGGCATGAGTTGGCTTTCTTCTTCCTGATGGAGCAGGACAACCTGGATGACATCCGCGCCAGCGGGGTCAACATGCGCGAGGAAAAAGAGTTCTTGGAATGGGTGCCCTTTGAGCGCTTCAAGCCCGACGGCACCATCTTCCCGGACTTCCTGCCCAAAATGCTGATGGAAGAAAGCGATAAGGTGCGCCATGTCATCAGCGTGGATGAGGTTCACCAATTCCTCTAGTCAAACTAACACAAAAGGGTCTGTTCTTAGGAACAGCCCCTTTTTATTCTTACTTTGAACATTGATTAAAGTTCTTTTTGGTCAAACCTTTTTCTTTCAAGAAAAAGGTTTGCGTCCTCCTCCGTCCTACTCCCCCGGATTGACCGCAACCTCGCCCAACAGCGCGACAATATCCGAAGACAAGGGCGAGAGCGCGCCCATCTTCGCTTCCGCGCGGCGGGCGGCCAGGCCATGCCAGAGGCAGGCAACGCAGGCGGAGTCAAAGGGATCCTGGCCTCGGGTCTGGGCGAGGAGGGCGGCGATGATGCCGGCCAGGGAATCCCCGCTGCCGCCTTTGGCCAAGGCGGGTGAGCCGATGAGGTTGACGGCGGTGCGGGTGTCATCGCGGATGAGGGTGCGCGCGTCCTTGAGGACAACGGTGCCCTGGTAGCGGCGCTGGAGTTCAAAGGCGGAGCCCAAGGGGTCAAAGGTGATGTCCGGCGCGGACACGCCCAGCAGACGGGCGGCCTCCCCGGGGTGCGGGGTTAGGACAGCGAGCGGCCCCAAATCCATGGGGCGCTGGGCCAACATGTTCAGTGCGTCCGCGTCCCAGACGCTGGGCTTGTCTTTTTGCCAGAGGCGGAGGATGTTGTCCCAGATGGCGTCTGATTGCGAAAGCCCGCAGCCGACGGCAAACACATCGTACTTGGGCGGGGAAATAAGGGTTTCCTTGATGGGCAGGCAGGTGGCATTGGGCGCCAGGGTTTGGAGGATTGGAATGACCTCAGGCTCACAGGCGATGGTGACAAGGCCGGCCCCTGAGCGGAGGGCGGCGATGGCGGCCTGGGCGGCCATGCCGGCGGCGCCAGCCATGCCCATGCTGCCCATGTACATCAGTATGCGCCCGGCATCCCCCTTGTGGGCGTTTGAGGCGCGCTTTGGCAGGCGCAGCGGCAAGTCACTTGGCTCAAGAGAGGTGATGAGGGCAGACAGGCCGGGAACCCGGTAAACCTCCTGCGGGAAACCCAGGGGCAGGACTTTGACCGTGCTCAGGACGGCCGGCAGGCGGGTGAAGCAATGCCCGGTCTTGAGATGACCCAGGGCGTAGGTAAAATCGGCTTTGAGGGTGCCGGGGCTGATTTCACCGCTTAGGCTGTCAAAGCCGCTGGGCATATCCAGGGCGATGAACGTGCTGCCCCAGTCAGAGACAGCGGCGAAGAGGCGGGCCGTTTGCTCAGGCAGCTGGCCGCGGAAGCCCAGGCCGAATACGGCGTCAATGACAAAATCGGTTTGCGGCAGGAGGGCCTCTGCCTGCGTCCCATCAATGAAGTGAAGATAGGGCAAGCCCAGCGCCCGGGTGTAGGTGAAATTGGCCTTGGCATCAGGCGTTTTGGGTTCGCCCAGGAGGACAAGCCGGGCCTTGCCGCCATGCAAGGCAAACAGGCGCGCCAGCGCCAGGCCATCCCCGCCGTTGTTGCCCTGGCCGATGAGAAAAAGCGCGGTCTTGCCGCACACAGGGCCAAACTGTGAGCACAGGGCGTCAAAGACCGCTCGGGCCGCGTTCTCCATCAGCAAAAGGGAGGGCACGCCCAAGGCGAAGGTCTGCTCCTCAAGAAGGCGCATCTGGTCTGGCATGAGGATGGTTTGCATCGTTTCAGCCCTCCAAAACGACAAAGGCGACAGCCAGGCCGCCTTCGTGGGAGACGCTCAGGTGCGCGGTTTTTAAGCCGGCCTTCCCGGCCGCGTCCTTAGCAGAATCCCGCAGGACGAAATAGGGCGCGCCGTTTTCGCGGTGGCGCACGCCGACGTCCTGGGGCTTAATGCCGTAAAAGCCGGTGCCGATGGCCTTTGAAAAGGCCTCCTTGGCCGCGAAATGCGAGGCCATGGAGGCGGCGGCCATCAAGCCGCGGGAGAGGATGTAGGCCTGCTCTTCCTCGTCATAATAGCGCTTTAAAAAGGCCAGGTCATTGAGCAGGTCTGACATGCGGCTGATTTGGCACAGGTCGGTGCCCACGCCGATAATCATCTGTGGGTGTGGATGACGGCGTTGGCGATGGCGCGCGCGGTGACTTCCTGGGCGGCGGCGCACAGTTTGACAAAATTGTTTTCAGACAGCACCCGGGCTGTGGCAAGGGAGAACATGGTATCGCCGTCCATCTGCGTATGGCAGGGGCGGATGGTGCGCGCTAAGCCATCATGAGCGACGTCCGCCAAGCGGGTGGCCTCCTCCTTGGTGAGCTTGCAGTCAACAGCGACAACGCCGATGGTGGTGTTGGAGCCGGGCGCCGGGATGCGCATCTGCATGGGCATGGGGCTGCTGCCATACAGCAGGCCATCGGCATAGACCTGGGTGCCGTCTGGCATTTGGGCGCTGGCAATGCACTGACCGCTCTGGGGGTGGTAAACATCGCCAACTGCGTTGACTGCGACAATGGCGCCCACGGTAACGCCCTCTGGCAGGGTCATGGACGCGGAGCCGATGCCCCCGCGCATGGGCAGGGTGTTTTGTACCAGTTTACCAATGGTACACCCGCAGCCGGCGCCATAAGCGCCCTGCTGCAAATCCTTGTTGGCGGCGACCGCCGCAGCGCGGCCCATGGCGGCGTCGGGGTAGATGTCAGATTCCCCCACGCCCAGGTCAAAAAGCACGGCGGCTGGCACGATGGGGACACGGGCAAAGCCCATATCAATGCCGACACCGGACTGGGCAAGGTAACGCATGACGCCGTCCGCCGCGGCCAGGCCAAAGGCGCTGCCGCCGGAGAGCACGATAGCATGGGCGACATCCACCAGGTTGCCGGGCTTTAAGACATCGGTTTCCCGGGTGCCGGGCGCGGCGCCGCGGACGCTGACACCGGCGATGGCGCCCTCACGCGGACCCAAGATAACACTGACGCCCGTGCGCGCTGATTCGTTTTGCATCTGGCCGACCCGGATGCCATGGACTTTGGTGATGTCACCGGCATATGCCTGCATCATGTTGTTACCTCCTGAGAAAGACGATGATTCAGCCAAGTGAGCAGGTCTAAAAACGCTTCCTGCCTGTTGGTCTCATTGAACAATTCGTGGCGGGCGCCCTCATACAGGGCGAGGGTGATGTCGTTTAGCCCAGCGTCCCTGTACTGGCCTGCCAGGGTCTTGATGCCCTCCCCCATGCCGCCGACCGGGTCGCTTTGACCAGACATAAAATAGACCGGCAAATCTTTGGGGATTTGCTTGAGCCTGTCTAGACGGGTCAAGGCCTTGAGACCGCCGAACAGATCATGGAAACCTGATGTGGTGAACACAAAGCCGCAGTAGGGGTCAGCCTCGTACTCGCGGACCTTGTTTTCATCCCGGGTCAGCCAGGTGTAGATAGACACACCGGGGCCTCTAAAGGGCTTGTTGTTGGCGGAGAAGGCCAGTTTGTCCAGGAACTTGGAAGTGCGCCTGCCTTTTCCCAGAGCCAGGGGCACCTTGGCCAGGCTTTGGCCCAGCACGCAAAGCGCCCTGGGGTGCCAGCCGGAACCGGACAGCACCAAGAGGTCAGCGCCCTTGGGGTAGCGCAGGATGTATTCCCGCGCCAGGAAGCTGCCCATGCTGTGGCCCAGCAGGACGCGCGGCTTTCCGGGAGCAAGGGCTGACAGATAATCCATGACCGTGTTCAGGTCAGTGACCACCTTGCCCCAGCCGTCATTTTCAGAAAACCACCCGAGCAGGGGCGCTTGCGCGCCATGCCCCAGGTGGTTGTATCCGGCACAGAGAAAGCCGTCCTTGGCCAAGGCCTCGCCCACCCAATTGTAGCGGGCGATGTGCTCGGCCATGCCGTGGGAGATGAGCACCACGGCCTTGGGGCTGCCTTGCGGCTCCCAAAGGGTGACGTCCCTTTGATAAGGTGATTGACCTGGAAAGGGAATCACGCGCATAACCCCTCCTTAGGGCTGGTAGAGGCCCAGCTTTTTGTAGACCTTGCGCAGGGTTTTCTGGGCCAGGTACTGGGCGCGTTCGGCGTTGGTCTTGAGCACCTTGGCCAGGTAAACCTTATCCGCCATGAGCTCATTAAAGCGCGCCTGGATAGGCTTTAAGGCTTCAATGGTGGCCTCGGCCGTCTGCTCCTTAAGCGTGCCATAACCCTGGCCGGACAGGCGGGAAACAACGCTGTCCATGCTCTCACCGGAGAGGTTGGACAGGATGGACAGGAGGTTTGAGACGCCGGGCTTATTCTCCGGGTCAAAGGCGATGGTGGCGTCGGAATCCGTCACCGCGCGCTTGAACTTGCGCCTGATGACTTCAGGCGCGTCCGTCAAGGCGATGTAGCTGTCCTCGGGGTCGGACTTGGACATCTTGCGCTCCGGCTCCATGAGGCTGAAGACCTTGGAGGTCTGTTTGGGAATGTAGGGCTCCGGCACAGTGAAGACGCCGGGGTGAATGGCGTTGAAGCGCTCCGCGATGTCGCGGGTAATTTCCAGGTGCTGCTTCTGGTCGCCGCCAACGGGCACCAAATCAGCCTGGTAAAGCAGGATATCAGCCGCCATGAGCACGGGATAGGTGTACAGGCCCGCGTTGATGTTGTCCTTGTGCTTTAAGGCCTTGTCCTTAAACTGGGTCATGCGGCTCAATTCACCCATGTAGGTGAAGCAGTTCAAAATCCATGCCAGCTCAGCGTGCTGAGGCACGTGGCTTTGGCAGTAGATGATGGACTTCTCCGGGTCCAGGCCCGAAGCGATGTAGAGTGCAGCCAACTCCAGCGTCTTGCGGCGAAGGGCTGCCGGCTCCTGCCTGACGGTTAAGGCATGCAGGTCAACGATGGAAAAGAGGCAGTCATAATCGCTCTCTAAGAAGGTGAAGTTGCGCAGCGCGCCGATATAGTTGCCCAGGGTAATCAAGCCCGAAGGCTGAATGCCCGAAAACAGGACTTGTTTTTTGCTCGTCTCAGTCATGGCGGTCCCTTTCAAGGATGTATTAGAGGTTCATTTCTTCTTTGACTTTTTTAAAGGCCTCCACGGCGAAATCCAGGTCCTCATGGCTGTGGGCGGCGGAAATCTGGGTGCGGATGCGCGCCTTGCCCATGGGAACAACGGGGTAGCTGAAGGCGATGACATACACGCCGTGGTCCAGCATGCGCTTGGCCATCTCCTGCGCCTTGTGCGCGTCATAAAGCATCACGGGCACAATGGGGTGGTTTCCGGGCAGAAGGTCAAAGCCCAGGGCGGACATTTTCTCCCTGAAGTAGTGGGCGTTTTCATGCACGCGGTCCCGAAGCGCGGTGGACGCCTCCAGGAGGTCCAGGGTCTTGAGCGTGGCGGCGCAGATGGAAGGCGCGACGGAATTGGAGAACAGGTAGGGCCTGGAGCGCTGGCGCAGTAAATCCACAAAGGGTTTGCGGGCCGCGGTGAAGCCGCCGGACGCGCCGCCCAAGGCCTTGCCAAAGGTACCGGTAATGATGTCAACGCGGCCCATGACGCCGCAGGCCTCGTGCGTGCCGCGGCCGGTCTCGCCCATAAAGCCGGTGGCATGGCTGTCATCCACCATGACCAGTGCGTCGTATTTCTCGGCCAGGTCGCAAATCTGCTGGAGTTTGGCGAGGTAGCCATCCATGGAGAAGACGCCGTCTGTCGCGATGAGGCGGACACGGCTGTCCTGGGTGGCGATGAGGTGCTGCTCCAATTCCGCCATGTCGCTGTTCTTGTAGCGGAAACGTTTGGCTTTGCACAGGCGGATGCCGTCGATGATGGAGGCGTGGTTGAGTTCATCCGAGATGACCGCGTCCTCCTCCGTCAGCAGGGTTTCAAACAGGCCGCCGTTGGCGTCAAAGCAGGAGGAATACAGGATGACATCATCCATCTGCAGGAAGTTGGCCAGGCGCTGCTCCAACTGTTTGTGCACCAGTTGGGTGCCGCAGATGAAGCGGACAGAGGACAGGCCAAAGCCCCAGGAAT
>CAZHPW010000025.1:25081-25821 GCA_964534515.1 uncultured Christensenella sp.
GCTTTTGGTGGTGTTGATTTTGCTCATCTGCGGGCCGGTGATGACGCGCTCCTCGCGCCAGGTGCCGGCTTTCTTGATTTCGTCCAGTTGGGTCTGATAGACGTTCAGCGCTTTTTTGGTACTCATTGCTCAAGATATCCTTTCACTCAGTCAGTCCATTCAAGGACGATTTTGCCGCTTTCGCCGGTGTTCATGATTTGGAAGGCCTCATCAAATCGGATATAGGGGAAGCGGTGGGTGATGAGGGGCTTTAAGTCCAGCCCGGACTGCACCATCGCGGTCATCTTGTACCAGGTTTCATACATCTTGCGGCCATAGATGCCCTGAAGCGTCAGGCCTTTGAAGATGAACTTGTCAATATCCAGGGAAATCTGTTTGCCAAAGAGGCCCAGCATGGCAATCTGCCCGCCGTTGCGCATGAGGCCCAGCATCTGACGCAGGGCCGGCTCGGCGCCGGACATCTCCAGGCCCACGTCAAAGCCTTCCACCATGTTCAAGGACTTCATTCTTTCCTCAAGGTCTTCCTTAGCGGTGTTGACCGTGTCCTTGATGCCCAGTTTCTGGGCCAGCTCCAGGCGGTAATCCTTCACGTCCGTCAGGACGACATTGCGCGCGCCGTTGTGGCGGCAGATGGCCGCGGCCATGACGCCAATGGGGCCGGCGCCGGTGATGAGCACGTCCTCCCCCACCACGTCAAACATGAGCGCGGTATGGGTGGCATTGCCAAAGGCGTCAAAGAA
>CAZHPW010000026.1:0-25546 GCA_964534515.1 uncultured Christensenella sp.
ACATGTCGCTGCCGCAGATGACCATCAGAGGGCTTTGCCCTCCGATACCTCCCTGAATTTACTTTTTTGACAGTCTGAGCACCCGAAGGCGCGTTTTGTTGATACTGTTTTCGTTTTTAACGCAGAACCTTGCTTAGGAACTCACGGGTTCTGGGGCTTTGGGGGTCACCGAAGATTTGCTCCGGGCTGCCCTGTTCCTCAATCAGCCCCTCATCCATAAAGAGGACGCGGGTGGAGATTTCACGGGCAAAGCCCATCTCATGGGTAACGATGATACAGGTCATGCCGCCCAAAACCAGGTCCTGGATGACCTGGAGCACCTCCCCCACCATTTCAGGGTCAAGCGCGCTGGTAGGTTCGTCAAAGAGCATGACTTCCGGCTCCATCGCTAGGGCCCTTACAATGGCCAGGCGCTGCTTCTGCCCACCGGAGAGGCGGCGGGGGTGCTCATTGGCTTTTTCGGATAAGCCAATACGGGCAAGCAGCTCATCCGCCAGTTTGTTCGCGTCAGCCTTGGATTTTTTCTTTAGAAGAACAGGCGCCAGGGTGATGTTTTCCTTGACGGTGAGGTGGGGAAACACGTTGAATTGTTGGAAGACCATGCCCATTTTTTGGCGGTGCAGGTTGATGTCCACGCCTTTTTCGGTTAAATCCACCCCGTCGAAGATAACCTTGCCCGAGGTGGGCATTTCCAATAGGTTTAAACAGCGCAGGAAGGTGGATTTGCCAGAGCCGGAAGGCCCGATAACGGAGATGACCTCTCCTTTTTTGATGGTTTCGTTGATGCCCCGGAGCACTTCCAGGTCACCGAATTTCTTGACAAGATTGACAGTCTCAATCACTGGTTTTCAACTTCCTTTCAAAGCCGCCAATCAGCTTGCTGAGGCTGAAGGTGAGGGCAAAATAAATGGCGCCGACGATGATGAGGCTCTCAAGGGACAGATAGGTCTTGCCCTTGACGATGAGGTAGGAGGTCATCAAATCGCCGATGAAGAAGGTGGAGGCCAGGGAGGTTTCCTTGATAATCATGATGAACTCATTGCCAAGGGCCGGAAGGATGTTCTTCACCGCCTGGGGTAAAACCACCTTAAGCATGGACTGGGAGGAACTCAGCCCCAAACTGCGCGCGGCCTCGGTCTGGGTCTTGTCCACCGCCTGGATGCCGGAGCGGACGACCTCGGACATGTAGCAGGAGGAGTTGATGATGAGCGCCACCGTGATGCTGGTGAAGTCCGACATGCCCAAAGCCGGGAACAGCTGCGGCACGATGAAGTAACCGATGTACAGCTGCAGCAGGATGGGCGTGCCCCTGATAATCTCAATGAACAGAGAAACAGGAAAGCGGATGACCCAGAAGCGCGACATCTTGGCAAAGGCGAGAACCGAGCCAAAGATGGCGCCAAAGAACACCGTGATGGCGGACAAAAGCAGCGTGATTCCCACGCCTTTGATTAAGAACACCTGCCAGTAGTCCTGGAGAATTTTGATGATGTTCTCCACAATGGTTGTCAGTGACAAAGTTGATCCCTCCCCGGATTAACATGGATGAACCGGGCGGGCAAGGATGCCTTGCCGCCCGGCGTGAAGCGATAAAGTGTTACGGCTGCTCTTCGGCGACCTGGCCATCCTCGGTATAGGTGACCTGCTTGGCGGTGTCAATGCCGGCCAGTGCCTGGGCTTCCGCGTACCAGATGCCGTAGAGCTTCTGCTCATAGGCCTTGGCCAGGGCGGCGTTGACCTTCTCCAGCAGTTCGTCATTGCCCTTTTGCATCATGATGACGTTGTTCTCCGCCTTGGAGTCCACCTCAAAGTTGAAACCGGACATAGCGACGGCGGGGTTGTTGGAGATGATGGACTCACCGTTGCCCTTGGCCACCGCGATGGCGTCCACCTTGCCGGTCATGAGCGCCAGGACGGCGTCATCAATGACTTTGAACTCTTTGACTTCGCTGGAGGTCAGCTGCTTGGTGACCAGGTCATACTGAAGCGAGGCGGCCTGGGCGGCGACGACCTTGCCCGCGAAATCCTCAGCCGTGGCGTACTTGCCCGCCTCCTCAGCCTTGACGATGACGACCTGGGAGGTCTCGTTGTCACCGGCGTAGTAGTAATCAGACAGGTTGAAGTTTTCCGCGCGCTCCTCCGTCCAGGAGTAACCGGAGATGGACATGTCCACCGCGCCGACCTGCACCGCCGTCTGGCAGGCGTCAAAGCTCATGGGCTTGATTTGCAGGGTCATGCCCAGCTCGGCCGCCAGGTACTTGGCCAGGGAAACGTCAAAGCCGACATACTGGTCATCGCCGGTCTTGGAGATGTCAATGAACTCCATGGGTGCGAAATCAGGAGACAGGGCGACGGTCAAAACGCCGTCATCCTCCGCCAGGGCGGTCAAACCTAAGAGCATCACCAGGGCCAGGGCCAAAGCGAGTAATTTTTTCATGGAAGGGTCCTCCTTGGAATAAATTTGCATTGAATATACACCCGAGATTTTGGATTGTCAAGGGGTTTTGATGAATAATTATAAAAATATGGCGTTTATTGTTTCTTTGTGTTTTCCTTTGTTTTATTGGATATTTTCGGGTTTTGTAACCAGCGGCAATGGTTATATTTAAATATTATTTTTGTTTAATTCTTGTACTCCAATTGGTCGTCTTTGTAATTTTTCTCTGGTTTGTTATGTAATTATACACCAAGGTGCCTGTGAACCTTTTCAGCACGCAAGCAACGAAATAATAAGCCCCCGTGCCATCTATCTGACACGGGGGCTTCATCTCATCCGATGAGGTTATTCGCTTGGTTTAGGCTTTGGGCTCTTCAGCCTTGGTTTTGCGGGCGCGGGTGGTCTTGGCCGGTTTGTCCGCTTCCGCCGGCTTTTCGGCGGCCGCTTTCTTTGTCACGCGCTTGGGTTTGGCTTCGGGTTCCGCCGCGGCCACCGTTTCCGCCTTGGCTTTTGACGCGACCTTGGCTTTGGGTTCCGCTTTGGCTTTGGGCTCGGCCTTGGGCTTGGCGGGCGCCTTGGCTTTGGGGGCGGGCTTTTCAGCCGGCGTCTCTGCCTTGACCGCCTTGACCAGTTTGGCCGGGGCAGCCGGCGCTTCGGCCTTGGCCTTCTTGCCTTCCGTTAGCAGGGCGGGCAGCAGCTTCTTGTACAGCGCCAGATAATGCGCGGAGGAGTTAAACCAGGAGTAGTCGGCCGTCATGCCGCGATGCTGCAGGAGCATCCAGACATCTTTCTTCTCATGGTAGTAGTGCAGCGCGCGGCGAAGGACATTTAACATGTCATGCGCGTTGTAGTTGAAGAAGGAGAAGCCGTTGCCCTCGTTGGTGAACTCGTTGTAGGACAGCACCGTATCCCTAAGGCCGCCGGTTTCGCGCACCACGGGCACCGTGCCATAGCGCAGGGCAATCATTTGGGACAGGCCGCAGGGCTCAAAGGCGGAGGGCATTAAAAAGATGTCCGAACCCGCGTAGATGCGGTGGGCCAGGTTGTTGTCCATGACAAAGCGGGCGGCGACGCGGCCGGGGTAGTTTTGCTCCGCCCAGCTAAACAGATTGACATAGCGGGACTCGCCCATGCCCAGGCAGACCAATTGCACATCCTCATTCATGATGTCGGCGATGACATAGTCCACCAAATCCAGGCCTTTTTGGCTGTTGAGGCGGCCAATCATGGCGATGATGGGCACATCGTCCCTCACATGAAGGCCCAGCTCTTCCTGAAGGGCGCGCTTGTTGACCTTTTTGCCGGCCATGTTATCGGCGGTGAAGTTGGCGGCGATGCGCTTGTCCTGGGCGGGGTCATACTCCCTGACATCCAGGCCGTTTAGGATGCCGCTCAAGTGGTTGCGGCGCGCGCGCAGCAGGCCATCCAGGCGCTCGCCGTAGTAGCTGGTCTGGATTTCCTCCGCGTAGCTGGGGCTGACCGTGGTCACCTCATCCGCGTAGACAATGCCGGCTTTTAAGAAGTTGACATTGCCGAAGTACTCCAGTTTGTCATCGCTGAACACATCGCTGGGCAGGCCTAGCATGTCCTGGACTTCCTTGACGCCAAAGATGCCCTGGTACTGGAGGTTGTGGATGGTAAACACCGTGCGGATGCTGTCAAAGCGGGGCAGGCCGCCGTACTGAATGCGCAAAAGCGCCGGAATCATGCCGGTTTGCCAGTCATGGGCGTGGATGATGTCAGGCGTAAAGGGAATCAGCGGCAGGGCGTTTAACACGCCGCGGCAGAAGAAGGCATAGCGCTCATGCTCATCCCCGCCCACGCCATAGATGTAATTGCGGCCAAAGTAGTAGCGGTTGTCCAGGAAGTAATAGGTAACGCCGCCGCGCTCCAACTGCTCAATGCCGCAGTACTGGCGGCGCCAGCCCAAAGACACCTCAAAGTCGACGGTGTGCACCATCTTTTGCTCATATTCCTGTGGAATCATACCGTACTTGGGCAAAATCACCCGGACATCATGCCCCTGCTCCGCAAGGGCCGGCGCAAGTGAGCCGACCACATCCGCAAGACCGCCGGTCTTGCAGAAGGGGACGCATTCACTCGCGGTAAACAGAATTTTCATGCGCAGTCCTCCTTACTAAGGTAAAAGCCAAGAGAAGTTTGCTAAATTCGCATCAAATTGTCAAGTTTTTGGCCACTACCAGGGGGTAGGAGCGCGGGGCGATGAGGCGGACGTTCTCACGCAGGGTAACCTGCTTGTCCAGGATGCAGTTCTCCACCTCGGCGTTGCGGGAGATGACGGCGTCCTGCATCACAATGGAATTGCGGATGACAGCGCCGGGTTTCACGACCACGCCGCGGAAGAGAATGCTGTTTTCCACCGTGCCCTCAATCAGGCAGCCATCGGCCACCAGGGTGTTGGAGACAAGGGCGGTGGAGCTGTAACGGGCGGGCATCTCATCGCGCAGTTTGGTCCAGACCGGTTTTTCATCATTAAAGACCTGCTCGCGGAAGTCCTGGTTGAGGAAATCCATGTTGGACTGGAAGAAGGTCTGCACGCTGTCCACCACCCAGACTTTGCCCTTAACCTGGTATGCGCCGACGCGGTACACGCCGTCAGCCACCATTTCAGAGAGCAGGTCACGGGAGAAGTGGTGCTTGCCGGAGGCCACCGCGCGGTCCACCAGGTCAATCAAAACCTCACGCCGGGCGACAAAGGAGCCCACGTAGGTGTTTTCAAAATGCGGGATGGTAGGGTCAAACTCAATCTTGGTGACCAGGTCGTTTTCCACCTCCAGGTAGCGGCCACGGCCATTGCGCCTGACATTGCGGTCCTTGGTGTACAGGAGGGTGATGTCTGCCTTGCTTTCCAGGTGCTGGGCGATGACATCGGTGTAATCCACCTGGTAGAGCACATTGCTGTCAGAGACGGCGATGTTGCGCTCGACACTCTTGCGCATAAAGCCCAGGTTGGTCTGAAGCGCGTCCAAAAGCCCCTCATACACGCCCACGTTGTCGCTTGACATGTAGGGCGGCAGGATGGTTAAGCCCGAGCGCTTGCCATGCAGGTTCCACTCACGCCCGCTGCCCAGATGGTCCATGAGGCTGTGGTAGTTTTTCTGCATGATGATGCCGATGTTCTTGATGCCGGAATGAATCATGTTGGACAGAATGAAGTCAATCAGGCGGTAACGGCCGGCCATGGGCAGGGCGGCTGCCGCGCGGTAGCGGGTGAGTTCCTGCAGTTCGTCCACGCGCTCGCCGGTATAGATTAAACCAACAATATCCTGTTTCATCGTGCGTTTCCTCACTCTCCAAGTTGTCCGCCGGCCTTCAGGACCGCGCCGGGAGAAACCACCGTGTTGCTGCCGACAACAGCGATGTTGCCTTCTTTTTCACCGATGACGGCGCCCTCTCCGATGACGGCGCCTTCCGCCACAATGGCACGGCGTACCACTGCGCCGGATTTGATAACCGCGTGGGGCATGATGACCGCGTCAATGACCTCAGCGCCCTCGGCGATGTGCACATCGGCTGAGAGGACGGAGTGGCTGACCTTGCCAAAGACCTCGCAGCCCTCGGTGACCAGGGAATCCTTGACCTCGCCCTTGGAGGAGGCGTAGTGCGGCGGCTCGCCCACGTTGCGGGCATAGATGCGCCACTTGCGGTCGTGCAGGTCAACAGGGGCCGGGGTTTCCAACAGGTCCATGTTGGCGTCCCACAGGCTCTCGATCGTGCCCACGTCCTTCCAGTAGCCGTTGAACGTCCACGCGACCAACTTTTCGCCGGCGGCCAACATGGTGGGGATGATGTTCTTGCCAAAGTCGTTCTGGGACAGGGGATTGGCCTCATCCGCCTCCAGGTAGGAGCGCAGTTTGTCCCAGGAGAAGACGTACACACCCATGGAAGCCTTGTTGGACTTGGGCTCCTTGGGCTTTTCCTCAAACTCGGTGATGTTGTTGTCGCTGTCCGTGTTCATGATGCCAAAGCGGCTGGCATCCTCCCAGGGCACTTCGCGCACGGCGACGGTGAGGGCCGCGCCATGGGAAACATGATAGGCGAGCATCTCCGCGTAATCGCACTTGTAGATGTGGTCGCCCGATAAAATCAAGACATAATTGGGGTTGAACTGCTTAATGAAGGCCAGGTTCTGTCCATGTCCCAGGGCGCGCCGGAGCCGATGTAGGAGTTGAGCTCCAGCGGCTTGTACTGGGTTAAGACGCCCACCGTGTCAATGCCCGAGTTGGCGCAGTTTGACAGGGGGAAGTCAATAATCCTGTACTTGCCGCCAAAAGGAACGGCAGGCTTGGCCACGTGTTTGGTCAGGATGCCCAGACGCGCCCCCTGGCCGCCGGCAAGCAGCATGGCGACACAATTCTTATGTTGATGCATCTTTTTTCTCCTCCTTCAACGCCGTTTGGACCTTTTTCCCGGGTTTCTTGGACTTGGCTTTGGGTTTTTCGGGTTCGGGATCTTTTTCATAGGTGAAGTAAACCGTGGACAGAGGCGGGACGCAGACGGGCACGGAGTAGGGCAGGTTGTTGCACAGCTCTTCCTCCGCCCGGATGGGCTCCGCGTTGAACTGGTTGGAGCCGCCGTAGTCCTTCAAATCGGTATTGAACACCTCCGTAATCACGCCGGGCTTGGGCAAGCCGAAGCGGAAGACAGGGTAAAAAGCGGAGGTAAAGTTGGTCAGGCAGACGGTGGAATTGCCTTTTTTGTCGGTGCGCATGAAGACCACGATGCTGCGCTCCTTGTCATCCGGCGTCAGCCACATGAAACCATCCCAGCTGTCCTCAATCTGCCAGAAGGCGGGATGGTCGCGGTAGAAGCGGTTTAAGACACGCACACAGCGGCACAGGTCCGGATGGCGCTCATAGACCATGAGGAACCAATCCAGCTGGCCGTCGTAATTCCACTCAATGAAGTGGCCAAACTCGCTGCCCATGAAGAGCAGCTTTTTACCCGGGTGCGCCATGGTATAGCCGTACAGCGCGCGCAGGCCGGCGAATTTCTGCCACAAATCGCCCGGCTGTTTGTCCAGCATGCTGCCCTTGCCATGGACGACCTCGTCATGGGAGAAGGGCAGGATGTAGTTTTCCGAGAAGGCGTAAAAGAGCGAGAAGGTGAGTTTGTCGTGATGCCATTTGCGGTAGACCGGGTCTAACTTGATGTAGGAGAGCATGTCGTTCATCCAGCCCATGTTCCACTTAAAGCCAAAGCCCAGCCCGCCCATGTCAACAGGACGGGTGACCATGGGGTAGGCGGAGGACTCCTCGGCAATCATCATGACACCGGGGAAATCGTGGTAAACGGTCTGGTTCATGCGCTGCATGAAGGCGATGGCCTCCAGGTTTTCCCGGCCGCCGTACTTGTTGGCCAGGTAATCGCCCTCCCTGGCGAAATCGTGGTAGAGCATGCTGGACACCGCGTCCACGCGCAGGCCGTCGGCATGGAAGTATTCTAGCCAGAAACAGGCGTTTGACAGCAGGAAGCTGCAGACCTCGCCGCGGGCGAAGTCAAACATCATGGTGCCCCACTGGGGCATTTCAGCGCGCCTGACATCCTCATGCTCATAGCAGGGGGTGCCGTCAAAGCGGCGCAGACCAATCTCATCTCTGGGAAAATGGGCAGGCACCCAATCCAAGATGACGCCGATGCCGGCCTGGTGCATGCGGTCGATGAAATCCATGAGCTCCTTGGGTTTGCCGTGGCGGGCGGTGGCCGCGTAATAACCGGTCACCTGGTAGCCCCAGGACATGTCAAGCGGGTGCTCCATCACGGGCAGCAGCTCCACATGCGTGTAGCCCATCTCCTCAATGTAGGGGATGAGCTGGTCGGCGATTTCACCATAGCTGAGCATCCGGCCGTTTTCACCGCGGCGCCAGGAGCCCAGGTGCATCTCATAGATGTTGACGGGGCTGGAATAGGGCTGCCAGGTACGGCGCTTGGCCATCCATTCCCCATCGCCCCATTCGTAGCCATCCATGTCATACAGGAGGCTCGCGGTGTTGGGGCGCAACTCACCCGCAAAGGCGTAGGGGTCGGCCTTTAAGGTCCACCGGCCGTCCGCGCCTTTGATGGCGTACTTGTAAGCGCGAAGCTTTTCCTCAGCGCCTTCATAGGAGAAGGCGTCCGGGTTGCTTTCAGGCTTGAACAGCGAATCCGGCAGCCTGATTTCCCAGGTGCCGTCAAACTGCTTCTGCATGGGGTACTTTTCATAGTCCCAGAAACAGAATTCGCCGGTCAGGCTGACAGCCTGGGCATTGGGTGCCCAGACAGTAAAGTGCCAACAATCAACATCCTGCCAAACAGGATGCGCACCGAATATGTGATAGGCATGACGGTTGGTACCGTGATGAAACTCCTGCCTTTGCGCGTCATTAGGAGCCAGATAGCGCAAGGTCATCCCTCCCTTCCTCAGGACGAACGATGTCCACGCGTGGATATTTTTCAATAGAAGTATAGCACATACAAATTGCATGGCGCAACGAACAAAGCGGTTGCCCTTTCTTGACAATTCCCTAACTCGATGAGATAAAGCCGCTTGTTCACCTGTATGATTTTTACCTGTTTATGCAAGTTTACGCTTGTGTTTCAATTGTTCACGCCCATATTCCATGATAGAATAAGGCCACAAAAGAGGAAGGGGCGTAAACATGGCGGCCAGAAGAAGCAAAGGACTGTTTCAGCCGGCGCGCAGGCGGCGCGGCGGTTGCCTGTTGGTATTTGTGCTGCTCATCGCGGCCATCACCATCGTCCTCTCCCTCAACACGCTGTCCAACCGTTATGTCAAACTGGAGCAGCGCAGCGTGACGGTTCTCAACCTGCCAAAGAGCCTGGAAGGCTTTAGAATCCTGCATCTGAGTGACTTAAACTGCGCGATGCTTGGCCAGGACCATGAGAACCTGAAAAACGCCCTAGGCAAGGAAAGCTACAGCGCCGTGGTGATGACAGGCGACATGGTGGGCAAGGGCGGGAAAACAGAGCCGCTTTTAGACATCCTGGCCCTCATCCCCAAGGACACCCCCATCTTCCTCATCGCCGGGGACAGCGACCCGGACGCCCTCCTGCCCGACCCGCACGGGACGGGTGAGGTCAAGGCGGATTATATCCTGCAGGCAGAACAGGCCGGCGCCATCTACCTTGAAGCGCCCTACAAACTGGAATACAACGGCCAGGTCATCTGGTTTGCGCCTGGGGAGACCTTCACCCTGGATTTGGACAACGCGGTTTTCGCGCTCAAGGAGCTCATCAGGACGCTGTCCAGCCAGGAAAACCCCTATGAAGCCCAGACCGGCGCGCAGCTGCGCTTCGCGGAGCACCGCTTAAAGAACATGGAGGCCTCTGTTACAGCCCTTAAGGAGATGAAACGGACGGATGTCATCATCGCGGTGATGCACCACCCGCCGGATTATGAGCAGATTACCGAGCTCTCCGCCAAGAGCCAGGAAATGAACCTGCCCTCGCCCAGCCTTTTTTTGGCCGGGCAGTTCAACGCCGGGCAAATCCGCCTGCCGGGCTTAGGCCCTGTGTACATCCCGGTTCAGCCGGACGGCAAGGGCGGCTTTTTCCCGGGCGATGAGGGCTTTACCGGGCTATCCATCGTAAAAGGCTACGCGGTCTACATCTCCCCCGGGCTGGGTGTATCCGCATACTACCCCTTGCCCCTGCGGCTGTTTAACCGCCCCGCCGCCACCCTTGTCCGCTTGACCGCCCAGATGACGCGATAGGAGGACGCTTGAACAAAGGCATTTTCTACAACCGGGAACTCAGCTGGCTTAATTTTAACGAGCGCATTTTGGCTGAGGCGACCAACCTGGACAACCCGCTATTGGAGCGGGCCAGGTTTATGTCCATTGTGTCCAACAACCTGGACGAGTTCTTTATGGTGCGCGTGGGCAAATTGGAGCGCAAGAAGGACATGGGCCGCAGGACACCCGACCCGGTTGGCTTGTCCCCGCAAACGCAGTTGGAGCAAATCCGCGAGAAGGTTGAAAAGCATGTCAGCCACCAGTACCGGATTCTAAACGAGTCAATTTTCCCGGAATTGGAGCAAAACGGCCTCTACCTGCTAAAGCCTGAGCAGTTGTCCGCTGAGCAGCGCCTATGGCTGTCCCAGTATTTTGACGCCCAGGTGCTGCCCGTGTTGACCCCCAGAACCTTAAACCCCCTGCAGCCCTTTCCCATCCTGTCCGCCAAGGCCATCTATATCGCCGTCATGCTGCAGTCGGACAAGGGCGGGGAGCCGCAGACAGCGATTGTGCCCGTGCCCCGTGCCCTAAAGCGCGAGGTGCTCCTGCCCATGGGCAAGGGCAAAGCCCGTGGCGTTCTGCTGGAAGAGCTGATATCCATGTTCCTGCCGCGCTTGTTCCTTTACATGGCGCCCCTGGCGCAGATGCCCTTTCGCATCACCCGCAACACCGACTTTGTGGTCAACCTGGACGACATGAATAACCTGCTCACCGAGATGAGCAAAAACGTGCAGCGGCGCTCTTACGGCAAGATTGTGCGACTGGAAGTGATGGAGGGCGCCAACAAAAAGCTGCTGAATATGCTCAAAGACGGCATGGAGGTACAACCTGACTGCGTCAACATCGTGGACGGGCCGCTGGACTTGCGCTTTTTCATGCGCCAGGTCTGTGACCTGCCGGGTTTTGACCACCTGCGCTTTACCCCCTACACGCCCAGGATGGATGAGCGGCTTAAAGTGCGCGAATCCATCTTCCGCACCATCAGGGGCGGGGATTTGTTTTTCCACCTGCCCTATGACAGCTTTGACCCCATTGTGCGTTTCCTGTCTGAGGCCGCGACGGACAGCAATGTGCTGGCCATCAAGCAGACCCTCTACCGGGTATCCTCCCACAGCCCGATGATAGACGCCCTGGCACGCGCCGCGCAAAACGGCAAGCAGGTGACCGTGCTCATTGAGGTGCGGGCGCGCTTTGACGAGGAGCACAACATCGCCTGGAGCAAGGCGCTGGAGAAGGCCGGCTGCCATGTGCTCTACGGTGTGCCCAGGTGGAAGACACATTCCAAGGTGACCCTGGTGGTCAGGCGGGAGGCGGACGGCCTGCGGCACTACACCCACTTTGGCACCGGCAACTACAACGACGTGACCGCCAAGCTCTATACCGACATGGGCGTATTGACCTGTGACAAGCAGCTGGGCGAGGACGCGGCCGCCTTCTTTAACCTGATTTTGGGCTACAGCTACACCTACCCCATGCGGGAAATGATTGCCTCACCCTATCACTTAAGGGACGCCATATTAACCCGCATCAGGCGGGAGGAGACCAACGCCCAGGAAGGCAAAAAGAGCGGCATCACGATGAAGATGAACTCCCTGTCTGACCCCATGATGATTCAGGCGCTGCTGAGTGCGGCCAACGCCGGGGTGAGGATTCGCCTGATGGTGCGCGGCATCTGCTGCCTGAATTACAGGGAGAACAAGAACTTGCAAATCTTCAGCACCGTCGGGCGGTTTTTGGAGCACCCGCGGGTGTATTGCTTTGAGAACGACGGCGAGAAAGAGGTATTCCTCTCCTCCGCCGACTTAATGCCCAGGAACCTGGACAAGCGCGTGGAACTGACCGTGCCGGTCAAGGACAAGCGGATTCAGGAGCAGATTGTATCCATCCTGGAATTGGGCTTCATGGACAACCGCAAGCTATGGCGTTTGACCGCGCACAACACCTATGAGCGCGTGCCCAGGGGGCTGCCGCCAATCAACGCGCAGGAGGAGCTCATCCGCTCTGAAAACCCTTTGCTTGACATGAAAAACACACGCGGATAAACTGGATGAACCCCATCAGACACAAAGGAGCCAAGGAAGAACATGATTCAGATTTACAACAGCCAGAGCAGACAGAAGGAAGACTTCATCCCCCTTACCCCCGGCAAGGTGGGCATGTACTGCTGCGGCCCCACGGTATATGACTATTTTCATATTGGAAATGCCCGCCCCTTCATCATGTTTGACGTCTTCCGCAGGTTCCTGGAAAGCCGCGGGTATGAGGTGAACTTCGTTCAGAACTTCACCGACGTGGACGACAAAATGATTGACCGGGCCAACCGCGAAGGCACCACCGTCAAGGAACTGGGCGACCGTTTTATCGCCGAGTACTGGAAGGACGCGAACGCCCTGGGCGTCTTGCCCGCGACCGTGCACCCGCGCGCGACAGAGCACATGAATGAGATGATTGACATCATCAAGGGCCTGATTGACCAGGGGCTGGCCTATGAGAAAGACGGCAATGTCTACTTCAGCACGCCGGACTTCCATGACTACGGCAAACTGTCCGGTCAGAACCTGGAAGACCTGGACAGCGGCGCGCGCGTGAGCGTGGACGAGGAGAAGCGCAACCCCCTGGACTTTGCCCTGTGGAAGGCCGAAAAGCCCAACGAGCCCAGCTGGGACAGCCCCTGGGGCAAGGGACGGCCGGGCTGGCACATTGAGTGCTCCGCGATGAGCATGAAATACCTGGGCGAGCATTTTGACATCCACTGCGGCGGCCAGGACCTGCTCTTCCCCCACCATGAAAACGAGGTCGCCCAGAGCGAGGGCTATTCCGGGCACCCCTTTGTCAATTACTGGATGCACAATGGCTTTATCAACATCGACAACACCAAGATGTCCAAATCCCTGGGCAATTTTTTCACGGTACGCGATATTTTGAAGGAGTATGAGGCGGAGGACATGCGCATGCTGATGCTATCCGCGCACTACAGAAGCCCGCTTAACTTCAGCCGGGATATGATGGCCCAGGCCAAGGCGTCCCTAAACCGCCTCTACACCGGCAGAGACCGCATGAATGACCTGTTGAAAACCGCCAAGCCGGCTGAAAACAATGAAAGCCTCCAGGACATTGCCGGCAAACTCAAGGAGATTGAGGCGCGCTTTGACGCCGGCATGGACAATGACTTTAATACCGCCGAAGCCATGGGCGCGGTGTTTGAGCTGGTCTACCTGGCCAACACCGAACTCAACGAGAACAGCCCCAAGGAAAGCGTGGAGCAGGCGCTGGAACTGCTCAAGAAAATGACCGGTATCTTTGGCCTGTTGACCAAAAAGGAAGAAGAAATCCCCCAGGAAGTGCAGCAGCTGGCCAAAGAACGCGCCCAGGCCAGGAAGGACAAGAACTGGGCCTTGAGCGATGAGCTGCGCGCCCAATTGAACGCCCTGGGCTGGCTGGCGGAGGACGGACCCCAAGGCCAGAAGCTGCGCAAGGCCTGATTACAAACACATGACCAACAACAAACTGCCCAACAGCGTGATGGCCCGCCGCCTTGTCACCAGGGCAGTTTTGTTGTTGTGCGGGCTCATCACGCTTGTGATGATGGGCTTGGCCCTCAGGGATGCTTTCAGCAAAGGACATCAGGAAGTAATAACCCTGTCCAATGAGAAGGCCAAAACTCAAAGACCACAAGTCAATCAAACCGGCGTCAACCTCAACACCGCCACCAAGGAAGAATTGATGTCCCTGCCCGGCATCGGCGAGTACCTGGCGGAGCAGATTGTTTTGAAGCGCGGTGAGCAGCCCTTCTACTTCATCGAGGACTTGGGCGCGGTGAAGGGCTTTGGAGAAAAGCGGATAGCCGCCCTGAAGCCCCTGGCCTATGTTCCTTTGCCCATTGACCTCTTAGCGGTTGTCTCCTTGCCTGATGACCCCTTAGCGGTTGAGGCCGCGGATTAACTGCCACTTGGCATGGATGATTTGATGCTCTACCCAACTTGCTCAGACGTCATCCCAGGTACAGCGAAAGAATGCTTAGAATTTCTTTGAACTATATATTTCTAAGCACAATAGACCGGCACCAGCCGGTTTTTTCTTTTTGTCGGATCGTATTCCATAGATGTCCCGCGATACTATCCCAGACCACATAAAGCAAAACCCAGAGGCTTGACATTAACGACTAGATAGATTAGAATTAGAATAGTTCTAAAGGAGGTGGCCGCATGGGTCCTTACGCGCAAAAGATTCTGGATTTGATTAACCATTCAAGCCAGCACTGGACGGCGGAGCAAATCTTTCTTCAGCTCAAGCAGACCAACCCAAAAATTGTGCTAGCCACCGTGTACAACAACCTTAACGCCTTGCACGCGAACGGAACAATTCAAAAGGTGTCCCTGCAAGGCCAGCCGGACCGCTACGACAAAGCCGTCAAGCATGACCACCTGGTCTGCAAGGTGTGCAACAGCCTAAGCGACATTCATCTAGATGACTTAACCCAGGTGCTCAACGCCCAATTGGACAGCCCGCTGATTGATTATGACCTGATTATCAGCTATGTCTGCCCCGAGTGCAAAAAGCAGGCACAGAAAACCCACTGAAACGATCTGTTGGCGGATGAACCGCTCTGATATACATCAAACTCGCTGAAACAGCAACAAGAAAGGAAAACATCATGGAAAACAACAACACCCCTACCTACAACCGCATGCCGCTCATCGGCGATATGGCCCCCGCTTTTACCGCCGTCACCACCCAGGGTCCCATCAACTTCCCCGAGGACTACAAGGGCAAATGGGTCATCCTCTTCTCCCACCCCGCTGACTTCACCCCGGTTTGCACCACGGAATTCATGACCTTCGCCACCCTGGCTGATGAGTTCAAAGCCATGAACACCGAGCTGGTCGGCCTGTCGGTTGACTCCCTGTATGCCCACATCGCCTGGCTGCGCAAGATTCAGGAGTTGGAATGGAACGGCATGAAGAACGTTGAAGTGAAGTTCCCCCTGATTGAAGACATCCGCATGGAAGTGGCCAACAAGTACGGCATGATTCAGCCCGGCCAGTCCAACACCCAGGCGGTTCGCGCAGTGTTCGTGGTTGACCCGGTCGGCAAAATCCGCACCATCCTCTACTACCCGCTGTCCACCGGCCGCAACTTTGACGAAATCAAGCGCATCATCCTGGCGCTGCAGAAGGCCGACAAGGACCAGGTTGCCACCCCCGCTGATTGGCGCCCCGGCCAGGACGTCATCGTCCCCACCGCCGGCTCCTGCGGCGTTGCCAAGGAGCGCATGGAGAGCAAGGATGATGACCAGTACTGCCTGGATTGGTTCCTGTGCTTCAAGCGTGAGAAGAAGGCCTAAGGCCGCTTCATATCAGCGGACAAGCCGCTCATAGGATTCGTATAAAAGAAGGCTGTGAAAAACAGCCTTCTTTTTGATTGCCCAAGCATGACCAGGGCTAGGAAATAAAATTAGCAATATAAAACCCCGATTGGCAGTTGAACCAATCGGGGTTTGGATAAACTAAAAACTCGCTTGAGGATTTACTTCTTGACCGGCTTTGAGATGGCCTTGGTGCTGAACATCGCATCCCAGGTGTTCTTGCCCACGATGCCGTCCACCTTCAGTTTGTTGACGGACTGGAAGGAGCGCACGGCCGTGTAAGTCCTGTAGCCAAAGACGCCGTCGTCCAGGTTGTTGCCCAGGTAGCCCAGGGCAATCAGGCGCTGCTGCACCTGGGTCACCAGGGCGCCGGAGGTGCCATAGCGGATGCGCAGCACGGAAGGCTTGGCAGGCGCGGGCTTGGTCGGGCTGACAGCGGGGGTGGCGGTGGAGCCGAACAGTTTCTTCCAGGTGGCGGGCCCGATGATGCCGTCAACCTTGAGGTTGTTCTTCAACTGGAAGGCGCGGGCGGCCTGGTAGGTGGACCAGCCGAACTTGCCATCGGCCTTGCCGGCCTTGAAGCCCAAGTCCAGCAGGCGCTGCTGCGCGAGCTTGACCAGGTAGCCTTCATAGCCGTACTGCACGCGCGGGTTCTTGGGGATGGCGACCGGCGCGTAGGGGTCTTTGGGGGTTGTGGGCTTTGGAATCGTGGCGCTGCCCACCAGGGCGTCCCAGGTGAGGGGGCCGACAATGCCGTCCACCTTCAGGCCTTTGGAGGCCTGGAAGGAGCGTACCGCCTTGACGGTGGTATAGCCGTATTTGCCGTCAATTGCGCCCTTGTACAGCTTCAGCCCGGCCAGCTTTGTCTGGATGGTGGTGACAGCCGGGCCCTCGCTGGCGTAGGAAACGCGCAGGGCTGTGGCCGTGCCGCCGGCGCCGCCGGACTTTTTGATGGCGTTGTCGGAATAGAGGTAGAGGTTGGTCTTGGTGCCGATGATACCGTCCACCTGCAGGCTGTTTTTGCTTTGGAAGCCACGCACGGCAACAACGGTGGAGTAACCGTACTTGCCATCAATGGAACCGGTATAGTACCCCAGCGCCTTGAGCCTTGTCTGTGCCCGGTTCACCTGAAAACCTTCAGAACCGTAGGACAGGTTGGCCGCCAGGGCGACGGACATGAGCAGGGACATCACCAGGATTACGGTAAACAGCCCTGCGAGAATACGGTTTTTCATATTGCCACACTCCTTTTCTTAGACGGCATCCGATACTTTTTGGTCTATTCAATATACTTGAAGAACGCAAGGGATGCAATGAAATAAGGGTTTCAAAACTGTAACAGGTTTATACACTTTGTTACAAATTAGCCCATTTTCTCCCTGTTTGCCGCCCGGTTGAAGGAAGAGAATGGCCCTCAGGGCGCTTTGGCGCCCGCCTTGTCCCCCAGCAGATGCAGGGCGGCAACCGCCTGGGAAACCGTGCTGACATTGACAATCTTCATGCCCTTGGGCACCTGGATTTTGCCGGAGCGCGGTTTGGGGCAGATGACCTGCTCAAACCCAAGGCGCGCGCACTCGGCCAGGCGGCGCTCCAGAAAGGGGATGGGACGAACTTCACCCAGCAGCCCCACTTCCCCCATCGCGGCCACATCCTGGGGCAGGGAACGGTCCGACAGCGAGGAGGCCACCGCCAGACAGACCGCGAGGTCAGCCGCCGGCTCATTGAGGCTTAGACCGCCGGCCACGTTGATGTAGACATCCTGGTTGTAAAGCCTGAGGCCCGCGCGCTTTTCCAGGACTGCCAGCAGGAGGGCGACACGGCCCTGGTCCATGCCGTTGACCGTGCGCTTGGGTGAGGGGTAAAAACTTTGCGCCGCCAGCGCCTGAAGGTCCACCAGCATCGGGCGGCTGCCCTCCATCCCGCAGAACACCACGGAGCCGGAGATGCCGGTCGCGCGGTCACGCAGCAGGGTCTCCGACGCGTTTTCCACCATGCGCATACCCTCGCCCGTCATTTCAAACAAGCCCAATTCATTGACGGAGCCGTAGCGGTTCTTGTTGGCGCGCAGCAGGCGGTACTCCCTTTGGTGGTCGCCCTCAAAGTACAAAACCACATCCACCATGTGCTCCAGCACCCTGGGGCCCGCGATGGAGCCTTCCTTGGTGACATGGCCCACCAGGAAGATGGCGCAGCCCGAGGTCTTGGCGTAGCGCATAAGCACGGAAGCGCTTTCGCGAACCTGGCTGACAGACCCTGGGGCGGAAGCCATGTCCGGCCGGTACATGGTTTGAATGGAGTCCACCACCACAAAGTCGGGAGCCAGGGCGTTGAGCTTTTCCTCCACCGCGTCCATCGCGTTTTCAGCCAGGATGAGAACAGCGTCCTTGCCGGCACCCAGGCGCTCCGCGCGCAGTTTGATTTGCCTGGAACTTTCCTCACCCGTGATGTAGAGCACCCGCTTATTTAAACGGGACAGGTTGGCACAAACTTGCAAAAGTAACGTACTTTTTCCAACGCCGGGCTCACCGCCGATGAGCAGCAGGGAGCCTTCCACCACGCCGCCGCCCAAAACCCGATCAAATTCGGAGATGCCGGTGGACTGGTGAATGGCGATGTCAGCGGAGATGTCCTTTAAGGTTTCCGCCTGGGCGCCGGTGCCCCCGGGGCGTTTTTGCGCGGCCTTGTTTTCCGGCGCTGCCGCTTCCGGCGCTTCCACCAGGGTGTTCCAGGCATCACAGCCCGGGCACTTGCCAAACCAGCGGGGCGTTTCAAAGCCACAGTCGGAGCAGACAAAGAGCAGTTTTTTCTTCAAGGGGGAATCCTTTCCTTTCAGGCAGAGCCCAAACAAGGTATACTCAAATGAGGAGGCAATTATGAGAAAAGGCATCGCATACATCGTCGGCGCGGGGGATTTTTCACCCTTTGGCTTTCGCCCGGGGCGAAATGACCTGGTCATCGCAGCGGACGGCGGATATGACAATTTACTGCGGCACCGGCTAAGAGCCGATATTTTGCTGGGCGATTTAGACTCGGTATCCAAAACGCCTGACGGCATAGCCCGGCTGCAATTCCCCGCAAAGAAAGACCTGACCGACATGGCACTGGGCATCCGCCTGGCGCAGGGGCGGGGTTATTGCCGATTTTACCTGTACGGCGCGCTGGGCAAGCGGCTTGACCACACGCTGGCCAACCTGCAAATCCTGGCGGGCTTGGCTGAGAAGGGCTATCAAGCCAAAATCATTTCAAACAAGCTGATTATCCACGCCCTGTCCAATGGGACGCTGATGCTGCCCCCAATCAAGAAAGGCAGCATCATCTCGGTATTCTGCTGGGGCGATATGGCGGAGGGGGTCAGCCTAAGCGGCCTGTCCTATCCGCTTCATAACGCGGTATTATCAGGCACCAACCCCCTGGGCATCAGCAACAAAGGCACCGGAAAGCCGGCCAACATCAGCGTCAAGCAGGGAACCTTGCTGGTTTTCCAGCAGGTTTAGGCGTAGCGGGTCATGTAGCGCTGGACCATCTCCTGCAATTCCTGCTCGTGCTTTTCAACATTTTTCAGCAGGGCAATCTGCGCGCGGGTGCGGACCAGGTTATGCATGGGTGAGTTGACCTTGAAGTACAAGTCACCATCCAGATAGTCTGTCAGGAAGCGCATGGCCAGCTCCCCGGTCAATACCTTGATGCCCAGCGGCAAACGCAGCAATTCTTCATCAGACAGGATGCCGGCCGTCTCCTGGACGAACCCGCGGGTAAAAGCGCGGGTTTTTTCCATGTCCAGTTTGATAAGGCTGGTGTCCTCCTCATCCTCCTTGGCGGTGGACGCGCCAAAGCGCACCGCGTCGCCGTAGTCATACAGGGCAGAGCCGGGCATGACCGTGTCCAGGTCAATGACTGCCAGGGCCTTGCCCGTCTGGTTGTCCAGGAGGACGTTATTGGACTTGGTATCGTTGTGGGTTACGCGAAGCGGGATGGTCTGGTTCTCCAGCAAGCGGACAATCTCGCCCAGCATCTTGCGATGCTCAAACATGAACTCAATCTCTTCCTCCACCTCTTTGACGCGCCCCGCCTTGTTCTCATCCACCGCGCGGACAAAGGCGTAAAAGCGTTTGGTGGTGTTGTGGAAGTTGGGGATGGTCTCCGCCAGCATGTGAGCCGGGAAATCCACCAGGTTTCTCTGGAAGGAGCCAAAGGCGCGGCCGACCTCTTCCATCTGCTCAGGCTTGGTCACCACGTCCAGCGCCAGGGCGTTTGTGATGTAGGTGTAGGCGCGCCAGACGCCGTTTTTGCGGTCCTGGTACATCGTGTCGCCGTCCACCGTGCGGACCAGTTCCAGCACCATGCGGTCCGCCGTGTCCATTTTCTTGAGCAGGTTGTTTTTTAGGTGCTCCGTCACCAGCGCGATGTTTTGCATCACGCCCTGGGGGTCGCGGAAAACATAGGTGTTGATGCGCTGCAGCGTGTACATGATGGTCTTGCTGCCATCCAGATATTCTAATACATAGGTTTCGTTGATATTGCCGGAGGTTAATTCACGGGAGGTGACGTATTTCCCTTGGAAGCGGAACTTTGGCAGGATGTTTTTGATGTCATTATAAGCCATCTTTGACCCTCACATTTCCCTATAATCAACTTATTTTAGCCAATGCGCGAGGGGGTGTCAATGATTCGGGGCTTATGTCCCATCTTTGGGGCTCTAGCGACAGTGTTTTCTATTTATTTTTGTGTTGACAGTTTATCAGTCAGTACCGGAATCCAGAAAAATCAGTACCGGTATTTTGATAATCATCCCGGCCTTTTCTTGACTGATGGCAAACTTGCCATTATCATACCTAAGGAATCATTGATTCCATGTGCAGAGGTATCGAAGCGGTCATAACGGGGCTGACTCGAAATCAGTTTGGCTGAAAGGCCACGTGGGTTCGAATCCCACCCTCTGCGCCACATCATCAACAACAGTTGATACAATTTGGCCCGTCTCATCAAGAGGCGGGCCGTTGTATTTGAAGGGTGAAAAGTGTTGATATTACTTGGTTTTTTGAACTTTCCAAGATTAACAGAGATCGGTTTTATCGGCTACAGGAGCGCTTGATTTTGGGTTTCAGAACGCTCACCACCAATCGACCAGAAAAAATGCAACCCCCTCCCTTCCCGCGTGCATGAGTATCAGAGAAGCGTGCGAGAGTGCGGCTTTAATAGCAATAATATGTTTAATTGGCATTTAAACCCACAGCTCTACTACCTAGCGTTTCTTTCCACCAAGACTCGCGTCCTAGAATGATAGTCTTATCAACACGAGAGTTGTAATTCTCGAGAATGGCATATTGAAAGAACTGCCTAACATATTCAATTCCATGCTGCTCAACTAGTTCTTTTAGAAACTTGTTGCCACCATGTCCATCGCTTACATAATTGGCCCATCGCTGCAAAAGCATACCATTCTCGCCGTATGCCGAACCAACATACTGCTTGCCACTCTTCAAGTCCACTATTAGGTAAACAGCTTTCTGATTTTCAAGGGCTGCAATCCAGTCTCTTTTCTGTCTGGTGATGATTGTTGTTAGTTGTTCAAATGAAAGGCGTACTTTGTCATAACCGGGAAAATCTACTCCATCGAAAATGTTTGGCAGAATCTGCTGAACCTCAATTCTTGACATAATATTGTTTGCATAGACAACTTGGGTTTGATGGCTCTTCCTATATTTTACTATGACTCTGCCGTAAAACGCCCGGTTCTTCTCCAACTCAATACCATCATAATTCACTCCGTCTTTTACATCCAACTCGCGAGTGACTTCCTTAATTGTTGAAAGGAGCCATGAAGTCGGTGACATCTGAATAAGGCTAATTGCAATTTCACCGACATTAAAGTATCGACGCTTAGTCCTCCAGAAGAGCCACTGACCATTCACTTCATCTGAGTTACGGAGATATACTTCCAATGGGTCTTCCTTGCCATTGTACTGATTAAACTTGATTTTCGTTCGATTCAAGTCTTGTAAACTGAAACGGAGCAAGTCATTAAGCATCAACGGTTTTTTCATAGTGTATTCCTCAGTATGTCATTTCATGCCCTTACTATTTTAGCAAGTGTTTTTGCACATAAACTGTTTGATGGTCGAGATCGGGAAACAATTTTTCGCTATTAATACCTAGTACATCCAGTTGATCCAACAAGTCCAGTTTTACTTTCGCAGGCACGCTAATTGAGAAACCGGGACTCCACAGATCTTTAATCTCCTTTGTTACTGGAGTGATGAAATTGCAACGCGTCTCGTTCTTTTTGCCTTGAGGATCAATGTACTCGGAAGATTGCATTCCAAATAGGAAGAATGCGCCATCCTGGTTTATCAGGCGCTGGGTATTTTTTCGGGGAATTACGGTCAACATAGGGATTTCTAACCAGTTAATAAATGCTTTCTTGGTTTCCACCATATTCGCTGCAGAAGTTTGAGCATACCTAGTCTTTTGTAGCTCATAATACTGATCAATGGGAGTGCCCTTTGCGTAACCAAGATCAAATACATAGTCAATGTGAAGATCAACAATTGGATCTGAACACCAATATGTCGGCATGTTGGGAAAGACAAAAACACTTCCATCTCTCTCTAATTGCTCAGGACCAAAGCAGGCAAAGTACAGAGCAACTAAGGGATTTGATGTGCAATCAAGCAATCGAGTAGGGAGACCAAAGTGTTGCATTTTTGCAAGATTTTCAAATCTATTATCGCCGAATTCGGAAGGATTATGATGCAAAAGCCTTTTTACCAATACTCCTTCTGCGTTAAGTAAGTTTTCCCGAAAGAGTCTCGGCGACAGCCCCCAATTTGAATTTGCTTGACCTCGAAAGAAGGTTCTGCAACTAAGTATGCTACTATAATAATCAATGCGCTTAATTGTCTTGAGCACATTAAAAAAGTCAGATAAAGTTTCGATAATAGCTTGCGGCATAGCTTATCTCCTCAACAGGTGTGATACCTATACGAAAACTCGATTCCAATTTACTAACTCACTACCCGCTTCAAAAAAATGTCTATGCAAAGCGGTTTTCTAAGTTTTATGAAAAATGAAATTGCACGTTTTCTAAACAGCTCAGCATGATTGCCAAACTATTTAAATGCACAAACTTACCGTTCGCGTCTTTCCAAGTACGAAATCGCATCTTGCATAATATCATCCGCTGTTTCAGTACGAGGTTGCAGAGTATCTGCCCATGTTCTGCCAGGATGGAGAGTATCCCATCTTGGACGCATTCCCTGCCTTCTTCCCGCTCCCGGGTCATGATTGCCCAGTCCATCAATGATTGAGTTCCATAAGGGTTTGTGCATTCGTATAGCTATGACTTCAGCTAGAGACACCCATGTAGGTGCAATTGTCAAAAAGCGAACCATAAAATGTGATGAGTCCAGATTCTGTGCTGATTGAATGGATCTTTTATGCTGCATGATGCGGTTATAGAGCTTTGGGCCATCTAATGATGATGCTTGATTGGGATCACCTTTCCTGGCATTCTCAGCCTCGGCTTTTCCAACATATATAGCCCAGGAGCCTGGCGTTTGCTGATTAGCTTCTGAAAGCAACCGATATGCTGGAAAACCACCTACATAGTAGAGGGCGTAAATACCTACTCCATCAAAAGAAGACACTTCATCCAATCGTACCAGCGGCTGATCATCCAATGCACGAGAAATTGATGCGCCCAAGTTCTCATATGATAAAGGATCAAAGATGCTTGTCATGACACACCCCGCATTGGAAAGGGGATAATGTGGCGTTTTTCGTTGGTAATCAAGGCATCAAGCTCCAAGTGTTCGACTACACTATGCATTACCTGTTCGGCCAACAGCACTGGCACCGCATTGCCTATTTGCCGCATGGCCTCACTCCATGTGCCATGTAGTGCATATCTATCTGGAAAGGTTTGGATCCTCGCCGCTTCCCGGATTGTTAAGTAACGCACCGCCCCATTAGGATAGCGTATCATATTCTCTCCGCCAGGGACGCCGTGATTTCCAGCTTTTAGCGCTTTGCTCGGTTCGTCTATTGGACTGCCGGTATGTCCGGCGTAGGAACGCGCGCCTTCCTGTAGTTTGTGATCAAGCCACCTGTCATTGGCTAATGTCTCGCTGGGATCAGGCAAATCAGATAGTGCGGCGCGAATAGTAACCCAGGGCTTCAAACCATCAATACGAGGACGTGTTGAAATGGGAATCTGATCTTTCAATGATACCTTCCACTTATCCCAGTATTCTCCTGTCGCTTGCGCGTATGCCAAAGCAGCACCGGAATGTGTTGGCTTTGGGAAACTCCACATTGCATCGATATCTGAACGAAAACCGACGAAGAAAACTCTGTGTCGATGCTGCGGCACACCATAGTCGGCAGCATTAACAACTGTAGTAACAAGCTTATACTGCAAGTCAGACTTCACGGAAGTATGCTCCTGTTGAAGCCTTAACAAATGCTCGCGCCAACTCTCGCCCTCATGTGAACGCAATTCGGGGTGTTGAAGTCGTAGTTTAATGTATTCGTAGTACTCGCTAAAAGATGGCCGAGTAATACCTTTGACATTTTCAACCACAAAGACTTTGGGTTTGAGTTTTTCGATTACTGAAGTTGTAAGTGGGAACATGTCTCGCGGGTCATCTGCACTACGTGCCAATCCGCCCAAACTAAAAGGTTGGCATGGAGGTCCCGCAGTGATGATATCAATCTTCGCATCGCCCAAGGTTTCGTTCCAGTTTACTAGACGAGCATCCCCTTCAATTACACGTAGCCCTCGTACCAGGGGATAGTCAAGCAATGCATTCTCTCTGATAGTGGCACATGCCCACTTATTCCATTCAACGGCAGCAATGTGCTCAATACCGGCCAGAGCAGATCCTAGAAGGAGTCCACCTCCGCCAGCAAACAACTCTACTCCCCTTAACGGCACAAATAATCACCTCTGTTGTGTTTGGGATTTCTTCCACTACAATAGTACCATATTCACTGCGGTGACTGCAAAACGAATAATTAATCGAAGCTTACACATAACCAGCAATATACTTGTGCCAACTCTTTGGGAGTAGAATTCGTTTCTGCTCATCAGATAAATAGCCTAAATGCAATATGCTACGACATTTATCTCCTCGAATTTCTGACTTGTAATTCATTAGCACTTCAAAAGGTGGATCGAGTTTGGTTATCAGGAAGAATGGACACTTCTCTGCAATAAGAGTCTCAAAAATTTCCTCTCGCGATAATTCTCGTACAATATGTATTTTGCTCGTCGTAAAGTACCCTTTACCAACGCCATCTAGAGGATCTCGAAATCTCTTTACTTCTCCAAGAGGCTCAACTTCACAGATTCGCATGCCATTATCAAAGTATATAATAGTCGCGCTGGCTAAATCCGTATAATGAAACCAAGACCAGTTGTCATCGATATCATTGATATAGATTCTACCTACCCGAAACTGAAACTTATCGTATCCGCACAGATCCGAGTCAAAGCCTTTGTAATACATATCCATCCGTTTCCTTGAAAGTCAGCAATAAGTCAATTCAACAATACGCAATTGTGGGTAAACGATTCGTCCAACTGACAATCAGTATACCATACCAGTGAGGCCGTTTTGGTGAGATCATCAACTATCTCAGATGCGTAATCCCAGGTTGTTCAGTGGTCGCACTGGCTGCGTAAAAGTGAATGGTTGCATCGGCTTCTGTGGATTCTAGCCTTTCACAATTTTGTTGTTGACACCCTCCTGGTCCGTGTGATATTCTCAGCGCACGATATGAGAACACTTGTTCTCATTGTTCCGAGAAAGGAGTAGTCGAGCATGGAGCGTGAGTTTGTCGGCAGCTTTGGTGATTTCCTGGCGCTCAAGCGCAAAGACGCCGGAATCACCATCAAGGACATGGCGCAGAAACTGAAGATCAGCGCGGCTTACTACAGCTACTTTGAGTCCGGCGACCGCAAAGCGCCGGAGCGCGAAGTCCAGGACC
>CAZHPW010000027.1:0-24686 GCA_964534515.1 uncultured Christensenella sp.
TGAAAGTATACCCATTTGGGCCCGGTATCTATCGTTTCCACCTTTGCCCCGTTTCAGAAAAGCCGTTTTCTTTTCAATCCGGTTTTGAAGTGATATACTTCAATTGACTAAAAGGAGGATGATGTCTTGTCAAGTTTGATGCTGCAAAAGATTGCCGAGCTGCTGTCCGGGCTGAATCTGCCTGTGTTTCTCCTGGACAAGCAGGGCCGCTGCCTGGTTCCCCAGCATCCGGACACCTTCCTTTTGCCGGCCACGCTGAAAGAAAACGTGCTGGTATCCAAATCCGGCTACCTGTTTTACACCCTGCCCGGCTTTTTGACGCACACCCTGGCCACCAAAGACAAGCCGGAGGCCGGGGACGTCTTGTTACTGTGCGCCAAACTGATTGCCACCTTCCAGCAAGAAGAAGGCATCACGGGCGAGGTCTCAAACGCCTTAAAGCGCCTGGTCAACCGTGAGCTGAGCGCGCAGGAGATGGAAACGCTGATTAACGAGCACGGCATCGCTCAAAAACAGTCAAGGGCCGCCCTGCTCATCCGCTTTCAGCGGCCTTTCCAGCAATTTGCCCAGGACACCAGCCTCAACGAGTTCATCCCCCTCTCCCCAGGCGACCTGGTGGTGCCCGTTGACAACCGCAACCTGCTTTTGCTTTGCAACCTGAAAGAAACAGAGCGCGGGGACATGGAAGAATACGCGCTGGCGCTATTGGACTCCATCCAGATGGAATTGGGCTTGAGCGCCCAAATCGGCATCGGGGATGAGGTAGCCTCGCTTGATGAGGTATCAAAATCCTATCACCAGGCCTGGCAGGCCATCCAGATTGGCGGCGTGTTCCGCCCGGATTTGCAGGTGTTTGACTACAAGAGCCTGCTGCTGGAACGGTTTTTGATGGAATGCCTCAAGGAAGAGGCCAAGCCCTACATCGACCTGCTGTTCAACAAGAAAACCGCCAAGCTGTTCACCGAGGAAATGCTGGACACCATCCAGATTTTCCTGAAGAATGATTTGAACTTAACGGACGCGGCGAGGGAACTGTACATTCACCGCAACACCCTGGTGTACCGGCTGGATAAAATCCAGAAGGTATCCGGTCTTGACCTGAGGCACTTCAGGGACGCGATGCTGTTTAAACTGCTCAATGACCTCAGGCGACGGGACGCCTTAAACGACAAGAAAGCCTTGCCCAAACACTGAAAGGACCACTTCAATGACAAGAAACACCTTCGCTAAAAGGATTTTGGCATCCCTCCTGGTGCTCTTCCTGCTCTCCCCCGCCCTGGCCCTGGCGGCCAGGAATGAGACCGTCACCATCCCCAAGGATGAGTATGAGCGGTTAAAGCGCTACGAATTACTGGAAGAAGTGCGCCAGTATGTGGACGCTTTCTTTTACATGGAGCCGGATGAGCAGAAGATGATGGACGGCGCCATCCAGGGCCTGCTTTCGGGGCTGGAGGACATCTACTCTTTCTACTACACCGAGGAAGCCTGGGCCAAGATGCAGGAGGATGACTCCGGCAAGTACGCGGGCATCGGCGTTCAGATGCTGGGCGATTACAACACGGGCGCCGTGACCATTACCCGCGTCTTTCGCAACACCCCGGCTGAGGCCGCGGGGCTGAAAAAGGGCGACGTGTTTTACATGGTGGAGGAGCTGGAAGTGACGGCGACCACCATGAACGACGCGGTGGATATCATGCGCGGCGTGCCGGGAGAAAAGGTGCACATAGAAATCGTCCGCAACGGCGAAATCATGCCCTTTGACCTCATCAAGGCCAACATCGTGGTCAACCGCGTTGAGTACAAGATGATCGACGACAAGGTCGGCTACATTATCCTGTACGAGTTTGCCGGCGGCAGCAAGGAAGCCTTCCAGGAAGCTTTTGACGCGCTCAAAAAAGAAGGCATGCAGCATTTGATTTTTGACCTGAGGGATAACCCCGGCGGCTGGGTGGGCGACGCGGAGCAGATTGCCGAGATGTTCCTGGACAAGAAACTGGTCTATTACACCCAGGACCGCTTTGACCGCAAGAAGGAATACATCACAAAGCCCGGCGCCGACAACATGCCCTTGACCATCCTGGTCAATGAGAACTCGGCCTCGGCGTCTGAAATCTTGTCCGCCGCCATGCAGGACAACGAGCGCGCCGACATCATGGGGGTAAAAACCTTTGGCAAGGGCGTCATCCAGTTTGTGGTGCCGCTGTCTGACAACAAGTCCGGCTTCCAGTTCACCACCGCGCAGTACTTCTCCCCCCTGGGCCACAAGGTGCACAAGGAAGGCATCACGCCGGACGTGATTGTGGAAATGCCCGAGGAGCAAAAGGACGTCCTGTTTGACACGGCCGACCTGGCCGACCCGCAACTGGCCGCCGCCTATGAGCATGTGCTCAAATCCCTGGAACAAAAATAAGTACTAAAAGATATAAATTACGCCCGAGTGAGTCATTCACCCGGGCGTTTTGCTTTATAAAGGCCGTTATATCAGCCCATAAGAACAAATGTCAGTTCTCGTCCTCGTTGTACTGGATGCCGGCCAGGTTCTGGCGAATCAGGCGCAACTCATTGAGCTGGGTGGCGACAGTGTTGTCCACATGAGCCAAGACACCGTCCAATTCCTGCTGGGTCTGGCTGCGCAACGCCTGGGCGTGCTGGTTGGCGTTCTCCAGGATTTCGCGCGCCTGCGCCTCAGCGCGGGCCAATACGGTGGTCTGGGAAACCAGCTCATCCGCCCTGGCCTTGGCGTCTTCCAGCATGTGGTTGGCGCGTGCCTGGGCGTCTGCCAGCACCGCGCCGGCCTCATCCTCCGCCGCTTTCCTGGTCTGGGCGACATAGTCGTCAATGGTCTGCTTGTTGTTCTGGGCGTAGGAATTGGCTTCGTTCACCGTGCCCTGCGCCTGAGCCATGGCCTGGGAAACCGTTTCATCGGCCTTGCGCTTGGCGTCTTCCAGGATATGCTCCTCATTGTCCAGCAGCTTCTGGGCTTTTTCCAGCGCAGGGTCATAAGAGGAGATGATGCGCTTCAGCAATTCCGTTGCCCCGCCCGCGTTGACCATGACGGTGTCGGTCAGGGGGATTTTCTTGGAGTTTTTGAGCATCAGCGTGAGTTCATCCGCGAGGGCAAACACTTCAGTTCTGGACATGGTTGGTTCCTCCTTCAGGTGTCGTTGTAGAATCAAACCGTTCTTTTAAGGCCTGCTTGACGCAGGTGGGAACAAAATGGGTGACGTCTCCCTTGAGTGCGGCGATTTGCCGGATGAGAGACGAGGAAATATCCATGGTAGCTTGGCTGGCCGGGAGAAAGATGGTTTCAAGCCCCGGGCTTAAAAGGGCATTGGCGCGGGCCATGGCCGACTCGCTGTCCAAATCGGCGGTGTTGCGCACCCCGCGGACAACCAGCGAGCACTGCTCTTTCTTCGCTAAATCCACCAACAAGCCGCTGTCCACCACCACCTTGTAGCGGGACAAGCCGCGCTCACGGCAGGCGGCGTCAATTAGGCTCACACGCTCATCCGCGGTAAAGAAGCCTTTTTTGTCGGGGTTGACCATCACAGCGATGACAAGCTCATCTACAAAGCGCAGGCTGCGCTCAATCAAATCCAGATGGCCCAGGGTCAAAGGATCAAAACTGCCGGGAAAGATTGCTTTCACTGGGCTTGCTCCTTAAATTCAATCAACTTCAGCACGGTTTCACCGTAGCTCTTCTCCTTCACCACCACAAAATCTTCCGGGATAGCAAGGGAGGGTTCTTTGCCCGTTTCCAGGATAATGGTGCCGCCGGGCTCTAAGAGGTTGGCCATCGCAATGGCTGATAGAATTATACCCGATTCCATTTTATAGGGCGGGTCCAGAAAAATCAAATTAAAACGCTCGTCCTCATCCGCCAGCTGTTTGACCGCCTGCTCCCAGGACATCATTAAAACCCGGCTTTGCCCGGAAACACGCAGCAAATCGACATTCTTTTTGACACAGTCAACCGCCTGCCGCTTTAAGTCACAAAACACGCTGAAGTCAGCGCCACGGCTGAGGGCTTCAAGCCCCATGGCGCCTGAGCCCGCGAACAAGTCCAAAACCCTGCTGCCCGGCACCTCATTCATCAGCATGCTGAAGACCGCTTCGCGCACCAGGGAACGGGTGGGCCTGGTATCCTGGCCGGGCGGGGAGCACAATTGTCTGGAGCGGTGAATGCCACCGGCGACACGCAGCACGGCTTACACCAACTGCTTGGGTTCAGAGGCGCGGGTGGCGGCCTTTTTCTTTTGCTTGCGGGCCGTCCGCTTGGCTGCTGAAGCAATGCCGCCGTGCACCATGGCGCGGTAAGCCTCGCCCCTTTGGTAGCCAACGCCGTAAAACATAGGCGCTAGCAGCACCAGCAGCGGGGAGAGCCGCTCAACTAAGAGCAAGCCGTCTTTGCTATCGGGGCCGACCATGTTGATAAAGGGGAAGACCAGAAGCCGGGTGAGGATGCGCAGCACATCCTTTAAGCCAAAGGCATTAAATTCATTGTAGTAATCAAGCGCGAGGCCGATGCCCTGGCGGTCCTGATAGGAGGCAACCCAGGAGGGCAGCGCGCCCAGGGTATAGGACTCCCTGGTCGCCATCAGGGCATAAACGAGGCACAGCAGCACAAAGGGCAGCGCGCCAAAAAACACGGTGACGTAGCCCTTGAGCGGGTGATAGCAGCGGTCCAAATCTGCCTTGGTGACAGCCTTGCCCTCCTGCTGCCTGGCCAGCGCGATTTCTGCGAAGCTGACGTCGCTTTCTCCCATGTTGACGCCTGAGGAGTACATGAGGGTGGCAAAGCCAATCACGACCGCAGCGTTGATGACAACGCGCAGCCAGGTGACATCCATCACCATAATCTGCCCCAAGAACAGGAACAGCAGCGCCGAGACCGCGATGTAGGCAAATACGGAGAGCCCCCTTTTAGCCGCGAGGGCGCTGATGGCATGGCCCTTTAAGTATGGTTTTTTAATCAGCGGCGCTTTGCCGCGGGTTTTGCTCTTTCCGGTTTTGGCCTGCATGAATTTCCCTCCGTTAATCTGAATACACCCGGGGTACGCGTTTTGAGATGTTTAAAAGCACTTCGTAGGGAATGGTGTCCAGCATGTCCGCCAGCTCAGCGGCTGTGACCTTTTCATCCCCCTCCTGCCCCAAGAGCACTGCCTGTTCCCCCGCCTTGGTTTCGCCCGCGTCCGTGACATCCACCATAATCTGGTCCATGCACACGCGGCCCAGCACCTGGCAGCGCCTGCCGTTGATGAGGACATCAGCCTTGTTGGACAGGCCTCTGTTGTACCCGTCCCCATAGCCCACCGCCAGGGTGGCGACCCTGGTTTCCCGGGTTAAGGTGATGGTCGCGCCGTAGCTGACAGTTTCACCCGGGTGGGCGGTCTTCACATGGGTGATTTCAGCCACCCAGCTCAACACCGGGCGCAAATCCACCTCAGTCTGAATCGGGGAATAACCATACAATGAAATACCGGCGCGCACCATATTGAACCTGGCTTCCGGGAAGCGCAGCAGGGCTGAACTGCCGCTGGTGTGCAAGAGTAAACCGGGCGGCAGGAGCGGTAAAAACGCGTTAAGCTTTTGCAGCTGCATGCGGGTGAAGTCTTCCTTCACGTCATCCGCGCAGGCAAAATGGGTAAAAGCGCCGGTCAATTCGATCTGCTCGCAGGACGTCAAGTGCGTCAGAAATTGCTGAAGCTCCTCTACGTCCTTGACGCCAATGCGGTTCATACCGGTGTCCAATTTGACATGCACCTGGGCCTTGACCCCATGGCGCAGGGCAGCCTCATTGATACTATCCAGGTGCGCGATGGTGTGCGCCGTCAAGGTGAGGCGGGCGGCCACCGCCTGGTCCGTACTCTCCCGGGATAAGCCTGAGAGCACAAGGATGGGCAGGGTGACGCCGGCTTCACGCAGGGCGAGGCCCTCTTCCACCAGGGCGACCGCCAGGAAATCAACGCCTTCGCGTTGCGCCCTTTGCGCGACCTGGCATAGGCCATGCCCATAGGCGTCCGCCTTGACCACGGCCATCAGGCGGCAATCAGGCCCAATGGCCTTTCTTAGTGAATGGATGTTGTGTGAAAGCGCGCCAAGGTCAACCCGCGCGTACGTCTGCCTCATGCTGACACAAACCTGCTGCTTTCTCTTGGATAGGACAGGCATCCTGCCCCTTGTTGATGCGGGAATTATAACACAAGCAAGCCTTCCCTGCCACCTTGTGGCATTTTTGGGTCTCTGAGGGCGGAATCTGGGTATAATCCCTCCGCCTGGCAAGTTCAGGCCTAATTGAGCATGGAAAGGTGTGTTACTTATTTTAACCCAAGAAGCTGCGCTGCAGTTTTCCCCCATCACCATCAAAGACCTGGACAGGATGAGAGACCTGCTGAAGAAGACGCACAGGGGCGCCCTGGAGTACAATTTTACCTCCAACTTTATCTGGAGCAAGATTTATAAACTGCAGGTCGCCTATTTTGAGGACAGGGCCATTGTGATGTCGGATGAGGACAAGCCCACCTTTATTTTCCCGGCCGGTCCGGGGCCGGTGGAGCCGGTTGTGAGAGCGCTGGAAGCCTACGTCAAAGCGCGCGGGCAGAAGCTTGAATTTAATACCGTACTAAACGAGGACAAGGAAAAGCTGGAGGCCGCCTTCCCCGGCAAGTTCACCTTTGAGGCGGACCGGAATGATTTTGACTATGTGTATGAGTCTGAGCGCCTCATTTCACTCTCCGGTAAAAAGCTGAGCGCCAAGCGCAACCACATCAACAAGTTCAAACTGGAAAACCCCAACTGGGAGTATGAGGTCATCACCCGGGAGAATATCGAGGAAGTGCACCAGATGAGCATCGAATGGTGCAAAATCGCCGGGTGCAATGACAATGAGGGACTGTTTGATGAATCCTGCGCGGTGGAACGCGCGTTCAAATACTTCTTTGAGCTGGGCTTGACCGGCGGGCTGATTCGCTCCGAAGGCAAGGTTATCGCCTTTGCGATTGGCGAGGAGCTGAGCGATAACACCTATGTGGTGCACATTGAGAAGGCCTATTACGACATTCAGGGCGCTTACCAGATGATTAACCAGCAGTTCGCGATGGCCAACTGCGAGAACTACACCTACATCAACCGCGAGGACGACGCCGGGGACGAAGGTCTGCGCCGGGCCAAACTGTCCTATTACCCGGCCTTGATGGTGGAAAAAAGCTCCGCCGTGTTGAACGCTGACCTATGATTAGGCATCCTTTGGACGCTCATCTGCCGGCGCTGAAGGCGCTTTGGCAGGAAGCCTTCCACGACAGCGACGAGGATACCGCGCATTACTTTACTCGCCGGCACAAGCATGAAAATATGCTTGTGTTTTTGGACGGCGAGGCGGTCGCCGGCATGCTGAGCCTGCTGCCGATGGAACTGGTGATGGGCGAAACGCGGCAAAAGGCGCGCTATATCTTCGCGGTTGCCACAAAGACCGAATACCGGGGGCGCGGCATCAGCACCCAATTGTTAAACTCCGCCCATGAATTGATTGGCAGGGAAGGCGGGGCTGCCGCCGTTTTGATGCCGGCGGAACATAGCCTGTATGACTTTTATCAAAAGCGCGGTTATGAGACCGCCTTTTACCTGGATGAGCGCCTTTACGCGGCGGAGGACATTCCGGCCTTCTCCCATGGGGACAGCATCAAGATTTGCTCGGAGGACGCCTACCTATTGCTCCGGGATGAATTGCTAAGGGAAGGAATGATGTATGTCCGTTGGGACAGCGAAGCCCTTAACTACATCAGGGAAAGCTATCAAATGGGCGGCGGGCAGATGTACCAATTGACCGTATCGGGGCAGCCCGCCCTAGCCGTCTGCGCGCCGGGAGAAGATGTCGCGCAGGTGACAGAATTGCTCTGCCGGAAAGAAGACCTGTATCCCTGCCTGGCCCTGCTGCACAGCGAGATGAAGGCCGATAATTACCTTGTCAGGACGCCGGCCGGCCTGCAAAGCGAGGACAGCGTCCGCCCCTTTGGCATGATTCATTGGCTGAAGGAACCCATCAAAGCACAGGGCGCGCCGCCCTACCTGTCCTTTGCCAAAGACTGAACACAAGATAAAATCCGGACCAACAACTGGCCCGGATTTTTTATGCCCGATTGAGTTTATTTTACGCGGCGCTTGTTAAGTTCCAACAGGAACAATTCCTCGTCCATCGGCAGGGTGACAGAGCGGTTGAGCCAGGCCGACAGGTGCATGGCGTTTGACAAGGTCAGCCCGTTGACGCCCTCCCGGCCATCCGCGATGAGCGGGGTGCCGTTTAGAATATGCCCGGTAAAGGCGCGCATGACGCCGGCGTGGTGGGGGTTTTGGCCGTCCGTCTCAATGACCACGGTTTCCATGGGCGGCTTTTTAAAGCCCTCCTTGGTGGTGAAGCAGAACTCCCGCTCATCCACCAGCAGGCGGTCAAAGGTAATGACATCCTTCTCACAGACCAGACGGCCCTTGGTGCCGGTGATTTCCAAGCGGTTGGTGCCCGGCGCGTCTGCGGTGGAGGTGATGAAGACGCCGGTAGCGCCATTTTCATATTCCAGGTAGGCGGTGACATCATCCTCCACCTCAATGTTGTGCCACTTGCCCTCGTGCACAAAGGCGTGCACTGTTTTGGGCATGCCGCAGAGCCATTGCAGCAAATCCAACTGGTGGGGGCATTGGTTGAGCAGCACGCCGCCGCCTTCGCCCTCCCAGGTGGCGCGCCAGGCGCCGGAATCATAATAGGCCTGGGAGCGGTACCAGTCTGTAATGAGCCAGTTAACGCGCTTGATGGCTCCCAGTTCGCCCTTGTCCAGCATCTCTTTGATTTTGATGTAGGTGGCGGAGGTACGCTGGTTGAACATCATGCCAAAGGCAAGCTCGGGACGCGCGTCCGCAGCCGCGTTCATTTCCCTCACCTGTAAGGTATAGACCCCGGCCGGCTTCTCGCACATGACATGGAGGCCTTTTTTAAAGGCGTGAATGGCCAATTCCGGGTGCTGGTAATGCGGGGTAGCGATGAGCACCGCGTCGCACAGGCCGCTGTCAATCAGCTCACTGCCCTCAGTAAACACCTTCACTTCGCCCGGCAATTCCTTTTTGGCCCAGTCCCGGCGCGCCGCTTCACGGTCCGCGACCGCGGCAATGACCAGGCCAGGCGTTTCGCCGTCCAAGATATAGCGGCAATGCTTGCTGCCGATGTTGCCCACGCCGATGATGCCCAATTTGACTTGCTTATTCATTGATACCCCGCCTTCCTTAAGAAATCGTAGCTGCGCTTAAGACAGTCAAAGGGATCCTCGCCATAACAATTGTCCTGTTCCACCAGCAGGTATTCCGTTGTGCCCTGGCTTTTTAACAGGTCCAGGATTTTATTGAAAGGCAGGTTCCCTTCCCCCACCACGGCCATGCGCTGCTCAAAGCCCTTGACAGCCATGTCCTTTAAATGGACGCAGGGCAGGCGGTTTTTAAGCCGCGCGATGGTGTCACAGACATCCGCGCCTGCCGCCTGCACCCAGTAGGTGTCCAGTGTCACGCCCAAGACATCCTCCGGCATGACATCCAAAATGATGTCCAGCATAGTTTGGCCCTTGGCGTCCCTCTCCCACTCCAGATTGTGATGGTGGTAGAGCATCTTTTTACCGGCTGCTTTAAACCGCCTTGCAACAGGCAGAAAATCCAGCGCAAATTGTCTGGCCGTTTCAGGCGTGCGGTAGCGCTCCGGCATCATGCCGATACCGATGTACTGACAGTCCATCACCTCGTGGTCGTGAATGACCGCGTCCGGCTCCCTGAGCATCCTGTCCGGGTTGGTGTGGGTTAAGACGATTTGAAGGCCCGCTTCATCACAGGCGGCCTTCATAAAGCCGGGCGAAAGCGGCCCAAAGGCGGACAACTGGACACAGGTGTAGCCAATTTCCGCGATTTTCTTCATGGAAGCGGCAAAATCCGCCTCTGTTTGCATGAAATCCCGGATGGTATAGGTTTGAGCGCCGATGAGCATCTGCTCCCCTCCTGATCTAGTTTATGCTATATCCAATCTTCAAGCTATATGCCTTGATTCGTTTTAAGAGCCGATTATCACACTACCGCCCGCAACAGTCTGTCAATGCGTTCACGTTGAGACGCCGTCATACTGGTAAAAGGCCCCCAGGACATCTCTCTTAAAGTGCATAGCTGGTTTTCAAAAGGTATATGGTCAGCACTACTCATATACTCCTGATCAAGAATGGAACGTGTTTTTGGATTCGCCTGCAACTCAGCCCAAGAGGAATCTAGGCTGTAAACTTTGCGGCATGGTGTCGTTGGTGCATAATTGACTTCATAGGATCCGGGACGAAGTGTTAAAGCGACATCCTTGCCTTCCTGCCTAGGTTCGTCAACATTGTAATTTTTCATCTGTGCAACGATTGTTGCCAATTCAGCATCGGGTAGTAACACTTCCGCAGTGGTGTCAAAGGGAACTGTAAAAGTGAAGAAATATCGACCATCCTGAATACTCCAACCCGACTCAATCAACCCAGCTGCAGAAAACAGCTTCCCACGAGCACTCATGATTCGGAAATTTGGCTTGGGCACTAAACTGAAGCGTTTAAAACCTGCGCCTTCCTCGTCTGGAACAATACCAACCATATCCCTGAACATCCATTCCACATTGGAGCCATAAGCATAATGATTGAGCGAATTCATCTCTGTGCTGCTGATTTTGCCATCAGGTTCGACGGAGTTCCACCGTTCCCAGATGGTAGTGGCACCCATCATGACCTCATATAACCAGCCGGGATAACCTTTCTCCATAAGTAAATGATAAGCGATATCATTCATACCATTCCCGGATAGCACTCGACAAAGGTATGGCGTGCCTACAAACCCGGTTTCCAAATGATAGAAGTTTTTCTGCAATTTATTGAGCAGACCTTCCCTGACACGGTGTAGAGCACTCTGAGGCACTAAGCCCATGTAGAGAACTACAACATATGCAGTCATGGTATCGATGGCCAATTTGCCGCCAGGAGTGAAGTACTCTCGCTGGAAGGCTATCAGAATCTCATTGGCAAGCTTCTCATATTTTTCTGCATCCTCAATATTGCCAAGCACCCGGGCTGCTTTGGCCACAATGCATGTTGAATAATAATAGTACCCAGAAGCTACAAGGCCAGGATCTGTTGCTCCGAATACCCCGCCGGGATAACTGCCGTCTAAAGCTAACCAGTCGGCATAATGGGTGCCCGAAAGCCACAAGCGCTTGCTTCCATCAGCATCATCTTCGCGCTTCATGAAGTCCACCCAGTCTTTCATACTTTGATACTGGCTGCGCAGGATGCCCGCATCGCCTGAATGCAGGTAAACGTTCCATGGAATTATGGTTGCGGCATCTGCCCAAGCAGTAGAAGCATTTCCGGGATAATTACACACAGGTACAACATCAGGCACACTGCCATTCAGTTTCTTCTGTTCCATGTACAAATCCCGGCCATACTTAGCGTAAAAAGCATAGGTATCCATAAAATAACTGGCTGTCCCTGAAAAGATTTGAGCATCTCCGGTCCATCCGTACCGTTCATCACGCTGAGGACAGTCGGTTGGTACATCAAGAAAATTGCCCTTCATACCCCAGCGAGCATTACGCACCAACTGGTTGACCAGAGGGTCAGAAGTCTGAAGGTCACCACGTTCATCCATCTGAGAATGAATGACCAAACCAACAAAATCATCAGCGTTCAGTTCGCCAATCCAGCCTTCTACCTTCACATACCGGAAACCATAAAAGGTAAAATGCTGCCGCACTTCTCGGGGTTCACCATCTGATATATAAGTAAACTCCGCAAGGGCAGTACGCAGATTCTCATTATAAAAATTACCATCCTGTAAGATTTCACCAAATTGCAATCGAACCTTGTTCCCGATGGGTAAATGGCATTTGAATTGAAGCCAGCCTACCATATTCTGTCCCATATCCAAAACTGTTTCTCCAGCAGGCGTTTGAATTACTTCAATTGGTTTGATGCGCTCATGAATAATAATTGGCGGTGAAAGTCTATCCGTCAGGCGATCTGTTCCCAGATCAATTTCCTTGACGCCAAAGTATTCGTCTATGCCTAAGGATGCGTCATACACCTCTCCAGAATAGATACCGCTTTCAATAATTCTGCTCCTTCTTGCCTTCCAATCAAGATCGGTTTTAATAACTTCTTTAGTACCATCCTCATACCACAGATGAATTTCTGCGATTGCTGCAAGCCTGTCGCCATAATTCTCAAATCGCTTTCGTAGACCAAAGTTTCCTTTATACCACCCGTCACCTAAGACAATTTCAATCAGGTTATCGCCAAGCTTTGGATTTATATCAAAAGTCTGGTACTGAATCCAACTGTCATAATCACAAAAACCAGGCAGTAGGCATTCATCGCCTTGCATCTGCCCATTCAAATATAACTCATAAACACCAAGTCCAACGACATAAGCACGTGCTTTTTTAACTGGCTTAACTAATACAATTTGTCGGCATACCTCTGTTTGTACCGACTTATCAGCGTCAGGAGTGATCCATTTCGCACTCCACTCCTTATCCTTTCCCGTTTCAAACCACTGAACCGCGCTCTCGCCGGTCTCTCCCATATCATCCTGCACCCAAACCTTCCAATAATAGCGGGTCATGGGCTCCAGTGTCAGGGGGAGTTCATAACCGGTGCTGACGATGTCTGAACGCAGTCCACTATCAAAACAGTACTCGGTAAAATTCTCAGTCAGCGAAACCATCACACGTGAAAACTTTTGATAGCTCCCTTTTGCTTCAGTCACAACATATGATATTGTGGGATGGTTTAATTCAAAGCCCAATGGGTTTGTCAGGTGGTTCACTTTGCAATTGATTATTTTCATACTCTTGCTCCTTAAGACTGTTTAAATGCTCTCTTGATTTAGCTCATTATTAATTATCCCTTTACAGCGCCAGCGACCATACCAGCAACAATTCTTTTATTAAAAAAGAGAAAGAGAATAAGCATTGGTATGGTAATGATGATAATGTCTGCGAATAGTAAATTGTAAGTATTGGTCATTTGACCTTTGTAGTTGTACAGGGTTAATTGCACGGTGGTGTTGGCAGCCCCAGGAAGGAAGTACAGTGGATTCGTGAAATCGTTAAAGGTTTGAACACCTACCAAGATAATGATAGTAGCTTGTATAGGCTTTAAAAGCGGAAATACAACCTTCTGGAATACCTGCCAACGATTGCAACCGTCAATTGAAGCAGCCTCTTCCAGATCATTGGGGATTGATGAAATAAAGCCACGATACAGCATGATGACAAAAGGTGTTTGTAAAGCAATCTCAATCATCACCATAGAAAACATGGTCTTATAGATTTGCATGCCTTGCAGTAAACGGATTGTAGGCAGAATCGCAGCAGGTATCATTAACCCCATCATGATGACAGTTTGAACTGACTTCATCATTTTATCCCTGCGCCGCTGAAGAACGTATCCTGCCATCGCCCCGGTCACAAGCAGTCCAAGTACAGTAAAAAGCGTCAAAATAGCTGAGTTCTTAAAAGCTGTAACCAGTTGATAATTACTATGTTTGATGACCTCAATGTAGTTCTCAAAGTGGATTTCCGAAGGCCAGGCAATACTCAACCGATTTGCTTCCTGCCTGGATTTAATTGACTGAACGAACATAAAATAATATGGAACCAAAAAGATAACAACTGTCAGAAATATGCCGACAATGTCTCCAATGAGTCGTCCCTTGTTTTTCTTGTTTTTCATCAACGAATCGCCTCCTCTCTTTTATATAGCAACTGTTGCAGCGGGAAGGCAATTGCAGAAATTAAAATGAGCATAACCACATTTCCGGCAGTAGACAATCCATAAAAGCCGGCTGCATATTGTTTATAGATAACTGAGGCAACCACATCCGTGGCGAAGCCTGGACCACCACCCGTCGTAGCCCAGATGAGATCAAAAGAGCGCAGCCCACCTATCAGTGACAGGATAATGATTGAGTTTTGGGCTGGCGCAACCAGAGGCAAAGTTACATGGATGATTCTTTGCCACCAATTCGCACCGTCAATAGAAGCAGCCTCATAGTAACTCACATCTATGGACTGAATACCGGCTATGTAAATGACCACTGAAATGGATAACCCTTTCCACACATCAATCATGATGATGCTCCATAACGCAATGGATTGATCACCCAGAAAATCGATAGTCTGGCCGGTAAGGCTTTTAATGACTACATTCAACAACCCTTTGGTGGGATGCATCATATAGGCGAAAGTCAAACCGATCGCCATCGTTGATACCAGATTTGGGAAGAAAACAGCTGACCTAATAAAGTGCTTTGACTTGATTTTTCCAGTTAGAAAGATCGCTATAAAAAAGGCAAGCACGACTTTTAGTCCACTGGTAGCAAAAGCGTATATCAAAGTATGTGGCACAGAGGAACTCATGGCAGGATCCGTAAAAAACAATTCGTAATTTTGTAAGCCATTGAAAGTTGCCGTCTCAAAATTCCAGACTGTCATGCTGTAATACAAGGACGATACAACAGGAAAGAGAAAAAACACCAAAAAGATTGAAAGAGACGGCAAAACAAACCAGGCAGAATAAAGTTTTTTCTCCTTTGTCATTTTCATTGATTGTCCCTCCCGTGGACAAGGCCGCCCGGTGAAGCACCAGGCGGCCGGAAGTTAATTGTTCAAATCCTGGTTTTCTTTACGAATTAGTCCCAGTTATAGCCAAGTTGAATTGCTGACTTTTTGCAATCCTCATCATAGGCCGCCGCAGCATCCAAGCCAGACATCTGACCCAAACCTGCAGCAGAGGTCAACTGCTCACATGCAGTACCCTTTATTGGAGAGACAAATTCGAGAGCCGGGGTATTCTTGCCCTCGTCAAAGTATTTCTGCATATCATAGCGTACAGCGTCACACACGCTATCAGGTAATTCATAGCCTTTGATGCAAGAGGGACCATTGGCACCATACTCGCCAAAGTACAGATCAAGCATCTCCTTGGAATAGTAGAATTCAAGGAAGGCTTTGACGGCGTCAATATTCTTGCTGTCCTTCCATACATAGAAAGACATAGGTTCCCAAACTGTCAAACCATGGTTCTCAGGATTATCTCCGGGAACTCCAAAAACGCCAATATCCGATTGATTCTCTGCTTCAGCGATAATCATTGGCAACTGCTGGGTGAGAATAAACCAGTGAGTGGCTTCGCCAGTAGCAATGGCATAATTACCGTCCTGTACGGTGGCGGCAGACTTATCGGCATTCAGGTAGTCGACCAAATCTTCGTATTTCGTCCAGCTACGGGTCGCGACAGGAATATTTGCGTACTTAGCCTTGCCCTGCGTGTACTCCTCAGCAAAAGTCGGGTACTCAGCTGCAATATTGTAGTAATCTCCCAGGAACAAAACTTGGGTGGTCCATGTTTCACCGCCACAGAAGAACACCGGAGTTTTACCAGCTTCCTTCAACTTGGCGCAGTTATCAACAAAATCAGCCCAAGTATGGGGCACTTCAAGGCCAAGCTCCTTATAGTGTGGTTTATAATAAATAACCGCACCTGCTTGGGTGGAAGATTGTGGTGTGCCATAAACAGCATCATCTATGGTTACCGCGCTTAAGAAGGCGTCGTCAAAGCGCTCAACCAAGTCCCAGTCCGACAGATCCAAAAAGCAGCGGGAGGGATTCAAGTCGCTAAGCTTTGAACCGGAGTTATAAGCTAAAAAGTCAGGTAAATCATTGGAAGCAATGCGCGTTTTAAGCAGGTTGTCACCATCGCTGCCACCAGGATTGAGTTCAACCTGAACACGCAGCCCCAAAGCTTCCTCAGCAGCCGCGATTACAGCTTTGGTTCCTTCATTGTACTCAGCCTGGCCACCCCAGAAGTTGATTGTTACACCTTCAAAAGGTTTCTTTTCTTCCGCTATCGCGGGAAATGCTGCCATGCCAATCATCAGCATGACTACCAGTACCATGGAGAATAACTTTCTTTTCATAGTTCCTCCTTCTTTTCCGTAGAAATATTCACTTTTGCAACTCGCAGCGCATTGCGTTGCATTAATTATAAATGAATAGGAAGATCAATGTCAACCTTAAATGGATAGTCACTACTTTGAAGCAGTCGAAGCTTCGACACTAGATGGTTGAAGAAAACACCAACAACTTATTCAGTGCCGGTGTTTCAAATCATTCTTTATGCATGAAATCTCTTGTGTACGTTTTTTATCCTTCCGAAGGCAGTATCCTCTGAGCTAGGAGAACCACTTTCTTGATGAAGTTAATAATTGTACGTTAATTAAAAACAGAGTTTCCGCATGATGTCAGAAACTCTGTTTGGTGGAGCATAAGAGATTCGAACTCTTGACCCCCACAATGCCATTGTGGTGCGCTACCAACTGCGCTAATGCCCCAGACGCGAGAGTTAGAATAACATGAACTTTCAAAAAAGTAAAGGGGTTTGTGAAAAGAATTTTTTACCCAGCCTTGACAGCCCCACGGTAAAAGCCAATAATTGATTTCATCAATGGAAGGAGCGTACTTCACCATTCAATTTCAGCGTGAAAACAGAAGGTTTTTACTAAAGTATCCGGGGCGGATAGGCTGGCGCCTTATCAAAGCGCTGGCCGTCCTCTGCCTTACCTTGGTGATATCTACACTTGCTTTCGCGGGCGCCAAGGACAGCCGGGACATCACAGCGCAGTGCAAATTCCGCCTGCCGGGCACAAGAAAGTCGCTTGAAAAGATGACGGACAACAACTACAACACCTACTGGAGCCGGTATGACAAAAGGATGTATGAGATTGTCATCACCCTGCCCGAGGGTGTCAGCGAAGGCGGGGTCTACCTGCGTTTCTTCGCGGAGCCGGAAAAGCTGGTAGCGCTAAATGAAAACGGGGAGATTTACCGGGATGAAAGCCTGGGCTTTGCCCACCGCTATGTCCCCTTTACCTCTGAAGGCCAGGTCACCCTCCAGCTGCACGGCACCCAGAAGGGCTTTTCTTTAAGCGAACTAAGTGTCATCGCCGGAAAAGAGCCTCCTGAATGGGTGCAAATCTGGCAGCCCGGTCACCAAAAGGCGGATTTGATGGTGCTGGTCGCCCACCCGGATGACGAATTTCTCTGGACGGGCGGCGCCATCCCCTATTACGCGCTGGAGCGGGACAAGAAGGTGACCGTCTGCTACATGACCTGCGCCAACGGCTTAAGGCGCAGTGAGATGCTCAACGCCTTGTGGATAGCGGGCGTTCGCAACTACCCCGAAATCGGTGCCTTCCGCGACAGGACAGCCCCGGGCATGAAGGACAGCCTGAAGATGTGGGGCGGGGAAGACAAGGTGGAAGGCTTTATCGCGGGGCTTTACAGGAAGCTGAAACCCGAGGTGGTGGTGACCCATGACCTGGCCGGCGAATACGGCCATCTGGCGCACATCATCACCGCCAAGATGGCGGTCAAGGCGCTGGATTCAGCGGCGGATGAGAGCCGGTTTTCTGAAAGCAGGGATAAGCACGGTACCTGGGCGGTGCCCAAGATGTACATTCATCTGCTCAAAGACAACCCCATCACCCTGCAGTGGGACGCGCCCATTACAGCCCGGGAAGGCAAAACCGCCATGGAGGTGGGCGACCTGGCTTTCAAAGCTTATGTGTCCCAGCAGCGCAATTTTGCCCTGCAGCCGGATGGGCCGCACAGCCCGAAATACTTTGGCCTCTACCGCTCCCTTGTCGGGCCGGACATCGAAAAGAACGACTTTTTTGAGAACATCACGGAGGTGGCCCCCAAATGATTTTGGATGATATCAAAAACCTCGGCCAATACTACGGCATCAGCAGAAACCTGGACCTGGTCATTGAGAAGATGCCAACTTTTGATTTTGAAACCCTGGCGGACGGCCGGCATGAGATTGACGGCGAGCAGGTCTTCCTCAACATCATGCACACCGAATTGGGCAAGGGCGGCACCTGGGAAGCCCACCGGAAGTACATTGACCTGCAATTGATTTTGGAGCATGAGGAAACCATTGGCTGGGCGCCGCTTGACAGCATCGCTGAGTTCTCAGGCTATGACGAGAATAGGGACATCATGCTGTCGATTGACCCGCAGCCGGGCACACGGGCGCTCCTGAAGAAGAGCATGTTTGGCCTTTATTTCCCTGAGGACGCCCACCAGCCCGGCATCGGCGAGGGCAAGGGACGCAAGGCGGTCTTTAAAATCCGGGTGGAGGACACGCAAAAGGAAGCCTCCCCGGATAAAGGAGGCCTCAATCACCAGGGCAGCCAGATTTTGGAGTCAGAGCGCCTTGTGATTCGGCCCTACCGGGAAGGCGACGCGGAAGCGATGTTTGAAAACTGGTGCGGAAGAGAAGAACTGGGCGAGTACCTGCCCTGGGCGCCGCACAAGGACATCGGAGTCACCAAAGCCGTTCTATCAGAATGGGTCAAAGCCGCCCAAAACCCCAAGTACTATCATTGGGGCATTGAAATGAGTGGCAAACTGATAGGTGACATCGCGGTGATGCAGCAGTCAGAGAATATCAAATCCTGTGAAATCGGCTACTGCTTAAGCCCTGATGACTGGAATAAGGGCATCATGACAGAAGCCTTAAAGCGGGTGATGCGGTTTTTGTATGAGGACGTCGGCTTTCACCGTATCCAACTGCGCCACCAAGTCGGCAACGACGCATCCGGCAAGGTCATGCAAAAAGCCGGCCTGCATTTTGAAGGCGTCATGCGCGGCAGCGTGCTTGACACCAAAGGCGAATACGCCGACGCAGCCCAGTACGCGGCGATTCAGGATGAATGGTTAAAAGAATTTGGTAATTAAATAGGATAGTACATTAAAACGCTTCCATTGATTTGGAAGCGTTTTTGCTTTTCTGCTAATTATTCAGCCGTGATACGATAGGTGGTTCGGCTCTTGAACTCTTCCCCCGCTTTGAGTACTGTGCTTGGGAAATGCGGGTGATGGACGCTGTCCGGGAAGTGCTGGGTCTCCAGCGCGATGCCGCTGTAGGGGCCGTAGGTGCCGCCATTCTTGGCGCTGCCTTTTAAGCCTTGACCGGAGTAGACCTGGATGCCCGGCTGGTCCGTAAAGACCGTCAAAACCCTGCCGGAAGCCGGATGGGATAGGACAGCGGCTTCCTTCATACCGGTGCCGTTTAGCACGTAGTTGATGTCATAGCCTTCGGCTGAATCAAACATGGCGTTCTGCCCGGTCAGGGCAAGCTGTGCGCCAATTTTTTTGGCTTCCCGTAAATCATAGGGCGTCCCGCTCACATCCAGGAAGGTGCCGTCGGGAATCAGATCTTCCGTGGTGGCGGTGACCTTGTCCGAATGGACCTTTAAAAGATGCTCATGAACCGTGCCTTCACCGGCCAGGTTGAAGTAGACATGGTTGGTCAGGTTGACAACGGTATCCTTATCGCTGACCGCGTGATAATCGATGTTCAGGCTGCCGTCATCCGAAACTAAATAAGTAACAGTTGTTTGAAGTGTGCCCGGGAAGCCTTCCTCCATGTCAGGCGAGGTATAGGAAAAGCGCACGCTGTCCTCACCCAGCATCTCATAGTCCCAGAACTTTTTATCAAAGCCTGTCTTGCCGCCATGGAGGGTATTTATCCCATTATTGGCGTAAAGCTCATAGGTCTTGCCATTGAGTTCAAAGGCAGCCCCGCCGATGCGGTTGCCCCAGCGGCCGATGGTGGCGCCCAGGTAGCCTGAGCGGGTTTCATAATCCTTCAGGGTATCAAAACCCAGGCAGACATCCTTCACTTGACCGTTTCTGTCCGGAGCGAGGATGGCGATCAGCCTGGCCCCAAAATTGCTCAGGGTGACTGAAAGCTTATTTTTATTTTTGATGGTAATCAGAACCGCCTCCCGGCCGTCCGCATCGACTCCCAAAACCTGATGATTCATCATTGACTCCTTAGTTGTTCCCGCGCATGAGCTTCATCCAGTCGTCATAGCGCTCAACAAACTCATCGTTGTCCCTGGATTTCTCCAGCATAGACAAAACCAGGGAAATGGCTTCCTGCTCTGAGGACATGGAGAAGCGGTCACGGATTTTGGAGGTGACCTCCATCTCTTTTTCGCTCAGGAGCAATTCATCATGCCGGGTACCGCTCTTTAAGAGGCTGACAGCCGGGAAGAGGCGGCGCTCGGACAGGTTGCGGTCCAGGGTCAGTTCCATGTTGCCGGTGCCCTTGAACTCCTCAAAGATGACCCCATCCATCCGGCTGCCGGTGTCCACCAGCGCGGTCGCGATGATGGTCAGGCTGCCGCCCTCCTTCATGTTGCGCGCAGCGCCGAAGAAGCGCTTGGGCTTGTTCATGGCGCCGGCGGCCAGGCCGCCTGTCATCACGCGGGCGGAACCGGGCGCTAAAAGGTTATAGGCACGGGACATGCGGGTTAAGCTGTCCAGCAGAATAACAACGTCTTTGCCCGTCTCAACCAGGCGCATCGCGCGCTCCAGGGTGAGCTCGCTGACCTTGGCATGGTTCTCCGGCGGCTCATCAAAGGTGGAATAGAAGATGTCGCCGCCCACGCTCTCCTTCAGGTCGGTGACCTCCTCCGGGCGCTCATCCACCAAGAGCATCATGGTGTGGACATCCGGATGGTTGCGTTTTAAGGACAGGGCAATTTTCTTTAGGATGGTCGTCTTACCGACCTTGGGCGCGGCAACAATCATCGCGCGCTGGCCAAAGCCGATGGGTACAAACAGGTCAATCATCCGAAGCACCAGGTCATTATCCTCCCGGGAGGACAGCTTGATGCGGCGGTTGGGATAAATGGGTGTGAACTCATCAAATTCGGGCCTGCGCTGGGCGTCTGACAGGGAGCCGTAGATTTTCAACACGCCTTCGGCATCCTCATGGTTGATGCTGGTAATATAAATCATCGCCGCGTAGCGGTCGCTCTCACGCTGCTGACGGGTCTTGCCGACGATGTAATCGCCGTTGCGCAGACGGAAGCGGCGAATCTGAGTATTGGATACATAGATGTCATTGCGGCCCGGCAGCAGATTGGCGGTGCGCAGGAAGCCATAGCCGTCCGGCTGAATCTCAAGCACGCCGGCGCCATCCCCCAGCTCGCCTGAAGCCAGCAAATCAACCACCTGGGTTGCAAGCTTGGTTTCATGAAGGGCATCCGGTTCCACCAAAGAGGGCTCCGGAATGGGCATGCTGGGTTCGGGCAGCGGCTCCTGATAATCGGGGTTGGCGGCCTGCGGCAAAACTGAGCGGAAGGCATTGCTTTGGAAGGCGCTGTTGCGCTCCGCCGGTACAACATTACGGTGGTACGTCCTGCTTTCAGCGCCGGATTGATACAACTCAATAGTATTTTCAGGGGCTGCTGTGTTCGCCGATGGGCCAAAGCGGCTCACAGTCCGCGGTGCGGGTTTGACCTTGGGCTGCTGGTAAATACCGCCGTCCATCAGGTCATTGTCGCGCGGAATGGTATTGATGCCCTGGGTAATCTGCGGCGCGTAGCGGGGCGCTTGCGGCTGTGTTTGAACATAAGGGGCCGGGTTATGCCAGGCACGAGAACCCTGGAGGGTAAACGCCGGCTTGATTTTACCGGTGGACGTGCGGGTCTTGTCCACATTGGGCGGAGTAAACGCGGGCCGGGCAGCCGGGGCAGTCTCATCCCCCTCATCCGCGACTATGGTGGCCTGGCGGACAGGGATTCTGCTGCGCTTGACAGGCTCCGCGGTCTCCTTTTCTTTGGGTTCATGCTCGGCCATTGCTTGCTCTATACGCGCTATAATTGACGCCTTGGTCGTCAGATTGGAGAGGGTGATACCCTGCTCTCTTGCGTGCTTGCGCAACTCAAGGACGGTCATTTGCTGCAGCTGTTCTGATTCTGTCACGGTTTCCTCCTACACATGAATGTGTATGTCATTGTTTCTTCCGGGTAAAACACGCACCGGAAAGCCGGCCTCCGGAAAAGGACGGTGCGATTTCTTTAATGAATTCGGCTTGCCTTTGCAAGCAAGAATGACTTACGATAAATAAGTTTGGTTCAGCGGTTTAATTATGGGGTTATTGCTTCATTTTTGTTGACAGAGTCGTCATGATATAATCGTCAAACAAGGTTAGCTGTTTCAACTCTTTTTAAATCCTCATTCATTCATCAAGTAATTGAATATTATCACACCCTTTTTAAATTCGCAAGAAGAAGGCTGGCAAATTCAGCCATTTTGCACATATTCTTACAATTTCCTAACAATTGAAAAACTGGAAAAACAAATTAAGAAAAATCAAAATCAAGCCTTGCAATTTATTTATTGATAGGATATACTATCGCTTGCGCGCTGATGTAGCTCAGGCGGTAGAGCACCTCCTTGGTAAGGAGGAGGTCATGGGTTCGAGTCCCATCATCAGCTCCAGAAAAGCCCTCCGGAAACGGAGGGCTTGTTCATTATCCATAATACTCTTCTACTCCGGAATCAGTGCGATGATTGCCTGCCAGGGAGTCAGGGCGATGGTTTCACCATTCTTAATTTTAGCTTTCTGAACAATGGCTTCCTCAGAGGAATAATCCCATGCATCCGTGTAGTTCCAGGAGGTACGTTGGTTTTCAAGCGAAAAATTCATCAGGAAGATGACCCGGCCGTTTTTCCCCCGCTGTTCTTTGGCAATTAGGGGGAAGTGATAATTCAAACTCTCGTTAGTAATTCCAGCGGCTACCAGTTCCTTTTTAATCAGGGACTGCAAAGTGGATTGCGAACAGAGACAACCCAGGTAGGTCCCTCCTCCGCTGCCGTACTGGTTGGTGGTCACCGCGGCAACCCCTCCAAATCCCGGATGAACATAGGTATGAACGGCCTTTGCCCCATTTGGCTGGAGCAGTTCCATAAATGAAGTAACAGCCCCACCATCATCCAGCGTTGTTCCTGGTTGAGGCAGACAGAACTCCTGATATGTAACACCGAACAATTCGCTTAGGCCGCCCGGTTGCGATGTATGGCGAACCTTCAGGTTTTCATCACAAAAGCCGGATTTGAAACCGGCAATGACCCTGCCTCCATTGACAGCAAACTCAGATATTTGTTCACACAACAAATCCGATGCGGAATAAAGAGAGGGAACCAGTAAAAGTTTAAACTTTGAGAAATCTTCACCCGGGAAAATGACATCCACCTGGAGATTCATATCATAACAAGCATCATACATGAACCGGAAAACATCGTTGTATCGCTTGCCATCAGGAAGTTTGAACCAATCCATCCCGGTCAGGGATTCATTGCTAACAAGAATGGCCGCTTTGTTTTGCATTGTTGCGTCATCCAACACACCGGAAAGCGTTTTCATCATTTTCCCGATTTTCGAACTCTCTCTATAAATCCTGTTTGGCATCAAATCATGGCTGAGAACGCCTTTCCAATAGGTTTCAAACGCATTGTGCAAAGAGTGCCAATGCCAATACATGATGCCCCTTGCGCCGGAGGCTAGATGAGCCATGGCTTGCAAATATAGTTGATCTGGGTAAGGAGTCCATTGGGGAAAGCCCTGGGCTTCTGTTTCAAGCACCAGATATTTTTCATGTTTTAAACAGCGGGCAATATCCCCGCCAAATGAAATCTCCCGGCCAGTCAAATCATTTTGCGAGGGATGATAGATATCACACCCGGTCAATGTCAGCGCTTTTGACGCTTCCTTGTGGTTTACATCCGGCTGAACACCATAGGAGATACCGCGCCATTCAAAATCAAAATTGTGTGTTATGAATTGCTCATCCTTGAGGTACTCTTTCACAATTCCGGCTTGCCAGGCTAAAAACTCGGTCACCAATGACCGCTGGAACGCAGAGAAAGCGGCGCCCAAACTACCGTTAATGGTGCCCCGAATATCCGGAAAATCCTCCCATCTGCCGATTCTGTTGCTCCAATAGTTTAAGCCAAACGCATCGTTCAAAGCGCCTACAGTAACAAAGCGCTCTTTCAGCGTCTGTATGAAACGCTCCTGAACCAAAGCGGAGCAAGTATCATAATGCTTTGTTTCATTATCTATCTGATAACCGATAACACACCGATATTTGGAAGTAAGGTCCAGCAGTTTTCTAATAACCCGTTCTACATAAAACAGATACTTGGGATGTGTGATGTCCATTATCTGCCTGGCGCCATATCTTCGGCGGCCTGTATGGGTGTCTACCATAATGTCTGGATACATTTTCTCCAGCCAAGCAGGGATTGCGTAACTGGGCGTCCCTATAATGACATCAAGCCCAAATTTCTCTGCCCTTTCAAGAACATCTTTAACACTTTGAAAATCAAAATGCCCCTCAACCGGCTCATATGTCGACCAGGTTGACTCCGCGATTCGGATTACATTCATGTTTGCTTCTTTCATCAGGCGAAAATCTTCATCCGTCCGTTGAGTTGGCAAATACTCCTGATAATACGCTGCGCCGTAGAACAAGTTTTTCATATTTCCTCCAGAATTATATCGATAGAAACTGCATGTTTACTATTCTAAATGATACAGCATTCCATCTATATGTACAATATGTTAACATTTTTACCATTTTGTTGACACTGACTTTTTCCAGAACTACAATAATTGAAAGGTGGTGATAATAATTGAAGAAAAATACTTTCACGCATGAACTGAGCAAAAACCGTGAACTATATAGGGCCTGCTGAAAAAAGTGATTCGCGCTAT
>CAZHPW010000028.1:0-24356 GCA_964534515.1 uncultured Christensenella sp.
GACCCTGGGCGACCGCATCGTCATCATGAAGGACGGCTTCATCCAGCAGGTGGGCTCCCCCCAGGAGGTCTTTGAAAAGCCCAAGAACCTGTTTGTCGCCGGCTTCATCGGCAGCCCGCAGATGAACTTCTTTGATTCCAAACTGGAAAAATCCGGCGCGGACTACTTTGTTTCCCTGCCCGGCATGAAGGTTAAACTGGACGCCGAAAAGGCCAAGACGCTGTCTGAGCGCGGCGTCGGCAATATGGACGTCAAACTGGGCGTGCGCCCCGAGCACGTCAACATCCACTTTGAGCCCACCGGCAACGCGGTGGAGACCACCCTGGCCGTCAATGAGATGATGGGCAGCGAATTGCACCTGCACGTGCTGATGAAGGAGCAGGGCCAGGACGCCATCCAAAACGGCAAGTCCGTCATCCTGCGCACGCCCACACTGGACCTCAACAACGAGCAGCGCGCCCACTTGAAGTACGGCAACACGCTCTACTTTGACTTTGACAGCAAGGTGGTTCAGCTGTTTGACCCGCAGACTGAGGAAAGCCTGCTGCACTGATTCAACAAAGCGACGATAAAAGGAGACCGGATGGACATCCTCATTAAATTTGAGCTGGAGAACAAGCGCGCCGCGGCCTATGACGGGACAAAACTGGCCGGGGAATGCAGCATCTCCCCTTCTGAGAGCATGTGGATCATTGACCACACCCAGGTGGACCCCGCCTATGGCGGCAGGGGCCTGGCAGGCAAACTGGTCAAGGCCGTGGTGGACGCGGCGAGGGAAGCCAAGGTCAGCGTCATCCCGCTGTGCCCCTTTGCCAAGAAGGAATTTGACAAGCACCCGGAGTACCGGGCGTTGCTGTAACTAGCTAAACATCAAACCCCAGGAGGCCGGGAATCATTTGATTCCCAGCCTCTTTTTGTGATAGGCCTGCCTGCGCTCCTGCTCAAGGGACAGCTTCTGGTAATTGGCCAGCCTGCGCTCATCCAGGCGCCCCTCCAAAACCGCCTGGCGGACCGCGCAGCCCGGCTCGTGCTGATGCTTGCAGTTATTAAACCGGCAGCCCTCCGCCAGCGCCACAATGTCGGTAAAACCGGTTTCCACCTTGCCCTGGTCCAGGGCCAGGCCGCGCATGCCCGGCGTGTCAATCAGGTAGCCGCCCTGGGTCAGGGGCAGCAGTTCCCTTGTGGTGGTGGTGTGGCGGCCCTTGGACAAAAAGGCGCTGGTGTGGGCGGTTTTCATGCGGCTGTCCTCCAAAATGGCGTTGACCAGGGAGGACTTGCCAACGCCGGAGGAGCCCAGCAGCACGGCTGTCTGCTGCGCTGAAAACAAAGCCCGCACCTCCTCCATTCCCTGGCCGGTGACGGCGGAGCAGAGGATGTGCTGCCGGGGCGGCTGAAAGGAAGCGGCCTCACGCAGGTAAATATCCGCGTCCTCAACCAAATCCGCCTTGGTCAGCAGCAAAATGGCCGGCAGGTTGGCGCCGTCCGCCAGTGCAAAATAGCGCGAGAGGCGGTTTACATTGAATTCCTCATTCAAAGAGGTGCAGATGAGGATAAAGTCCACATTGGCCGCCAGCGGCTGCGCGCGGCCTTTGGCCCCGACCTCAACCCGGGTGAGCAGGCTGCGCCGGTGATGTAGTTTTAAGATCAGGGCCTCGCCATTCCGGTTGTCTGCCCGGTCCAGGGTGACCTCATCCCCGGTGACCGGGGTAATGTTCTCCTTTTCAAGGGAGCGGCGCAGCGCGCCTGTTGTTTTCGCGATGATTTCAGCCCTGCTTTCAGGCAGATAAACGCGGTAGATTTCCTTGTTTCGTGAGCTGATGATGCCTTGTGTTTCTTTCATTCTTCCCTTTCAAGGCGCACAAAAAAGCGCCCGGTTATTTTTTCTCCCGGACGCCAATACAACAAAACCAGCCGCTATGCCGGGAGCCACGCGGACAACACAACCAACACATTCGCTTTCTTTTTCATGTCCGCCAACTCCTTTCCTGTTTCAAGATGAAAGAAAAATATCACAATTTGATTGAGCCGTCAATCATCCTCACGAAAGATGCGCTTGCCTTTCCCCGAGTCTCGTGCGATGAAGACGGCAAAAAGGGGTATAATGAATTTGTGCAGGGGAGACCCTGCCATCAAAATGAAATGAGAAGGTAAAAAGCCAAATGTCACACATCACCCTGTATCACTTTGAAGGCTGCCCGGGCTGCGGACAGGCCAAGGAGTGGATGAAAGAACTGCGTCAGGAAAAGCCCGAGCTCAAGGATGTCCTGGTTGAGCTGGTGGACGTCCACAAAACCCCCAACTTCAAGGCGCCCGCGCCCTTTTACTATGTCCCCACCTTCTTTGTGGATGGCAAAAAGGTACTGGAAGGCGAAGTCACCAAGGAAAAAGTTGAAGAAATCATGCGCAAGGGCCTGACCGCCTAAGTCAGTCACCGCCTCGCGACAGAAAAACGACCGGCTATGTTTCCGGTCGTTTTCGTTTTGGATGAACACTGCCCTTACTTTTTGAGCAGCTTGCCAAATACCAGGTAGCCAACGCTCCAGAAGACCAGGCCAAAGAGCAGGAAAATGCCAATCAACTTCAGATAATCTGCCGCGTTGTTCAGCGGATACCAGCCGCTCAATAACAGGATGGGGAAAACGATCACCATCATCGCGATAAAATGGATGATGGATTGTTTCAGCAGCGACCAGCCCACCACCTCATACAGCACCGAGGTCGCCGCGATGGCCGTAGATGAGGCCGGCCAAGAAGGTGGACTTGACATCAAAAGCCGGGAAGACCTGGCTTTTCATCATCAGGGCAATGCCGGTCATAATGACGAAAGGGATAACGCCCCTTAAGGCCGCCTTTTTGACATACTGCATCTGTTCTTCTCCTTGATTTCCATTGGACAGCGTCTGCTTCCCTGGCAGAACTTCATACTGGTTCAGGTGGGGTTTGAGGCGTGGGGCATTCTAACACAGGTCAACCAAACGGGCAAATCTATGAATTTCCTTGCCATATTTGATTTTAAGCGCCCAGAACCGCTTGCTCGCGTCAAGCATCCCTTTTTCTGGTCACCAATCATCACATCCTGTGGATGGCAAAACCGTGGTTTTGGGTTACAATGGTGAAGTAGGATTTTTGAAAGGAGCAAGCAACCATCCGTACCAATTTTCACACCCACACCACCCGCTGCAACCACGCCGTTGGCAGCGATGAATCCTATGTCCTGGAAGCCCTTCACGCCGGGTACAAGACCATCGGCTTTTCAGACCACTGCCCCTGGCCTTACAAGGACGGCTTTTCCTCCCACATCCGCATGGATTTGGAGCTGTTCCCCGATTACCTGGCCAGCATCAAGGCCTTGAGGGAGCGCTACCGCGGCCAGATAGACATCTACCTGGGCGTGGAGGCCGAATACTACCCTGAGTACCACAACTGGCTTTTGCAGCAGCAGTCGGAGCAGGGCATGGACTACCTCATCCTGGGCAGCCATTTTGACCGGCCGGATGAGGAGCTCTACTTTGGCAGCCTCACCACCGCCCAGCAGTTCAGGCGCTACGCCAACCACACCATCAAGGGCTTGCAGACCGGCGCCTTCAAGGCGCTGGCGCACCCGGAGCTCTTCATGCTGCACACCAAGAAGTTTGACCGCGACTGCGAGATGGTGTCCCGCGACATCATCCAGGCAGCCAAGGCGCTGGATATTCCCCTGGAATACAACCTGTCCGGGCTTTACCCCATCTCCTGGCGCAGCGGCCTGGGCTACCCCAACCGGGATTTCTGGGAAATCGCGGCCAGGGAAGGCGCCAAGGCCATCATCGGGCTGGACGCCCATGACCCGGCGCGCTTCCGCGATACCGACAAGTACGACGCCGCCGTCCAACTCATGGACGACCTGGGCATCCACCGCGTCACCACCTTGATTGACAAAGCGTCCAAGAACTGAGGAGTACAAGATGACACAAACAACACCCACTAAAAAAGACAGCCCGCTGCTCTTCCTCTTCCGCATCATCCAAGGCGCGCTCATTGGCGGGGGCGCCATCCTGCCCGGCGTGTCCGGCGGCGTGCTGGCCGTGGTCTTTGGCATTTACCAGCCCATGATGGCCTTCCTCTCCCGCCCCATCGCCACCTTTAAAACCCACTGGAAGCTTTTTGTCCCGGTCATCCTGGGCGTGGGCCTGGGCTTCTGGGGCTTTGCCAAACTGGTGGCCTGGCTGTTCTCCGGCGATTCGCCCTACCCCCTGGCCCTCTTCATCGGCCTCATTCTGGGTACCCTGCCGCAATTGTACAAGTCCGCCCAGAAGCCCGAGAACGGCATCGCGCTGAGCGCAAAAGAGAAGCGGAACAACCTCATCGCGCTGGTGGTCAGCTTTGTCGCGCTGATGGTCTTCCTCTTTGTCATCTCCCGCCAGACCTCCACCCAGAACCTGGAGCCCACCCTGCTCTGGTCCTTCCTCTCCGGCCTCATCTGGGGTTTCTCCCTGGTCGTGCCCGGCCTGTCCTCCTCCTCCATCCTGCTGTTCATCGGCATCTACACCAAGCTCATGGCCGGGGTGAAGGATCTGAACTTTGCCATCATCATCCCGCTGTTCATCGGCATCGCCATTGTGGCCTTTGTCTTCGCGCGCTTTGTGGACAAGTTATTTGAAAAGCGCTATGGCGTCGCCTCCAACGCCGTTGTCGGCCTGGTCGCCGCCAGCACGCTGGCCATCATCCTCTTTCCACCGCCTGAGTACCGCATTGATTCCTTCATGACCGGGCTCATCAGCCTCATCATCATGGCAGTCGGTTTTGTCGGCGCCCACTACCTGGGCAAGTGGGGCGAAACCATCAAACCGGATTAGAAAAAGCCAAATAAAACCGCGCTCCATTTGGGTATAATGCCCGGGAGCGCGTTTTTTCGCGCCGGAAATGAGGAAAACACATGAAAACCTATGTACATAACAGTGATTTAATCGGCAAGACGCCATTGGTGCACCTGGTGCGCCTGCAAAAGAAGCTGGGCCTGAAGGCCGATATCCTGGCCAAGGTGGAGGGCTTCAACCCCGCCGGTTCCGTTAAGGACCGCATTGCCCGCGCCATGGTGGACGCGGCCGAGAAAGCAGGCCACCTGAAGCCCGGCGGCCTTATTGTTGAGGCCTCCAGCGGCAACACCGGCATTGGCCTGGCCATGGTGGCCGCCGCCCGCGGCTACAAGCTTATCCTGACCATGCCCGACAGCATGTCCTTGGAGCGCAGGCAGCTGCTCGCCGCCTACGGCGCGACCCTGGTGTTGACCCCGGGTGCTGACGGCATGCCCGGCGCCATGAAAAAGGCCGAGGAAATCGTCGCCGAAAACCCCGGCAGCCTCTACGCGCGCCAGTTTGAGAACGAGGCCAACCCCAAGGCGCACTACGAGACCACAGGCCCCGAGATTGAGCAGGCCACCCACGGCCGGGTTGACCTCTTTGTGGCCGGGGTCGGCACCGGCGGCACCATCGCCGGCGCCGGCAAATACCTGCGCGAAAAGAACCCGAACCTTGAAATCGTCGCCGTTGAGCCCACCGGCTCCCCCGTCCTCTCCGGCGGGCAGAAGGGCAAGCACGCCATCCAGGGCATCGGCGCGGGCTTTGTGCCCAAGGTGCTGGACACCGGCATCTACAACCGCGTGCTGACCGTAACCGATGAGGCCAGCAAGGAAGCTGCCCGCCTCCTCGCCACCACTGAGGGCCTGCTCTGCGGCATCAGCTCCGGCGCCGCCCTGGAAGCCGCCATTCAATTGGCCCGCGAAGAGCAAAACGCCGGCAAATCCATCGTCGTCATCCTGCCGGACTCCGGCAACCGCTACCTCTCAAACGGGCTGTTTGACGCCGCCCAGTAAAGAAAGGAACCCTCACCATGCCTTCAATGGATGCCGCGCACCGGGACAGCCTGCTCACCGCCCTGTCCGGGCAAACCCTGCACTGCGCCAACCCCATCTCCGACGTCAACCGCATTCCTGACCGCAGGCAGGTGGTTTTACTCATCAAGGACCTGCAGTCCCTGATGTTCCCGGCCTATTTCCGGGTCTCTGACAGCCATGAGGGCGAGGACGGCGACATCTACACCTGGGCCTACCGCTCCCTCACCGAGCTGTTCAAAATGTGCCTGCCCATGTATGACAGCGGCTGCCCCCGCAAGGCGGATGAGCTGGCCATCCGCTTCCTAAACGGACTGCCGGAAATCAAAAGCCTGCTCATCGGCGACGCCGACGCCATCTATGAGGGCGACCCTGCCGCGCACAGCTGCGAAGAGGTGCTCATCTGCTACCCCGGCTTTTACGCCATCAGCATCCACCGCCTGGCCCACGCCATGTACAAGATGGACATCCCCCTCCTGCCCCGCATCATGAGCGAGTACGCCCACGAGAAGACCGGCATTGACATCCACCCCGGCGCCACCATCGGCGAGCGCTTCTGCATTGACCACGGCACCGGCATTGTCATCGGCGAAACCGCCAAATTGGGCCACGACGTCAAGCTCTACCAGGGCGTCACCCTGGGCGCCAAGTCCTTCTCCCTGGATGAGGACGGCAACCCCGTCAAGGGCGTGCACCGTCACCCCGAAATCGGCAATGGCGTCGTCATCTACGCCAACGCCGTCATCCTGGGCGGGGATACCAAGGTGGGTGACAACTGCGTCATCGGCGGCAACGCCTGGATTACCAAGTCCATCCCCGCAAACACCATGCTTTACTACGACGGGGACAAGATTCGGAATAAGCCTTTGTAAAACGAAGGAACCATAAAAAAGAACGATTCTTTTCTTTGAAAAGAAAAGAATCAAAAGAAACTTTAATCACTAATGTAATTTAATCAATTCCAAAGTTCTTTTGGGTCAAACCCTTTTCTTTCAAGAAAAGGGTTTGCGTTTTCCCATCCCGTCCTACCTTGCCCGGTAGCCGGTCTTCACGTCCGTCCTGGCAATGTAAGGGCCCTGAGGCCAGGATTTGAGGTTGTGAACAGCGATGTCGATAACCTTGTCATAGGTGGCCCTAAGGTAGTAGAAGCCGGAGATGTGCGGGGTGAGGAGGAGGTTGTTTTCCTGCCAGAGCGGGTGCTCAGGGGGCAGGGGCTCTGGCGTGGTGACATCAATGGACGCGCCTTCCAGGTGGCCGGAGCGCAGGGCGGATAAGAGGGCGTCCTGGTTGACGGCGCTGCCGCGGCCGACGTTGAGCAGGTAGGAGCCCTTCTTCATGAGGGCAAAACGCTTTTCATCCATGAGGTTGATGGTCTGCGGGGTCTCAGGCAGGGAGAGGACCACAACGTCGGCTGTGGGCAGGAGGCTGTCCAGGCGCTCCATGGTGTGCACCTCGTCAAAGCCGGTGGTTTCCCCGCCGGGGCTGCGGCGCAGGCCGATGGTGTAGCTGCCCATCTTCTGCATAAGCTTGCCAAACTCGGTGCCGATGTCCCCGGCGCCGATAATGAGGATGCGCTTTCCGCGGGGGCTCTTGACGCTGCCGTGGGCCTTCCACGCGCAGGACTTCATGTCATCGCGGTAAAGGTGCAGTTTTTTATACAGGCCCAGGAGAACGGCCAGTAGGTGCTCTGAAATGGCCTGGCCAAAGGCGCCGCTGGCGGAGCAGAGCACCAGGCCCGGGATGTCATCGGGCAGGGGCAGGTACTGGGATCCGACACCGGAGGAATTGAGCTGAAGCAGCTTGAGGTTTGGGATTTTCTTGAGCAGGCCTGTATCCACATTGCCCACCACGGCGTCAAACTGGGCCAGCTCCGCCTCGCTTAGTTTATCAGCGGCGGCAAACACAAAGTCCATCTCAGGCAGGGCTGTATTGAAGGCTTCCTCCACACCCTCCAGCCTGGGCATGCTGACCAAGACCTTTTTAAGTTCCATACGCCTTCCTCCTCGTTTTACTGTAAGGAATGTACCCATCAGGACGCTTATTGACTGAACCTGAAAGAAAATGGTTACAATGCAAATAGTATGCCACAAGGCAAAAAGGAGGACAAGATGAGCCATTTGAACGAAGTGTACACCCTGCAAAACGGGGAAAAGATACCCGTGGTCGGCTTTGGCACCTGGCAGGTGCAAAACGGCGAGGAAGCCTATGACTCGGTGCTCGCGGCGCTGAAGGCCGGTTACCGGCACATTGACACCGCCCAGGGCTACGGCAATGAGGAGAGCGTGGGCGACGCGGTGAAAGCCAGCGGCATCAAGCGTGAGGACCTGTTCATCACCTCAAAGCTGCAAAATGGCGTGCGCGGGTATGAGGAGACCACCAAAGCCATTGACGAGAGCCTGAGGAAACTGGGCACGGATTACATGGATTTGTTTTTGCTGCACTGGCCGGTGCCGGTGAAGTACAAGGATGACTGGGCGCACATGAATTCGGAATCCTGGCGCGCGATGGAAGACGCCCACAAGGCCGGCAAAATCCGCTCACTGGGCATCAGCAACTTCCGGAAAAAGCACATTGACGCGCTGCTTGAGACCGCGAAGGTCAAACCCCAGATTAACCAATTGCGCCTGTGCCCGGGCGATAAGCAGGAGGAGACGGTCAACTACAGCCGCGAGAAGGGCATGCTGCCCCAGGCATACAGCCCCCTGGGCACGGGCAAGTTGTTTTCCGTGCCAGAGCTGAAGGAAATCGCGGACAAGTACGGCAAGACGGTGGCCCAGGTCGCCATCCGCTGGAGCCTGCAGCGCGGCTACAACCCGCTGCCCAAGTCCGTAACGCCGGAGAGGATTGTTGAAAACCTGCAGGTGTTTGACTTCGCTTTGAGCGATGAGGACATGGCGACCATCACCAAAATGGACGGCGTGGTCGGCTATGCGACCGACCCGGACACCATCACCTGGTAAGTCAGAATCCTATGAAAAAGCAGCCCTAATGGGCTGCTTTTGGTTTGTTGCTCAACTTGACACTCGTCCTGATTATCCACTAATCGGCTTTACGTGGCAAAGACAAGGCGAAGCCTGTGTGGTATGATGGGGTACGCACATAAAAACGCAACGGAGTAGAAAAAAGTGAAGTACCGCAGCGTATTTGACATCATCGGGCCCATCATGGTCGGCCCGTCCAGCTCGCACACAGCCGGCGCCGTGCGCATCGGCCAGTTGGCGCGCAAGCTCTTTGGCAGCGCGCCGAAGGAAGTGGACATCCACTTCTTCGGCTCTTTCGCGCGCACCTACCGCGGGCACGCGACCGACGTGGCCATTTTAGCCGGGGTCATGGGGCTAGCGACCTCTGACCCGCGCATCCCAAACGCCTTTGAACTGGCGGAGGAGACCGGGCTGACCTACAGGATTCTGGAGGAGGCCGCCGTGCCCGTCCATCCCAACACGGTCACCATTGTTCTAAACGCGGATGAGCACACAATGTCCGTCACCGGCATCTCCATCGGCGGCGGCCTGGTGCAGATTACCCGGGTGGACGGCTTTGACCTGCATTTATCCGGCGAGGCCCCGGCCCTGCTCATCTTCCACCGGGACGCCTATGGCGCCATCGCGGCCGTCACCAGGCTGCTGGCGGAATACGAAATCAACATCAGCCACATGGAGGTCTCCCGGGCCAACAGGGGCCAGGACGCGCTGATGGTGATTGAGACCGACCAGCCCGTCAACAGTGACCTGGTCCGCCTGATTCAGGGCCAGCCGCACATCTTCAAAACCATCCAGCTGGATTTATAGGAGAAGCACCGTGTTTAAAAACATTCAGGAATTGGTCGCGCTCGCCGAAGAAAAAGGCCTGCCCATCTCCCAAATCATGATTGAGAACGAGGTGGAACAGACCCAGAAAAGCCGGGAAAATATTCTCAGCGAAATGAGCGCCTCCTTTGAGGTGATGAAGGCCGCCGCCAAACGCGGCCTTGAGGGCGTGACCAGCCACTCCGGCCTGTCCGGCGGCGACGCCAGACTGCTAAATGAGTACGCGCAAAAGGGAGAGACGCTGACGGACGCCACTTTTTTAAACGCGCTGTCCTACGCGCTGGCCACCAACGAGGTCAACGCCGCCATGGGCCTCATCTGCGCGACGCCCACAGCCGGCTCCTGCGGCGTGCTGCCGGGCATCCTGCTCTCGGCCCAGGAAAGGCTCAAGAAGACGGATGAGGACATCGTGCTGGCGCTGTTTTGCGCCGGGGCGATTGGCTATGTCATCGCCAACAACGCGATGATTTCAGGCGCGGCGGGCGGCTGCCAGGCCGAGGTCGGCTCGGCTTCCGCCATGGCGGCGGCGGCCCTGGTGGAGTTGGCGGGCGGCAGCCCGCGCCAGTCCGCCCAGGCGGTGGCCATCGCGCTCAAAAACATGCTGGGCTTGGCCTGTGACCCCTTGGCGGGGCTTGTGGAAGTGCCCTGCATCAAGCGCAACGCGGCGGGCGCCGCCAACGCGCTGGCGGCGGCGGAGATGGCCCTGGCCGGGATTGAGAGCCGGGTGCCGCCGGATGAGGTCATCCAGGCGCTGTACACCATCGGCTTGAGCCTGCCCCTGGCGCTGAAGGAAACCGCGGGCGGCGGCCTGGCCACGACGCCCACCGGCCAGAAATGGAAAAAAATGCTGGGTCAGGGCAGCGACAACCAAACCACTATTTAGGTCACAAAGCCATGAGGGATATCCTATCGTCCTTGTTGGACGGCAAATATTGATAAGCGTGAAAGGGGGACGGCATGGAATACCGTAATTTGGGCAGAACAGGAAGGAAGGCCAGCGTCATCGGCTTTGGCGCGGAGCACCTGGACCGCAAACCCTATGAGCAGGTTGAGGCAGTCGTCAATCGGGTACTGGACAACAACATCAACATGATGGACCTGTTTATGCCGGGCAGCGAAGTCAGGAAAAACATCGGCCGCGCTTTGGGCGCGCGGCGCAAAGACATCCAAATCCAGGGGGCCTTATGCTCTGTGGATTTGAAGGAGCAGTATGACATCAGCCGCGACCTGGACACCTGCAAGCGGTATTTTGAGAACCTGCTCATTGACCTGAAAACCGATTACATCGACTTTGGCATGCTCTTCTTCATGGACACGGAGGAGGCGCTGCGCCAGGTGATGGACAACGGCATTGTCCGGTATGCCCAGGACCTCAAAAAGCAGGGCATCATCCGCCATATCGGCGCCACCTCCCACAACCCGCTCATCGCCCGGAAACTGGTGGAGATGGGCATCCTGGAAACCCTGATGTTCAGCGTCAACCCCGCCTTTGACATGAACGCGGGCGACTCCAGCCTGGATGAGATGATGGGCAGCTTAAGCGACCGCCGCCTGCAAGGGGTCAGCCCGGAGCGCGCCGCCCTGTACCTGGCCTGTGAGCAAAAGGGCGTGGGCATCACCACGATGAAAACCCTGGGCGCGGGCAAGCTGCTCAAAAAGGAAACCAGCCCCTTTAAAGCGGCGATGAGCGTGGGCCAGTGCATCCATTACGCCCTCACCCGCCCCGCGGTCGCGACAGCCATGGTGGGGTATTCCAGCGCGGAGGAAGTAGACGAAGCCTGCCGATACCTGCGTATGAGCGAAGAAGAAAAGGACTATGGCCTGGTGGTCTCCGCAACGCCTGAGACAATGCACGGCGCCTGCGTGTACTGCAACCACTGCCAGCCCTGCCCCGCCGGGATTGACATCGCCTCAGTCAACCGCTACCGGGATATCGCGAAACTCAATCTGTCCGACATCCCGCCCAGCATCACCCAGCACTATTTATCCCTTTCCGCCAGGGGAAGCGACTGCATCGCCTGCGGTTCCTGTGAGGAGCGCTGCCCCTTTGGGGTTGAAGTCATCCACAACATGGCGGACGCGGCGGCAATCTTCGGCTCATAAACCAAGCCACTGATGAGAAAAGCCCGGAACAATAATGTTCCGGGCTTTCTCTGTTATTGATTTTAGTTCTTGGGATTGCCGAAATAGATTTTCTTGGCGATTTCAGCCGCCAGCACATACAGGAGGGTCAGCCCGACCAGGGAAGCCATCAGCCACAGCGGGAGGGGCACAAAGCCCAGGGCGGAGGCGAAGGGCAGGTAGGGAATGACCAGGGTTAACACCGCCGCGATGAGGGTGGACACCCACAAAACGCGCCCGGGCTTTGAGCGGAAGAAGAGCCGCCTGGTCCTGACCACCAGGGCGATGACCAGTTCAGACAGCAGGGACTCAATGAACCAGGCGGTCTGGAACTGGGGCGCCTGCGCCTTGGCGATAAGCAGCAAGAGGGCAAAGGTGGCGTAGTCAAAGAGCGAACTGACCAGGCCAAAGACCACCATGAAGTTGCGGATGGATTTGACATCCCAACGCCTGGGCTTGATGAGCATCTCCTCGTCCACATTGTCCCCCGGGATACCTATGGCGGGGAAGTCAGACAGGAAGTTGTTGAGTAAAATTTGTTTAGCCAGCATGGGCAGGAAGGGCAAAAAGAGCGAGGCGCCGGCCATGGACACCATGTTGCCGAAATTGGCGCTGGTGGTGGTGTAGATGTATTTGAGCGTGTTGGCAAAGGTGCGCCGGCCCTGCTTGATGCCCTCCACCAGCACGTTAAGCCCCTGTTTGAGCAGGACAAAATCCGCCGCCTCCTTGGCCACATCCACCGCCGTCTCCACAGAAATACCGATGTCCGCGGTGTTGAGCGCGGGGGCGTCGTTGATGCCGTCCCCCATGTAGCCGACCACATGTCCCATTTTTTTGAGGGCCCTGATAATCTGCTCCTTCTGCGCCGGGTCGACCTCGGCAAAGACGCCGGTCTTGACCGCCAATTGGCCAAATTCTTCCTCGCTCAGGTTGGCGAAATCCTCAGAGGGCAGCACGCTGTCATCCGGCAGGCCGATAGCGTCGGCCACATAGCGCGCGACCAGGCGGTTGTCCCCGGTGATGATTTTGACCGACACCCCCAGGTCGGCCAACTCCTTCAAGGTTGCCATCGCGTCCTCCCGCGGCTTGTCCGCAAAGAGGAGGAAGCCCAGGAAGCACATATCCCGCTCATCCGTGTCCACGGTGTAGGCGGCTTTTTTGTCCACCGTCTTGGTGGCCAGACCCAATACCCTGAAGCCCTGGTCGCTGTACGCGCTGAAGCGGTGGTTGATGTCCTCCCGCTTGCCCGCGTCAAGGGGCTGGGCCTTGCCGTCCAAAGAAACATCAGCGCACACGGACAAAACCATGCTCAAAGCGCCCTTGGTGATGAGTATCGGGCCCCTGCCCTCGTCTACCACGATGCTCAAGCGCTTGCGCTGGAAGTCATAGGGGATTTCCTCCAGCTTCACAATGCCCGCGGTTTCTGGCGCGGCTTTTTTGAGGATGGCCTCATCCAGGGGGTTCTTTATCCCGGTCTGGAAGGCCGCGTTAAGGGCGGCGTAATGTAAAACATCCTTGGAATCCTGTCCGCCCGCGTCCGGCGTGTCGCCCAGTTCCACCACACCGTAGGTGAGGGTGCCGGTCTTGTCCGTGCAGAGGATGTCCATGCTGCCCAGGTTCTCAATGGCGTTTAAACGCCTGACAATGACGCCCTTTTTGGCCATGCTCTGCGCGCCTTTGGACAGGCTGATGGAGATGATGGCAGGCAAAAGTTCCGGCGTCAGCCCGACCGCCAGGGCGATGGCAAAGAGCAGGGAATCCAGTATCGGCCGTCTGAACAGGGTGTTCACAATGAAGATGCCGGTAATCAAGAGCAGCATGATTTTGGACAGCAGGTAGCCAAACTTGCGGACGCCCTTCTCAAACTCGGTCTCCTCGGGCCCCTGGTTGAGCTTCTCCGCGATTTTGCCAAACTCGGTGGACAGCCCGGTTTTCATCAGGAGCACCTCCGCCGTGCCGGAGCGCACGCTGGTGCCCATGAAGACCATGTTGCCGCGCTTGGAGAGGGAATCCTTTTCCCCTGAGGTGCCGGGCTCCTTCTCTACCGGGAAGGTTTCACCGGTCAGGGCAGCCTCGTTGACAAAGAAATCTTTGGCGGACAGCACAATGCCGTCAGCCGGAATGAGGCTCCCGGCTGAGAGGATGACGACGTCCCCCGGCACCAATTGCTCAGTAGGCAGGGTGGTTTCAACGCCGTCCCGCCGGACAGTGGAATTGAGCGTGACCTGGGAGCGCAGTTTGCTGACCGCCTTGCCGGCGGAGTATTCCTGGGTAAAGCTCAATAGCGCGCTTGCCAAGACGATGAGAAGCACGATGAGGGTATCCACATATTCATTGACCAAGGCTGAGATAATCGCCGCGAAGATTAATATCAAAACCAGCGGGTTTTTAAACTGACCCAGCAGCATTTGAAGCGCGGACTCGCGCTGTTTTTCTTTCAGGGAGTTAAGGCCGTAAGTGTTCAGCCTTTGCTGGGCTTCCGTGCTGTCCAAGCCCTTTTGCGTAATGCCGGCCGCAGCCAGGTTGTCCACGGCGCTTCTGGTCCAAAAGGCATCTTTTGAGAACGCCGGTATGGCTGTTGTTTTCTTCATGGCACTCACCCCCTTGGAATCGGCATGACTATACGCCCGGAATGAAAAAAAGGCAACAGATTGTTTTACATCACGCGGATGAGCAGCATGTACACCGCGGTCGCGCAAAACACGCTCAGGAGGGTGTTCTTTCTAAAATACTGAAGCACGGCCGCCGTCACCACGCCCGCGAGCGCCGGAACGCCGTGCGGCCAGACGACGAAATTGGTGCCTTTTAAGCTAAAGACCACCAAGAGGCCAATGATGGCGGCCGGCATGGCGCGGGTCAGGTAAAGAACCGGCCCGGGCAGCTCCCTGCCCTTTCGGCCGAGCAGATAGACGGGTAAAAACCGCAAAAGGGCTGTCATCAAGGCCACCACCAAAATGATGAGGAAGGTTTTCATGCGGCTTCCTCCACTGCAAGCACCTGCTTTTTAAACAGAAAGAGCAGGCCGATGATAAGCAGCATGGCAGGCACGGTAAAGCGCTCAGCGCCCAAAATGAGCAGGCACACCACCGAAGCGCCAAGGCCCAGCAGCACGCTGAGCCGCGCGTGTTTCTGCCGCCACTGCTCCACCAGCATGACCACAAAGAGGGCGGGCATGGCAAACTCGATGCCGGACAAGTCAAAGGGCAGCACCTGGCCCAAAATAGAGCCCAGCAGGGAACCGGTGACCCAGTAAACCTGGTTGAGCAGGGAGACCGCGGCGTAAAACTGGGGCTCGGGGATGCCCTTTGGCGCCTTGGTCAGGCTTAAGAGGGCAAAGGTCTCATCCGTCAGGGAAAAGGCCAGGTAGGGCTTCCATTTGCCGCTATCGGCATAGCGACCGGCCATGGTGAGGCCGTAAAACAAATGGCGGGCGTTGACCATCAAGGCCATGAGCGCGCTTTCCATGAGCCCCGCGCCCGCGACCAGCAAATCCACCGTCACATACTGCATCGCCCCGGCGTAAATACCGGTGCTCATCAACAAGGACCAGCCCGCGCCGTAGCCGGCCTGGTTTAAGACCACGCCAAAGCCCAACCCCAAAAAAAGATAGCCCGCCATCACAGGCAGGGTCAGGGGAAAGGCCGCTTTGAAGGCGCTGCGCATTGTCAACCTCCCAAAATCTGATTAGGCCAAAGTATAGCACAGGAAACGGCCGCCAGCGCCCAAAAACCAAGTAAAAAACCGAACATGAAAAGGGCCGCGCGTTCAGCGCAGCCTTGTCTGTCTGTTCGTTAAACACCTTTTTGACCAGGAAGCCCAACAGCGCCCCCAGCAGAATCAGCCAGAAGGAGTTGAGCTTGAATCGCACCATGACAAACAGGGAAATGAGCATCAGAATGATGGTAAAAGCGTCATTGAGGGAAGAGAGGCCCAGTTTAAGGCTGACCGCGGCCATCAGCGCCAGGGAGCCCGCGTTAACCCCGTCCAGCGCCGCGCCCAGCCAGGGCGATTTGCGCATCCGGGGCACCAAGGGGTTTAAAAAGTAGACCAAGAGGAAGGAGGGCAGGAAGATGCCAATGGTGGCGGCGAAGGCGCCCGGGTAGCCGTTTAACAGAAATCCGATAAAGGTGGCCGTGGTGAAGACCGGGCCGGGCGTGAACTGGCCGACAGCCACCGCGTCCAGCAATTGCTGGTTGGTGAGCACGCCCAGAACGCTGACGAATTCCCGCTCCAAAAAGGCCAGCAGGACATAGCCGCTGCCATAGAGGAAGGTGCCGATTTTTAAGAAAATCAGGAAGATGTTGCTAACCGGCAGTTTGGCGGCCGCGTCCAAAGCCGGGGACAGGGCGGTGGTCATGAGGACGGGCGGGAGGAGGGGCAGGGTGAACATCCTGTTCTTGATGCGCTCCTGGTTTTTGATGAGCATCACAGCGAGCCCGGCCAAAAACAGCAGCGGTATCTCCGGCAGTCCCAAAAAATAGAGGATGAAAATAAGCGCCGCCACAGCGGCCGGCAGCCAGCCTTTGATGACGCTTTTGGACAGCCGGAGCAAGGCCTGCAGGATGACCGCTAAGATAACCGGCTTCATGCCGTACAGCAGGCCTTCCACCTCGCGCACCTGGCCGTGGGCGGCGTAGAGCGACGCGAACACCAGCACAATGGCCATGGCCGGCAGGATGAAGCACAGTCCGGCCAGCAGCAGGCCCAAGGGCCCGCCGCGGGAAAAGCCCACGTGGATGGCCATCTCGGTGGAGTTGGGGCCGGGGATTAAATTGGTGGCGCTGAGCAGGTCCAGGAAGCTTTCCCGGCTCAGCCACTGCCGCTTGGTGACCACCTCTTCCTCCAGCATGGCGATGTGGGCTGCCGGTCCGCCGAAGGCGACCAGGCCCAGCTTTAAAAAGACCAGGGCAATTTCCTTCAGCCTTTGTCTCTTTTCCAATTTCCCCAGGGTTTTGTAGGCGGCTTGGCTCATGCGTTCTCCTTTAATCCGTCAAGTCAAAGCAATCATACCCCCATGGGCGATGAAAGGCAGAAAAAAGCCCCTTCAAATCCATGAAGAGGGCAGGTTTTACCGGGTTTTTACAGAGGACAGGTTTATACGGCTTTGGCGATGTCCCTTGCCGCCAGGATGCCCGTCGCCCAGGCGAAGAGCAGGTTGAAGCCGCCGGTGTCCCCGTCCACATTCAATACCTCGCCGGTTACATATAAGCCCGGGATCAGGCGGGACATCAGGGTCTCCGGCTCAAACTGCTCACAGGACAGTCCGCCGGAGGCCACCTGCGCCTGCTCAAAGCCCTTGATACCGCTAACCGCAAAGCGCAAGCCGGACAGGAAGTCCGCCGCCTGCGCTATCGTCAAGGTGCTCATTTTCGCGGCCATTTGCTGGGGCAGCAGGCCGGTGTACAGGCGTTCCTTGCCCAGGCGCTTGAGGCGGTCGTTTAACAAGGCTTTGATGGCGGAGTCATCAGCCACCTCCATCTCCACCGGCTTCAGCCGCCTGTACAGCGCGTCTTTTAAGCCAAGCAGGGCGGAGAAATCAAGCCTCACGCTGACCGCCTTGTTCTTTTTAAGCCCTTCCTCCGCGGCGCGCGCCAATTGCATCGCGCACAGGCCGCTGAGCCCATAATCGGTAAACAGCACCTCACCCGCCGCCGCGTCCACCGGGTTGTTATCCCAATTTAGGGTGAGCGTGGCCGGCACGCGCAGGCCGGAAAAGCCTTTTATCTCTTTGGTCTGTGTCACGATTGCGCAAAGCGCGGGGGAAAAGGGCACAGCCTTGAACCCCAGGGCTTTCAAGCCCGGGAGCAGGCTGTCCGTGCCGCCCAGTTTGGGCGAGGCGGGGCTGCCGACGGCCAAAAGCACCTTATCCGAGAAAAAACTGCCCTGATTGGTTTTGACCTCAAAGCCTGCCCCGGCCTTTTTGATGTCCAGGGCCTCGCATTCGGTCAGCAGTTTGCCGCCCTCAAAGGTTGATATACAACCGGTCAGCGCGTCCAAAACACTGCCCGCCTGGCGGGAGAGCGGGTAACAGCGGCCCAACTCCTCCTCAAAAAAGGCAAGGCCGATGCCCTCAAAAAAGGCGCTGACTTCCTGCACCCCGCATACGGACAGCACCTTTTGCGCGAAAGCCCAATCACCAAAATAGACCGGCTCGCCCCTGTTCATCAGGTTGCAGCGTCCATTGCCGGTGGCCAGCAGCTTCCTTGCCAGCTTCCTCTCCTTTTCCATCAAAAGAAAGGGCACCTTCCTTTGAGAAAGGACGCAAGCGGCGGCGAGGCCGGATGCCCCGCCGCCGATAATGATAACCGGAAACTTATTTTCTGCTTGGCGCTTGGTCATACGCGTAACGGATAGCCTTCATGTGGTCAGAGTCCACAACGCCGGAGGAGTGGGTGCGGGAGTTGTAGAAGTGCACGCACAGCTGGCCGCTGAAGTTGTTGTTGGAGATGGTGTCCCCATCCGGGTAGTTATGCGGCACGCCGTAAAGGCTGGCGGCGAAAGTGCGGCCCTTTAAGGTGACCCACAGCGAGCGGCGCTGGTAGAGGTTGCGCTCCAGAATCTGCTGGGAATCGCTCACGCCGTAAATCTTGTTGAGCGCGGCGGTGTCAGCCGCGGTCAGCGGCTCACCGTCCATGTGGTAGGCGCCCGCCCAGCGCTTGATGCGCAGGGAGATGCCGGTTCTCACATCGGTGATGACAGCCACTTCGCCCCGGCCCCAGAAGGAATTGATGTCGCCCTTGTACCAATCCACAATTTCAACCGGGTACAAAGTGGGGGTCACGGTGCTGCCGCCGCCGGGGGTGTAGGTATCCTCCGGCACCGTGCCGTAGAGCTTGTGCTGGGTGTTGCTGCCGGCGATGCCGTCCACCGTCAGGCCGTTGTTTTGCTGGTAGGTGCGCACCGCGGCCACGGTTTCAGAGTTGTAGGTGCCGGTGACATAGGCGCTGTTGAGCAGGCCCAGGCGGTTTAATTCGTTTTGCAGCCTGGTCACGTCCTCACCTGAGGAGCCCAGTTGCAGGGTGCGGTAGCTGGCGGTGGTCAGCGCGTCCGGATCGCCCACGGCGTTGAGCGCGGCTTCCTCTTCCTTGGTCAGAATGCGCAGCAGGTCGCCGCGAATCCAGCCGTTGATGCCGTTCACGCGCACGGTGTACCAGGTATCACGCCCCACCTGGGTGGATTGGCCGCGCAGCGCGACCACCGTGCCCATCTTGTAGATGATGGCCAGGTTGGTGCTGGCGGTGGTGGCGGCGGAGCGGATGATGACCTTTTCCATGCTGGTGAGCGCGGTGGAGCTCAGCTGGGCCAGCGGAGGCACCGCGGTCGGCGCGGGCGCCGGGGTGGCGGTGGGCTGGGTCTTGATGTACTCCAGGTACTCGGCGTTGGTCATCATGCGGGACACGGAGCCCAGGATATAGCCTTCCTGGCCCTGGTAGGACACCTTGTACCAGAGGCGGCCGCCGGAGGTGACGGTGGACATCAGTTCAAACGCGGTGCCTTCCTTTTCAACCAGGGTCAGCGTTCTGGCGTCCTGGCTGGCGGTGGCCCTGATATAGACCTTGTCCATGGTGGTCACAACGTACCCGGTTGTCACGGGCGCGCCGCCGGAGGGCGGGGTGGTGCCGGGAATCTGGTTGTTGTTCAAATAGCCGATGAGCTCGTTGTTGGTCAGCAGCCGCGCGCAGTCGCCGCGCACAAAGCCGTCCTGGCCGTTAACCGACACCGGGTACCAGGAATAGCCGCTGGCGGACTGCACAGCGCCGGTGAGGGCATAGACCTGGCGGATGTCCACCTTGCCAACGACCTCGGCGTTCACCTGGGCGGTCTTGCGGAGATTGATGGCTGACTTGGTGGTGATGATGTAGCCCGCGGCCGTGGTATCCACCGGGCGCGGGGTCACAACCGGCACAGCCGCGCCGGAGACGAACTCATAGCAGTCCGAGCGCACATAGCCGTATTGTTTGGAGATGTTGTCATAGACGTAAACCCAGTTATAGCCGCCCTGGGCGGTGGGCACGCCGTAATAGGGCAAAATGGCGTTGCGCTCCAGCACGGATAACACCGTGCCGCCGGGGGCCTCGCGCAGGTTGGTCTTGCCCAGGGTGATGCGGATGTTAGCCGTTGCGGTCGTCGTGGTGGGCGCCTGGGTGTTCTGCGCGCCGGAAACCACCACATAGCAGTCCGAGCGCACATAGCCGGTCAGGTTCCTCGCGGTATCGGTGACCTTGGTCCAGTAATAGCCGCCGGAGAAGACCGGCGCCTCGGCAAAGGGCAGTTGGGTATCAATCGGGTACTGCCAGAGCGATTTGCCGCCCGGCACTTCACGCAGGTTGGTGCTGGTTTTGGTAATTTTCAGCGTGCCGGCGGTGGTGGTCGTGGTGGCAGCCGGGGTGCCGCCCTCACCCGGAGGGGCGACAACGGTGCCTTCCTCCTGCTGGGCCTGCGCGCCGGTATTGACGCCCAGGAAGGGCTGCTGCTTGCTGGCCAGCCAGGCTTTTTCTTCCTCAGCCGTCAGCATGCGCACAAAGTCGGCGCGGATGTAGCCGGTATAGGTGCGGTCGGGCGCGACGGGGATGTTGGCCTCCGCCTTGTACCACTTGTGGCCGTCATAATTAACCGAGGACAGCGTCTTGATGACCCAGCCCGTGTCTAGCCGGTCCCAGTAGTCGCTCCCGGTGACCGTTTTGCGGAAGAGCACCTTATCCCCGGTCATGATGCCGTGGGTGACCTCCGCCTGAGCGGGCAAGAGCGTCCCCATCAATATGAGGGCGAGCAGCAGGCAGGCTGCGCGGCGTAGGCCGGCCATCCAGTCAGTTCGAACCATGCGATTATCCTCCAGACTCACACTCGGAATTGCAAGTGACAAATATCTATTTGACATTCTATTACAAAACCATTACAGGGTCAAGGCGCAAATGAAATAAAATCAGAAAACACAAGGCTTTCCCTCCCTTGCGGGCAAATGGCGCTTCATATATAATGAACAACAAAGAAGGACATAAGCAAAAGGGCGGGTTTTCCTGTCCTCAACAGGACAAAAAGAACGGAGGCATCACAATGGCGTTTGAAAAACTGCTTGAACAATGGTTGATTTTGGCCAAGGATGAACAGGATTTGACCGAGGAATTGTTAAAGGCCAAGGAAGATCCCAAAGCCCTGGAAGACCGCTTCTACCAGGACCTGGCCTTTGGTACCGGCGGCATGCGCGGCATCATCGGCGCCGGGCGCAACCGCATGAACATCTTTACCATCCGCCGCGCCGCCGCCGGCCTGGCCGACTACCTCAATTCGGACGAGGACAGCCGCGGCAAGTGCGTCACCATCGGCTTTGACTCCAGAAAGTACTCCGACCGCTTCGCCAAGGAAACCGCCCTGGTTCTGGCCCAGCGCGGCGTTAAGGTCAAACTGTTTGAAAGCCTGCGCCCCGTGCCCCTGCTCTCCTTCGCCCTGCGCCATGTAGGCGCCGCGGCCGGCGTCGTCATCACCGCCTCCCACAACCCACCCGAGTACAACGGCTTTAAGGTTTACGGCCCCGACGGCGCCCAGCTGTCCCCCAAGGCCGCCGACATCATGACCGAGAAAATCCGCAGCCTCACCTTTGAGGAGTGCCTGCCCATGCCCGAGGACGAAGCCAAGGCCAAGGGCCTGCTCACCATGATGGGCGAGGACATTGACGGCCCCTACAACGAGATGGTTTTAAACCTCATGGTCTGCCCCGAGCTGGTCAAGCAGGTGGGAGACAAGCTGTCCATCGTGTACACGCCCCTGCACGGCTCCGGCAACCTGCCCGTCCGGCGCGCGCTCAAGAGCGCCGGCATCCAAAAGGTCACCGTCGTGCCCGAGCAGGAGCTGCCCGACCCGGCCTTCTCCACCGTCAAAGCGCCCAACCCTGAGGACCCCGCCGCCTTCACCCTGGCCATTCCCCTGGCCAAGAAGGTCGGCGCGACCGTCATCCTGGGCACCGACCCGGACTGCGACCGCCTGGGTGTCTGCGCGATGGACGAGACCGGCGAATTCCGCACCCTCACCGGCAACCAGATTGGCGCCCTCCTCCTGCATCACATCCTCTCCCAGAAGAAAAAGCTGGGCACCCTGCCAGGGGACGGCGCCGCCGTCATGTCCATTGTGTCAACGGCGCTGGCCAACGCCATCTGTGAGGACTACGGCGTTACCCTCTTTGAGGTGTTGACCGGCTTCAAATTCGTCGGCGAAAAAATCCAGCAGTTTGAGGAAAGCGGCGAACACACCTTCCTCTTTGGCTTTGAGGAGTCCTACGGCTACCTCTCCGGCACCTCGGTGCGCGACAAGGACGCTGTCAACGCCGCCCTCCTCCTGGCCGAAGCCACCTGCGTATGCATGGATGAGGGCATCACCCTCTTTGACCGCCTGCAGCAGATTTACAAGCGCTACGGCTACTACGCCGAGGAAGTCCATTCCGCCACCTACCCGGGCAAGGAAGGCGCCGAGAAAATCATCAGCATCATGAAGGAACTGCGCCGCGAAGCGCCCGCGCAAATCGGCGGCATCAAGGTGCTCGCCTCCCGCGATTACCTCTCCGGCAAGATGAACAAAAACGGCCAGGTGACCGACATGGGCTTCCCGCCCTCTGATGTGGTCTACTTTGAGTTGGAAGGCGGCGCCTGGGTCTGCGCCCGCCCCTCCGGCACCGAGCCCAAAATCAAGTTCTACTCCGGCGCCAGCCACAAGGAGAGCATGGACAAGGCCAAGGACAGGGCCAAGGACCTCCTGGACGCCTTCATCGCGCTGTCGGAGTAGTAGGGGCTTAGGGGTTTAGACGGGATAAACATCCAGGTCTGACTGGACTATAAATATGGATTTGTAGTTTGCGGGGGAGGCTCTTTTGAAAAAGAGCCTCCCCCGCGCCCCCTCCAGAAAACTTTAATTTTGAATTAAATTTCTTTCAGGTCATGTCTTTCCTTTATGACTAGTATGTAGAAACCTTTATGCGATGGTTGACCATTCCGCAAGTCACTTCAGCGGTACAGTAAACTCACCAATCTCCAACTCAACCGAGTTCCCCTGGGCGTCATAGTAAAACGGCTTAAATGTCACTTCTTCCGGCATTTCACCAATGCCGATAAACTCCCCGGTATAACGCGCTCCGGTTTTCGGGGAATCTGCATCCAGCACTCCACCGGCTGTAGTTACCATGCGCAAGGATTGACCATTCGCTACGGGATGAAAGTCAATCAAATTGTCACCCACATACAACTGGAGTTTGCCAGCCGGGTCGGTGATGTTCACAGTAAAAGCATAGCTTGCCCGCATAAAGGACACATCCAAACTTTCAATCTTGATACTGTAACCATCAAACTCCAAGGTTTTCCCGGCAATTGATGAAATGCTGGAGCTCTCATTGGATGTAACAAACTCAACTTTAAGACTGCCCGCGCTCTTAAACGCTCCGGAATCAATCAAACGCTGCGCCAAGGGGTCGCCCTCTTGCCCGGGAAGCAAGCGGCTGAACATCATCAGGTCATATTGGTTTCCCAGCATAATCTTTTGATTCTGATAGGCTTCCTTGAACAGCTTTTCCCATTCAGTGTGATTGATCCCTCTATCTGAATCATCAGCGTATCCGGAAGTATCCATCGCAATATCCCAAACCGGCTTTAGCACATCAAACGTCAGGTTCCAACTCAACTCATCGCTCGCGTATTCTTTATGAACCTGTGCGTCAAAGCCATACTTGCCATCCGTAAAATTCAGTTCACCTGCTTTGCCTACCCAGAACCCCTCATTAAAGTCCCCGCCCCGGGAACCGGCGATATGGGACTCAAAGGATTTACCAGCACTTGTACCCCTTAGTTGGGGAACCAAATACACTGTCTCTCCCGATACAGGCTGGATTTCCATTGCCAATACCAACCTCTCCCCATCAAATACCGCGTCATTTAAGAAGATGGATACGTCCTCATTTTTATCCTCCTTCTGAATTGGAATGATGTGTTCCTGGTAGAATTCGGTATCTAATCCGTGATAGTCCGTCACGCTATAGCGGATAATCTCCGCAATTCCCAATGCCATGCCGAGCACCATGACGGTGAGCGCTATGGCCATGCTAAATGTCATTCTTTTTTTCACTTTAATTTCCCCTTTCATCATCCCAAGGGTTTCCAGGCTGTCTGCCGCCGTCCAGTCCAGGCCGGCGAGCGTATAATTGACTTGGTCTTTAAAGAAACTGCTCATCCGGCACCCATCCTTTCAAGCTGTCACGCAGCCGGTCCTTGGCCCGTTTAAGTCTGGTTTTCACTGTGGAAACGGGTATGCCCAGCGTCTGTGCGATTTCATCCTGTGTCATTCCCTGGTAGTAATACAAAAGCACCACTGTACGGTATTTCTCAGGCAAGGCTGTTACAGCCTGCAATACCTCGTTATCCTGGTATCGTTGCACATAAGCCTGCTCTGGAAGGTCATCCAGGGAAACTTTTCGATTCACCCATCTAAACCACGACGTTCTGCGCATGTCTTTACAAGTGTTAATTGCGTGTCCACTGAACAAGCAAAAACCTCAGCATTCACAACACTTCTCAGCGGTTTTC